>NZ_CP107255.1:348986-697972 GCF_029232205.1 Candidatus Nanohalovita haloferacivicina | reverse complement strand
TACTTTACCCGGCTTAGCTCAGTCTGGCAGAGCGGTCGACTGTAGATCGACTTGTCCCAGGTTCAAATCCTGGAGCCGGGATGTCTTATCAAGTTGAGTTCTTTCTCTTGAAGACGTTCACAGTTGGTTTGAGCAATTAGCTAGATGTGGTAGTGGTCAATAGGTCTCTGAAGCCTTCTTTTATCTTTCTGTAAGTCTTCTTTAGATATCCAGTACTCCGACATGAGCTCATTTTGATTTTTGGAAAGTTCAGACCTAAGAGTGTTTAGGTACTGGAGATATTCTTCTTTTAGTGTATCAAGTTCGTCAAATTTATCTGAGCAGTCAGCTTTGGCTATAGTGGAGATAAATTCTTCGCTGTGAGGTTCCCAAACATTATTTCTAAACTTGTCTCCCATTTTAGTATCTGCTTGAATCAAGACCTCAGCGATAACCTTGGGTTCTACCAGTTCACCTGAAGAACTCTTGATATTATTGGACTCAATAATTTCTTCTAGATTGCTCTCAAGATCTTCATAGATTGAATTGGCTATTCTGATTAATCTTAGCAATAGTTCGTCATGCTTACTAATTTTTGAGTAAATTTGAGGGTTGCTTTCTTTGAATCTACGATAAATTGCTTCTTCGGAACTATCAAGACCTATGTTATGGACTAATAGTTGGGCGTTGCCTGCGTGAGCGGTTTTAGACTCCTTAAAAGTCTCATAGTCAATGTATAGGAGACCCATATCGTTGCTCTTGAGGTTTACTTGATTCTTTTTGACCTTCTCAATACAAGGGATTATTACATCAGAGATCTCATCGATCACTAAAGGCCTTATATTTTGCTTCATTTGTTTCCTATCCTCTCTTTCACTCCTCATATAGGACATAAATGTAAGGAAAGCTAAGATAAGAGTTCCAACAGCTCCTATGCCGGCAGAATATAGTCTAGCAGCTTCCATTCCGAAGTGGTTTAATTGGTAGAGCGCAAAAGGTGCAAAAGAGAGCATAATCAAAAGTGAGAATAGTAACGCCCCAAGTTTCACTATCTTTTGCAAAATACCTTCCCTAGAAGGTCTATATTACAAATCTATAAATGGCTGATGAATGGGTGCTAATTACTCAGTTACTGGAAAGAAAGTTTCTGTATTTCTGAGTCACTGAGACTTCTGTTATATATTCGGTATTCATCTACTTCTCCTGAGTATTTCAGGCCTGTGCTCTTTGTATTGTAGTCTTGGAGTGTGAGAGTCATTGATTTTTCTTTGACTTTTTCTCCGTCAATGTATAGTGAGGCCTTGCTGCTGCCATATTTCAGCGATACGTGGAATTTTCCGGGTGGTACTGGACCTGTGTATCTTATGGTCTGGTTCTGGCTCTGGCCTTTGATCTCTGCTTTAACTGATTTTGTGGATATTTCTATGGTGTAGAGGTTGTTGTCCTTGGTGCGGGTGATTGACTGGTCTGATGGTTTGTCTTCTCGGGCCCAGAGAATTGCTCTTCTCGGGAAGTCTCCTTCTCCATCGCCGTCGTTCTGTGTTTTGCCTGTTGGTGTGTTGGCGCAACAGGTGGCCCAACTACCTGACTGAAGTGGATCTGCAAGGCCTTCTCCTGTGAGGCCTATGCCGGCCCCTGCATCTGAACTTCCGCACTCGTCGTCTTCGTTGTTCCATATCCATCCCCACCTTACACGCGATCGACTGTTGCATCCATTGAGTTTGTATCCGTAGTCCTGGTATCCGTCCTGGTATGCGAACTCGTCTTTGTCGAAGTCGCCGTACTGGCCTACGTTGCCAGAACTGTTTTCGTGGCCCAGCACTTTCTTGGTGGAGAACAGATTTTTGACTGTAGAGGCCTGCGAAAGAGTTTCGTTCATGTTGTGGCCTATTTCAGGGAATTCTCCTCTTATCTGTGTCACGTTGAGAAGGTGGTATGACGGTAGCTTGGTGTTGGTGTTTTCTCGTGGGTTGACTTCTCCAAGGTTCAGTGACTGGTTGTTCTCCCAGTATGCAGCGTCGTACTGAAATGTGGTGCTCTGGCCTTTAATCTTCATGAGCATTGTCCATCCGCCGCCTCGCCGATCCATATCGCAGTAGGCCTCGAATTTTGTGTCTCCAGGTTTTATCCAGTAAAATCCAGAGGCCGTCCTCGGGTTTTCCTGTTTAAGAGTGTAGCATGATTTTGCAGGTTTTCTTCCGCTTCCGAGCTCTGATAGATCGCTCCAGGCGGAGACCGTGAAGCTGTTTCCAACATCTACTGTTTCAGGCCCTCTCTGAATAGTTCCTCTTTTTGACCCTTTCCTGTTCAGTATTCCTTTTCTGGAGAGGCCTGCGGTGTTGTATGTCTTGTTCAGGTCTCCTTCGTTGAATTCGTACTGTAGAACTAGCTGGTCTTTTGGAACTTCGCCGCTGAATAGTTGTTCTCTTTCCTCCGTTGTTAAGGCCTTTCTCCACCACAGGAACTGGTCTAGGGATATGTTGGCGTTTTCAGGACCGTCGTACCCCATTCTCATATTGTTTGCGAATACGTCAATTTTTTCGTCAGGTGCTACTGCGTCGGTACCGACAAGCTCGTTGTCCTTGTAGAAGTAGCCTATGTCTTCTTCTCTGTCGACTACCACTGTTACTCGTGTGTAGTTTTCGATCGCGTTGGGATATGAATATGTTATTGCTCTTCCTGTCTCATTTGTGTCGATTCTGAAGTAGGAGTCGCTTGTTCCTCGGCCCCAGTATCCTATGCTTCCGTCTCCTGTTGTCTGGAATACTGTTGGGTAGGTGCTATCAGATGAGGAAAAGTTGGCCTTCAGAAGTACCGAGATAGAGAATGAATCCATCACAGGGTTGATTCTGTCTGTCTGTGCCAGATTTACGTAGCCCTGGCCTCCTGCTGAGAAGTTCAATGCGGTTCTACTATCTGTCTGATGCCAGGGTTCGGTGGCGAAGTTCTCTAGAGTGCCGTTCATTCCAGACATGTAGGCCGCGTCCCTCTTGTTTCCTGATAGGTCATCGATCAGCGGAGTGTTGAGAGGTGTGTCGCTGTGCCATCCGCTGCCAGTGTCAAAGTTGTTATCGTTGAAGTTTGTGGGGGTGGCTGAGTAGTCTACAGGAGAATAATCTTTCAGGCAGGCGGTCTGAGTACTTACATCACATTCTCCAGGCCCTTCGTTGAACCGGTAAAATCTTCTCAGGCCCTCTCTTGAAACAGGTATTCCTCTATAAAGGTTCTGGGCCTCATTTGAGGATAATGTTCTGTTGTACACTCTGACATTGGTGATTTCTCCGGTGAAGGCCTGTTCCGGACCGTTAAATTCATCAATTCCTATTTCGTCCAGACCGCCTACGATAGATCCGTTCCAGCCTGTATCACTGTCTACAAGCTGGCCATCAAGATACAGTTTGATTTCTCCGGTTGATGTGTCAGCTACACCTGTGGCCTGATGCCATTCGCCTGTTGAAACTGGATAAGTAGTGTATGCAGGGCACTCTCCGCCAGAGCCCTGTCTGATGGCGAAGCTCATGTTTCCTGCGTCGCCGAAAAGGTTGGCGCTTGTCCAGCACGGAGCGTTCGCACCGATTAATTGGCCTCCATCGCTATCATCCATTCTGAACCATGCGGCGTATGTGAAGTCCTGGTTGTCTGGCATAGGGCCTCCGAAGTTCACTCCATCGTCTACGCCGTCAAATTCAATGCTGTATCCTTCCGAGATCTTGGGATTATCGAACCGGTAATAGGCCAGCAGGTCATCGTTTAAACTGTTTGCAGAGGCCTCTGAGCCTCCAACTGTAGAGGCCTCGGTCAGAGGATTAGCTTCTGTGAATGAGCCTGTAATCTGTCCGGTGTCTGTGTTTGAGAGAGCTACTGCTGAAAAAGCGATAAATATTACTGCTAAAAAGGTTTTCCAGTTTCTTCTATCTGTTTTCATGGTTTGAACTGGCCAATTTACTATTTGAGAATGGTGAAGTGGTTAAAAATTTAGGGCAAGGTAGCAGTAATTTTCTCCACTTCATACACTTACAATGGAATCTCCATAATTTTAACGTTCCTATTTGCTATCGTAGTTGCACTATATCCCTGATTTCAGGATCTATGCTTTCACGGAAGAAGAATACATCGTCTATCCGGCCTTCAAAATTCTCTCTTTTATCACCGCCAAATATTTGCGTTCTGGACGTGTAGACAGGCCTTCCCATCACTTCAATATCTCCAGAATAATTTACAGGAATATCCTGCTTCCGACCATCGATATAGAGGTAGAATTTGTTTTCTGTTCTGTTGTAGCTTGTAGTAAACCGATACCATTTCTCTGATGCAAGTTTATGGCTTTTCAGTCCATAGATGTCGTTTCCATCCGTCCATTCGAGTACTGCACGTTCTCTGTATGATTTCAGCCTTATTCTATTGTTTTTGTCTTTCCAGATTGTCCTGTTTTCATCCCAGTTGTTGCTGTTCCACACCCAGAAAGAGGCAGTAAATCCTTTATCGGGCCTTAATATCTCTCCTTCGACTCTTGAATCAACTGAGTTAATTCTCAGGCTGTCTGTGCCGAAGATCCCGTTCTCGAATTTGAAGTCTGAGGGGTCGGGGTCGGAAGTTTCCTGTGCAAGGCCTGCTTTCTCGCTTCTGTAAAGGTCTGATATTTCTTCTTCAGTTAGTTCCTCGTTTTCAATTTTCAGCTCATCTATTTTTCCAATCCAGGGCCTTGAACCTCCAGAGTTTCCTATTGATAGTGCTGACCCGCTTCCTGACATCGGGCCTGTGTAGTATGTGCTTGTTCCAAATAGAGAGCCGTTAAGGTAAAGTTTGGTCTCGTTGGTGTCGGAATCGTAGCTGAATGCCAGATGGTACCATCTGTCTTTCTGAATGTTGGTATTGAAACAGGTCTGCGCGCTCCCACCTGATTCCGTGGCTGAGAGCCTTACGCAAGTATCTCCATTTCCATCGTGAACCCAGTAAGTAAGGCCTGATCCTTTATCTGTTATTCTCTGGTACGAGCTTGAGGCTGTGCCTGTCTGTTTAATCCATGCAGCAACTGTTACTTCGTCGCTTGGCGATAGACTTGAGCTATCGGGCAGGTATGCGTATCCATTGCCTTCTTTCAGGTGGAGGCCTTTTCTATTCTTCCCCTGTCCCAGCATGGACGTGTCGTATACTGTGTCGTTTTGCATGGAGTCAAAGGAGAAGTCTCTAAGTTCAATTTGTGAAGGTTCTCGGCCATAGCTCAGTTTCTGTATTTCCGAGCTGTTCATTGTCGTGTTGAAGATCTTGAATGAGTCTATATTGTATCTTTTTCCGGTGTCTGAGAGAATGTTGATGCTTCCCTTGATTTTTTCGTGGTCTGCCATTGCGGAGGCCGATTCTTCGTCGCTGAGTTTGCCGTCTACAAAGCATTTTGCTCCTTTATTTGAGCTTTCCAGTGTAACTGCTAGATGATACCATTTTGTTTCATCCAGGTTTCGGAAGCTGCATATGTAGTCAGCAGGGTTGTGGCCATTTGTGCCATCGTCTATTGACCAGTAGGCTATAATTCCATCTCCCAGGTTTTTGTTGTGTTCTATTCGGAACATTCCGCTGTTTTTGGTTGGCATGTTGATAAAGTCAGACCAGCCTCCTCCGATAAGTGACTCTCTTGGTTTGAAGAAGAAGCTGATAGTCCAGTTTTCCGAGTTCATTGATCTGTTTATTTCATTGTTCTCTGGGAATGTGACTTGGTCGTTTACGCCGTCGATACTGAGAGATTCTCCAGATACGCCAGGTTGAATCATGGATGTGTCTTTAATTGATGTCCCGGATCCCTCAAATTTGTATTCAGCTTTTTGCTGTGCATATAACTCTCTTCTGTCTTTGTATAGGTCTTTAACCTGGTATTTGTCCAAGGCATTATCGTAGATTTTGACGTTGTCTATTGTTCCGTTGAAACCGCTCCCTATTCTTAAACTGTCCGAGTTGCTGTAGTCGGTCTTTTTCGCTGTCTGTGTATCAAGTAAACTACCATCATAGTATAGCATGGCGTGTGTACCGTTGTTCACACCTACGACATGATGCCATTTGTTGTCTTTGAAGTCTGAAGGAGGTGTGGCTCTTGGATCAAATTTTCCCCCAGTATCATCGAAAAATGATGCGTAGATTGTATCTCCGTAGGCTATGCCTAGCATGTATCCCTGGCCGCTACCGTACTTCTCAATCATAGTGTGTGAAAGGCAGCAGGATCCAGTCATGCTTGTGCTGTTTGTTTTGAACCAGGCTGAAATACTGAAGCCTGTATCCTTGAAATTCAGCGAGGCACTGTTCGGCACGTCGATATCTCCGGCCCCATTGAATTCTACGGCTTTGCCATCAAAGCTACCTGTTCTCTGTCCCCCATCCAGCGTCCCGTCGTTTGCGCCGCTGAAAGATCCTTCTATCATGTCTGTGTACAGGCCGTGATTATTTTTCTCCGACCCGTCCTTGAAAGAGCCATTCACAAAACCATCAAAGTTGAGTATCCCCGAGGTTGAAGATGACTGCCAGAAACCGTCATTAGGCCCGGTTACGTCGTATACTTTCCCTTTTTTGTTAAACATGGGCCAGTAGGAAACCAGGTCCTGCTCGACATTTTTTCCTCCGTAAAGCTGGTTTATCTCGGTTGTGGAGAGGGACCGGTTGTAAAGTCGCATGTCCGACATTTTTCCGTTCCAGGTGTGTCCATTAGGCCCGCCTGGTTCTGTGAACTGGATGTTTTTGGTCGAGGTATCGAACTGGCCTGTTTCGTATATTCCAGTGCCTAGTATCGATCCGTTAAGGTAGATTGTTCCGTTTCCAGTATTTGCATCGTACGTAAATGCGACGTGGCTCCATTGATCTACCATTTCAGCTGGATCTATGCCTCCTGCTACGTACTGTCTGCTGCCGTTGAAGAATGTGCTTCCTACAAGGCCTGTGGAGCTTTCCTCCAGTAAGAGGCCGTATGGATCGTAGCCGTTTGATCTGCCGAATATAAGTCGGTAATCGTTGTTGGAGGTTTGATCAGGGTGTTTTTCTAGGTAAACCCATCCGGCGATAGTCAGTTCATCTTTTATATCCATGCTTTCAGAGTAAGGAACCTGTATGTGGTCATCTTCTCCATCAAAACGTAAGCTGGAAGCAAGGCCTTGAATATTATTGTTGCTGTAGGTATCTTGAATATTTAGCTGCTCTGAATTAAAGCTGTAGTAGGACTGGGGGCCGGAAGCTGTAGACAAGGTGCTGAAGACAAATAAAATGGTTATAAAGTAGAAGAAGTGTCTCAGCTCCATAACATATTGATGTCGCTGAGGATTAAAATGGTTGCAGAATCACCTGGCCGCTATAAAGCACTAGAATGTGCTGATATCTCCTTTAACACATTTTTCAGTGATTGAGTCTATTTCCTCTAGCTTTCTTGACACTATCTGTTCTATGTCTTTTTCTTCAGCTGATGACTCTACTTCTACCAGTTGCGGGTCTTTTATTGGGCCTCCTATCTGTGAGAGGAGTTTTACCTGTGCGTAGTGGCCGGTTTTTCCGTGAATTTCTTTTGCTATTTCCCTTGACAGAAGGTTGTAGATTTTTCCTACGTGTGTGACAGGGTTTTTGCCAGATGCGGCCTCCATGCTCATGGATCTGTGAGGTGTTATCAGGCCATTTACTCTGTTTCCTCTGCCTACTGACCCATCGTCGCCCATTTCGGCCGAGGTACCTGTAACTGTCAAGTAGATCTCCTCTTTTTCGAGATCGTCGGCTGTGTTTACATGTACTTCTGGTTCGAGGCCGTTTTCTTCGGCAACTTGTTCAGCTACTTTTTCTACATCTTCCAGGTGTTCTCTGTATTCTTCCATTGATTCTGTTCTTGATGAGATGGCTGGGGCTGCAACTGTGATTGTTATTTTGTCTTGCTGTCGGAGGCCCATAACTTTGACGTCTTCTCCACATCTTTCCAGGCCTCTAACCTTTTTCTCTACCTGTTTAACGGTTTTTTCGGCTGATGAGAGCGGTGCATGGCCTACTCCAAAGCTGGTGTCATTAGAGAATCTTTCCTCTCTTTCGTACACTGCGGCAAGATCTGTTGAGGTTTCTCCAATCCTTGATTCAATTTCTACTTGTGATGTGCCGAGGGCCTTGAAGTTTTCGTTGATGTATTCTTTTGCCGCTTCTAGAGCGATTCTGTCTACAGGTATTTCCTCTCCTTCAAATTCTCTTGTCGCTCGGCCTGTCAGAAGAATGTATATTGGTTCAATTACTTCTCCACCTGCACCGTTCTCTGAGAGATTGGTGCTCTGAGCAGATTCCTCCGGGGAATCCGCGCCCCCGAACTCTGGATTTGATTCTCCTGCCACCAGCTGTACTTCATCGGTGTTGTGGTGGAGGATATGGCCGAATCTCTCCCTGTACTCTCTGGAAAGCTCGCGGGAAACTTTCTCCGCTATTCCATCGCTGATGCTGTCCGGGTGGCCCAGGCCTTTTCTCTCCACAAGTTCTGTTTTTCTGTTTTCGACAGGATCTTTCTCTGTTTTGTCGATACTGATGTTCATAGATTCACTATGTTCAGAACAGGTTAAAGATCTATTCCTGATGTATCAGGCCCTGCTTCTTATTCCATCTTGCTATCTATGCTTTCCAGGAGTTTTCTGATTTCTCTGAGCTCCTGTAATTCAAGATTTTTATCACCTTCAGAGTATTCAACTTTTTTCTCCTGCTTCAAACGGCTGTTAACTATTTCCTCAACCTCTCTTGGCTGCTGAATGCTGTTAAACCGCATTTCAACTCCCTGGCCACCGGCCGTAGAAATCTCAATATTTCCATAATCGAAGTAGCTGCCGAAAATTCCCTGAGAGAAACTGATGTTCTGAACTTTGTCAAATCCTATCTTCTGAACATTTCTTGAAAGAACACCTGACTTCCTGTAAAGGCCTTGATCCGTTACCACGAAGTAAGTGTTTTTCACGCTGTAATAGGCACCGGCCATTATCAGAAATCCAAGCCCGAGCACCGGTATGAAAGGAATCCCCATGATTACGGCCGGTAGAATGCTTTTTATGCGGGGCTGGCCCTGCCAGAGAACATCCTCATCGTCATCCAAGTTTACCCAGTCAATTGTCATATGATGGAAATAGAGGAGGTATTAAAATTAAACTAATGGATGTAGAGAAATCTTTCTAGGCCACTACGTAGATCAATATATATGTGGCCAGCGCCACTGCGATAGTTAAAACATAGTTCAGGCCTACTGTAAGTAAGTCCTCAATATCTTTCTTCATGCTCTTGAAGTGGTACGCAGGTACAACAACTCCGTACCCCAGGATGGAGAATACGAAAGAATACGACGCTGCCAGCGTGGGGGCAGGAATCAGATAGAAGGCAAAACCGTAAAGGCCTCCCAGAGCTACTAGAGGAGAGATTTTCTCTTTTACAGGTATTTCTTTCAGGTAAAGTCCAAGTATCAATGCTGAAAGCCCTAGAGAGAGTTCAAGGCCGAAGATTGAGAGCAAGTTAAGCACTGGATCCTGATTTAGGACAATTCTCGACTCTTTAACTGCGTTTGTCAGAGGGAAGAACAGCTCTGGTGGAGTTCCTGTAAAGAAATCTCCGAAAGGATGTGAGAGAAGGCCTAGGCTGGCTATTGAGAAAAACTCTTTGCTACTCATTTTTCCCTGGGCTTTTTCCGCCAGTGCAAGGCCTATGACAGAGAATGCTAGCATGACAACTGCTCCGACAAAGTCCTCGAAGACAAAGGCAGTGGCTACAAGAAGGCCTGTCACAGCTGATGCCACAGATATTTTATTTCGTATAAAGTAAGCTGTGAAACCTATAGAGGCTGCAAGACCTGTTACAAGGCTGTGGCTGAGGCCTCTGTGCACTCGGTTTGAAACTGTCCAGAAAGTGCCGGGAAATCCTCCGGGCCCTGATTCAAGCGCGAGAACTACTCCTTTTATCCCGTAGATCATGTCGACATCTGGTATAATGGAGAAGCCACCGGCGAAAACTGCTAGATACAGGGCCTTGTCTTTCTCATAGCCCAGTGCTACTGCTATAGCACCTGCCAGTGTGAAGGCAAGGAGGAAATGGCCTGCTATCATAGTTTAGATGGTTGCCGAGAACTTAAATACAGAAGCTCTTTTTCACTTGATGATTTCGGAGGCCTTCTCGATTTCGTGATCCACAATACCGTGATGCGAGCCCTGCATAATGTATTTCTCGACGTCAGCATTCAGAGAGTTGAAGATTTCTTCTGTTTTCTCAACCCTTTCCAGAGGGATATGAGGATCGTTGTCAGCGCACCCGATGAATACTCGAGTACTCTCCATGTCTCCTGAGAACTCTCCGACTTCCTCGCCGATAAGGCCTCCGCTGAACAGTATTATGCCTCCGTACTTTTCCGGGTTGGAAGCTGCGTACTCGGAGGCAAGACAGGCTCCCTGGGAGAAACCTAGAAGAACAACGTTCTCCGTTCCAACTTCTTCAGAGGCCTTTTCCACAAGGTGATCTACAGTATTTAACGCGGAGTCAAGATGTGGCTGGTTTTTCTCTCTTGGCTCCAGAAAACTTCGTGGATACCATGTTCTCTTTGAGGCCTGCGGTGCAAGATAAGCAGCTTCCGGCAGTTTTTCCGACATCCGGATCATGCCTCCTGCTGAAGCCCCTCTTCCATGCAGCATAATTACTGCACGTTCCGCTTCCTCAAGATTTAATCCTGCAGATTGAACAGGCTGATCCTCGTGGATCCTCTGGCTCACTGGTTGATCTCCTCCTCTCTGAACTCAGGAAGGTTTTCGAGAATCTGCTCTCTTCTATCCTGAAGTTCTTCCGGCAGTACAAAGTTAGAGCCTAGTTCTTCAACTGATTCATCTGCAGTATAGCCTGGTCCCATCGTTGAAAACTCGAATAGAACTCCTGTAGGCATACGACAGTAAATGGAGGAAAAGTATTTCCTGCTGATAACAGGTGAAGGCCTTAATCCTATTCTGATAAGCTGATCCCGCCAGTTTTCAAGCTCTTCCTCTGACTCGGCAGCTTTGAAGGCCGTGTGGTGCACGCTTCCACGGCCCATTCTTCCATGCTCCGCTGACTCGATTATTTCTACACCAGAACCGTCTTCAGCCCTGAAGAACTTGTTCTCAAACTCTTCTTCCTTCTCAAGATTCATGATATCAAGAACTTTCTCCAGATCCTCTGAATCATGGGCCTGTACAGTTACGTGATACATGCCCTGAATCTGGTTTTTTTCAGGTACTGTGCTGTCTTCCCAGGTCTTGTACTCCTCATTATCTTCAGGAACAAGTCTGAGTGAGAGGCCGTCAGGATCCTCAAAACTCAGTGTTTCCTTTCCATGCCAGTTCTTCTCCTCGAAATCTACTTTTTCGTCTTCCAGTCTTTCTTTCCAGTAACTAACTGAGTTCTCCGGTATTCTGAGGCCTAGCTCTGTGATCATTCCTGCGCCTGCCTTCCCTTTCTGCTCTGCCATACCGGGGAAAAATGTCACGCTTGTGCCGGGAGAACCTTCTCTATCTCCGTAGAAAAGATGATACATTTCCGGGGCATCGTGATTTACAGTCTTCTTGACCATTCTCAGGCCTAGAGTATTAACGTAGAACTTGGCATTTTCAGTCGGGTCTCCGGCGATTGCTGTGAAATGATGTAGGCCCCAGACTTCTGGTTTCATATTTCTATCACCTTTTTTCAGAAGTCAAAACTTCCTTTTGATCTTATTTCATCAAGGGATTTTCTTCCGTTCGGCTCTACCTGTGCATCTTCATCAACGTCTTCCTCGTCTTCTTTTGATCCTATGGCGATCATGGCCTCTACATCAAATTCTTCTGGTATTGAAAGTTTTTCTCGGGCCTTAGAATAATCGAACCCCTGCATGCCGTGAGCTACTAGGCCTCTTCTCGTGGCTTCGAGAGCGAGATTTTGCCATGCGGCACCGGTATCGAACGAATGAGTTATTGATTCTTCTCCGTTGTGGTCAAAAGTTGTTTTTGAAGCAATTACAACCAGTGCAAAAGCTTTGCCAGCCCATTCTGTGTTGAAATCTCCCATAAGATCTACGAAATCTTCAAACTCACTGTCCTCGTGTGTTGCGTAGATAAACCTCCAGCTCTGATTATTGTAGCTTGAAGGCGCCCATCTAGCAGCCTCGAAAAGAGCTTCAAGATCTTCCTCGGTCATATCGGTTCCTATACTTCTAGGGCTCCACCTCTGATATAGCAGAGGCTCAATTTCGTGGCCTGGTCCCCGATTTTCTTCAGCTTCACTCCTTAACTCATTCAGTTCCTGCGATGTCATAATGTTATCTGGTTTGAAAACGAACCATTAAAAAGAGCCAAGGTACACAGATGTAACTACACCATGCAGAAACAGAAGAAAGGCCCATGCTCAATCATAGAATCCTTCGACATGATAGGCTCCAAATGGAAACTGATAATACTGAACGACCTCCAGAATGGAGAAAAAAGATTCAATGAACTGAAAAGATCGACAGAGGCCTCCTCAAGAACTCTTTCACGTGTACTGGAGAATCTTCGTGAAGAAGGCCTTGTAGAGAAAAGAGTGGAGGATGGTAATCCTGTTGCATCTTACTACTCGCTGACGGAGGCTGGAAAATCTCTTTGTCCGGTATTTGAGGAGATTGAGGCCTGGGCTGAAGAATGGCTTGACTAAGTTCGTTTCTACATGTTCCGCAATCTTTCAATCCTCTGCTCTAGCGGAGGGTGAGTCGAGAAAAAGTTCTTTTTGTTGCCGAGAGGATTGGAGAAGTAAAGATGGCTGACTGCCTTGTTAACCTTCATAGATGAGTTTTCATTCTGTATTTTCTCCAGAGCTGATGCAAGGCCTTCAGGATAACGTGTCATCTGCGCTCCAGATGCATCAGCAAGGTATTCTCTTTTACGGCTCATAGCCAGCTGTACCATTCTCGCGGAGATAGGGGCCAGTATGGCCAGTGCAAAACCTGCGACCACAAGCCATGGTGGAGAGTTATCGTCTCCACCAAAGTACATGCTGTGAAGAAGCAGCTCGCTTAAAATACTGATTACACCGATCAAGGCAACAGCAACAGTCATAAACAGTATGTCGTAGTTCTGAATGTGGGCCAGTTCGTGGGCCAGAACACCTTCCAGCTCGTCCTGATCAAGCTTCTCAAGTGCGCCGGCAGTCACACATACTTTTCCATCCTCGGGCTTGCGGCCGGTGGCAAAAGCATTGATGCCGGGTTTATCCTGAACATACAGCTCCGGCATCTCCATCCCTGAGGAAATAGTCAGGCCCTCCATCAAGTCATAGAGCTGGTCGTGTTTCTCTCTGTCAGCTGGTTCGGCTCCTACAACCGATAAAATCATTTCATCGCTCTTGAAATACGAAAAAAGCACGTACAAAACTGAGATACCGGAACCTGCAGCCAGTATCAGGAACGGTGAGGCCCGCGGCACAAAAATACTTCCTGATACAAAAATCAGGGCCAGAAGAATAACTGGAACTATAAAAAGAAGCAAGTAACTTTTTCTGCGGTTCCAGGCGATCTGATCTTCCAGCATCATAGCGATCAGGCCTTTATTTTTCGTCTCCGCTGAAGTCTACTTCAGGAATCTCTTTGTCAGCAGTTTCAATCTCAAGCTGATCTTTCTCGGCCTTTCCAAACATGTTTGCAAATACTACTGCTGGGAAAGTTTCGATTGCGTTGTTGAAAGTCATAATCGAGTCATTGTAATGCTGCCTGGCGTATGCAATCTTATTTTCGATTCTTGCAAGTTCTTCCTGTAGCTCTCTAAAGTTCTGAGAGGCCTTCAGATCCGGATAATCCTCTGCAACTGCGAAGAGACTTTTCAGGGCCTGTCCCATCTCATTCCCTGCCTCTGCTTCTTCCGCCGGACTCTGTGCGTTCATCATTTTTTCTCTGGACTCGGAAACTTTGTCCATTACATCTCTTTCGTGCTCCATGTAGCCTTCAACGGTCTCTACAAGGTTTGGAACAAGATCTGCTCTCTTCTTCAACTGGACATCAATCTGGGCCCACGCATTGTCCACACGGTTCTCCAGTTTGACAATCCTGTTGTAGTAATAAACGGTCATCAGGACCAGTAAAAGTACGAATCCGCCGAGAGCATATACAACAACTGACATATCCAATGTTTGCCCTGCGAAACTTATAACTCAAATCATTCCAGGCCCTGCAAAATAAAAATAGCTTAACCTCTCAAAGCTAGATATGAGCGACGAATTCAGAGAGAAATACTCGGATTTCTTCGAAACCCTGCACCCCAACTACTGGAACGAAAAAAGATTCGTGCCCGCAGTAGGCCCTGAAGATGCAAAAGTAATGATGATAGGAGAGGCCCCTGGCGCCAACGAAGTAGAGGAAGGAGAGCCATTCGTCGGCAGAGCAGGAGAAAGAATGAACGACATACTGCACGATATCGATGTGGAAAGAGAAGAAATCTACATTACAAACCTTGTGAAAATAAGACCTCCAGACAACAGAGATCCGAGAAGCGATGAGATAGAGGCCTGGGCACCGCTGCTTGAACAGGAGATAGAGAATGTTGCACCGGACATGATCGTAACACTTGGAAACTTTGCATCAAAACACATGCTGGACACCTCAAAAGGAATCAGCAAGATCCACGGCAGAGTATTCACACGTGAAGGCCAGAAGATAATGCCGGTATACCATCCCGCAGCAACCCTCTACGACAGAAGCAAAGGCCCTGAACTTGAGAAAGACCTGAGAAAGGCCTTTGGGAAAGAGGAGTCCGGGCAGAAAAAGTTCACGGATTTCTAGAGATCCTGTCGAAGGAATACTCCGTAGGCTGCTGTGAGCACTAGTGAAGTCTGGCTTATCAGGTATATTATGTAGCCAAAGGACGAGGATAGGCTTTCGCTGAAAGTCGGTTCAAGGCCTTCCTCATTTTGCTCTCCTATCATGGTGTTGACGTAGTTCTGATAACTTGCCGAAGGAGATACTCGAGATACTGTTGATACGAAACGTTCTTTCTTCGCCTCTATCTCCTCTCTGCTTGGCCCTGAGTTTCCATCATCGATTGAAGGTCGGTCAACTGCTATACCTCTTTCTACAGCTGTTCCCCCACTAACTGCTCTACCGCTGGCAATACCAGGATTTCCTGGTGCCGGTTGCTGGCCTGGATTATATTCGTAGATGTGGTCGGCTGCTATACCGGTGATAAACGGCGTGCCGATGAAAAATAGTAGCAGGAAGATTCCTGTAGCAAGCGAACGCCAACGAGAACTGAAGAGGGTTGACAGTAGCGTTCCAAGGCCGAGGAAGAACGTGATGTATACTACTGTTCCCAGCCAGATCATTGATAACCGTGAAACTGCTTCTATGCCTGGTACAAGCCCTGTCATATAGATTGCAAGGCCTGATGAAATTGTAAATGCTGCCAGTAGCGATAAGGCCACTGTGAATATTCCGGAGACTAGTTTTCCATTAATTATCTCATCTCGGTACAGTGGATACGATAAAAGTAGTTCTATGGTTCCTTCTTCTCTTTCACGTGAAATATAGTCATAGCTAAGCAACAGGCCGAGAATCCCTGCCGTCAGTGGCATGTTGAAGTTGAAAAGCGGCGTGAATATATCGATAAGCGTAGGGAGCTCGGGTGCGCTACCGTAGATTCCGCCACCGCCGAAGTTATCTACCTGTTGCTGATAGTTCTGCACACCCATGTAGACCGAGGCCAGAGATAGGATCACGAAAAGGCCTATAACTGCTATAAATCTTCGACTGGAGAAGCTATCCTCTAGTTCTTTCCTTCCGATATCCCACATAGATCCCATTTTATCGGTCTGCCTCCGTTAGTTCAAGGTATGTTGATTCGAGCGTAGACTCCTTTAACTCGAAGCTTTTGACCTTAACACCGTTATCTACGAGGTGCTTAAGAATACTGGATCTATCTCTATCTGAATAAATTTCAAATACGTCTTCATCTCTGCTGTAACTATCTACAAGGCTTTTGACAACTTTCTCTGCTTTATCAGGGTTCTTGGCCTCCAGTTCTATCTCAAGACTGGTGCCTGCTTTTCTGCTCAGTTCGTCCTTCGTACCCGAAGCCTTGATAACGCCCTCATTCAGTATGCCAAATCTATCGCATAGAGGAGAGATTTCACCTGTTATATGCGAGGAAATAATGACTGTCGTATCTTTCTCTCTATTAATCTTTTCAACGTGTTTTCTGAACCTGTTTTTTCCTTCTGGATCGAGGCCTGTAGTTGGTTCATCAAATATAGCCAGTTCTGGATCTTTCAGAAGGGCCTGTGCAATCCCCAGTCTTTTCTTCATACCTGTAGAGAACTCGCCTACTTTTCTATCCTGGTCGCCAGTAAGATCTACTAGCTCAAGTAGCTCGTCGATGTCAGGATCTCTATCAGCGAGATTTGCGAAATACTCCAAGTTCGCTCTTGCAGACATGTCATCGTAGAAGCTGATATCTGAAGGCAAGTATCCGATCATTCTCTTGATCTCTTTTCCCTGGTCGTGAGGCCTGTCCTTCACTTTAATACTTCCGCTATCAGGCTTCAGTAGGCCCATAACTGTTTGGAAGAGAGTGGTCTTTCCTGCGCCGTTGGGTCCGAGCAAGCCGTATATTTCTCCCTTCTCTACTTCCAGGTTGACTCCTTTCAGCACCTCATGTTCTCCGTAGCTTTTCCTGACTTCATCAAGTTCAAGTATCAAGATTTCTCACCTCCTGCCAAATCTCCTGTAAACTAGTACAAGAGCTAGGAGGCTGAAGGCCATCAGACCAACCCCAACGTAGCGTAGCCCGCTTTTCTCAGATATGTTAACTCTTAATCTTTCTGGCTCCTCTACGCCAACCTGATCGGAGGAGGCGCTGACATCAACAAAGTAGTCTCCGGATTCTACATTAGCTGGCGGATTTATAGTGACTGTAACGCGCGAACTGCGAAATCTCTCCATGCTGCTGATTTCACTAGGCCTTATCTCTGACTCCCAGCCTTCAGGACCTTCCACAGTTATGTTCACATTATCTAGTGTAGTGCGGCCACTGTTTCTAACTGTGACAGGTACAGTAAGTTCCTCTCCTGGACTTGTTCTCTTGTACTGCTCTGCCAGATTAAGACTCATACGTGAGATCTCTTCCTCACTTTCCTGCCTCTCAATTATTGACAACAGAAGTCTTTCATCTGCCCTAGTCTGACCGCTATCCGCCACAATAGTAAGATTTTGAAGGCCTATATCAGTTTCCTCAGCTGCCTCGATCCTAGTGTTGATAGTTTTTTCCTCTCCCGACGGAACAAAGATGTTTGAAACGTTGAAGCCCTGGTAGCTGAACCTGGTGGATATACCGGGAGAGGCCTTGCTGCTGAGATTGAATGTCTGGTTCACTACACCGGTGTTCTCCAGCTGTACCGAGACTGTTTCTGTACCGTCCTGCGATATAAGTATTCTCTGAGGAAGATCTGAACTGAGTTCTGAGGAGGCAAAAGCGTCTCGAGAAGTCGTTACCTCAAGCTCAACGTACTCCTCCACGAAATTGACATCCTTTACTGTGAAGGAAAAATTCTCATCGACTTCAACCCTCTCCCCAACAGAATTACGTAGCTCTTCGCCGCGCAAATGGCCCTTGATAACGCTCTGATCTCCTTCAATGTCTACATACTGCAGCGTTGCAGAACCATTCTGTGCCTCGGATGTGAAAAACCGCAATTCATAATCACCCAGCTGTTCAGTGGACTCAAGCTGTATTTTAAAATCCTCGGTGTAATCCGTAGCAGAGTATGCTACAGAACCAAATAAAATCATTAAAAACGCTGCGAATACTAGTTTACGTTTCATAATACAGACTTGAACAGCCCTCAAGTTAAAAAACTTCTTCTATTGTTCGACAGTCAACGAACAAGAATTTGAAAACTTCCCTGTGAAATATTCAGAATAGCTGGTTTCGCAACCAAAGCATGGCTCTCAGCAGATTATACAGTAAATCTATCTGAGAGGCTGTAAACTATTCTAAAAAACTTCGCAACCAACAGCTCTACATGGAAAAGTACAAACCTATCATAGATGACTGGGAGGCCTTCGAGGCGGAAAGAGATAAGCATCCCGTGAATGCTGTCAGAAAAAACCCTCTAAAGGCCAGAGAGGATTTTGAGGAAAAACTGGCTGAAAGATTCGATTTTGAAGAGGTTGACTGGGCTGAAGGAATCTACAGACTGGACACAGAGTCTCCTGGAAAATCAGTTCTCCACTGGATGGGAGAATACTACGTACAGGAAGAATCAGCAGCCCTCCCTGTAACAGTGCTCGACCCAGGGCCAGGAGAAAAAATACTCGACATGTGCGCTGCGCCAGGAGGAAAAACCACTCAGATAGCAGCAGAAATGGATAACAAAGGCCTTGTAGTAGCGAATGATGAATCAGGTCAGAGAATGAAGAGCCTTCATGCAAATGTCTACAGAACAGGGTCTGCCATTGTTGAGGCCACAAATTACGATGCCCGAAGACTGCCTGGAGAAGAGTTCGACAGGATACTGGTTGATGCACCCTGCAGCGGTGAAGGTGACAGATTCTACGAAACATTTACTGCCATAGATGAGGGAGACTCTGAGGATCTATCGAACCTGCAGTTTCACATACTGGAAAAGGCCTCACAGATGGTTAAAGAAGAAGGAACAGTAGTTTACTCCACATGCACTATAAGCCCTCTTGAAAATGAAGCTGTAGTTAAGAGAGCAGTTGAGGAGACCGAACTGGAGCTTGAAAGTATTGAAACGGATATCGAACATGTTAGAGGAGTAGAAGAGTTTCAGGAAAAAGATTACGGGTCCGAAATGAGCAAAACAGTCAGAGTTTATCCGCATCACGTTAATTCGGGGGTGATCTTCGTTGCCAAATTCAGAAAACACTGAGAGTGCCATAGAGTACATGGAGGAAAGATTTGGCGTAAATCAAGAAGATCTTGAAGGCCTACAGCTGAAAGAAATTTCTGGTGATATATGGCTCTGTTCTGAAGAAGAATCGGGTTATGAAACTGAGACTAAGGGTATTCGGGCCGTTAGAGTAATGGATATTGGTTTAAAGCCTACAACCTATCTTTTACAGCTGTTGCAGGATGAAATAAGCAAGAATAAGGTTGCTGTTAGTGAAGAGGAGTTTCGCGATTTGCTTAACGGCCAGATGATTGAAAGAGAGCTTGATGAGAAAGGATATGTTGCAATAGAGTTTGATGGCAGGGTTATCGGCTGCTGCTTCTACATGGATAATTTAATTTCATCCAGGATACCAGAAGGCCGTGGAAGCGAACTCCTGGGAGCTCTTGATGATAAAAAAGAAGATTAACAGCTAAATTGCTGTTAAGGCCTTTAGCTGGCTGTTTCTTATTTCCAGTTTTTCCTCTTTCAAGGCCATGAGTTCGACTTCAAACATTTTGGAGTTTCCATCCATGTTAATCCCCTCCGTAAGCATTTTTCTATCTGATTTTTACATTATTTACAATATTAAATGGTTTTCTTAGTCTTTTGGGTATTAGACCAATGGTTGATCCTTTAATTAAACCATTATTATTGTAGATTGTAAGAAATCGCTGTTCAAGTCTTATAGCTAGTTAAGAGAATAAACAGGATGCTGTAAGCTAAAACTTGTATCTGGTTCCTGTTTCTGTATTTTTAGTATCTGACCGAGGATTTTAAATGAGACCTACAGAACAGTGTATGTTTCCGGACGGTTGTGTCGGTTCAGATATGTTCTGATCTGAGCTACTTAATGCAGTTAAAATTCAATAAAATTCGGCTTAAGTTGTCGACGGCAACCTTTCAGATATGTTTCGAGACCGAGATCATGCAGCGGAAATGATGGTAAATTATCTGGAGGCCAAGAACCCTGATTTTGACAGAGTGATAGTTAATTCTTTTACAGGCCTTCCGGTAGCTGAAAAAGTAGCTGACAAGCTGAATCTGGGGATTTCTCCTCTTTTCTGTACAGAGCTGTCTAAAGGACTGAATGGGCCTACTTACGGTGCTGTCTGTCAGGATGGTACTCTGTGGTTGAATGATGCAATGGTGAGAGAGTTTATGATTTCTCCAGAGTATATTAGCGATCAGGCAGAGTGCACGAGAAAAGAGATAGTTGAAAAGGCCCGGCAGGCAGGTTATGAGGGAATGCCGCAGGTAAAAGGAGAAAATATCCTGGTTCTGAATGATGGGGTTTCTTCTGGTATGAGATCGGCAGCGGCTGCAGGTTCCTGCATCAAAAACGGTTCTTCACAGTTAACTCTTGCAGCGCCTTTTATCTCATCGACGGCCTACGGAATGCTAGAAAACTTATTTGATAGAATTTACTGTCTTGAAACGCCCTCTTTTGTGGTATCGGTAGATGATGGCTACTGGGCCTCAGACCTTAAAAAATTCTAGTTATGAAAAATAGCGCTAGCTTGAAGTTGCATGTGTCTAAATATTGTACTGGAGTATATTAGTACATTAGAGGATAGCTTTAGTTAAATAGAGTCGTTAAGAAACTATTGACATGACTAAGCCAAAATTTAGGATGCTAAAGTCCAGATATTACGAAGAAAATGTGCCACTAGTGGCCCTGGATTATTATGACAGGGATTCTCATGGAGAGGATGATTTCTCCCGGAAGCAGGTATGGTTCTATACCTATGGCGATAAGGAGATTGAAAAAAGGTTTAGAGAGGATCTAGGTGCTGTTTTCAGGAAGTTGTTTTCTGAAGATGGTCTTGACTGGGATATGATCACGCTGTATCCTGCTCATGCTGAGGGCACTCTTAATACGCATATGATGAGTCTTGTGCTGGATGTAGCAGGAGACGTTGGTATTCCTGTTGAACAGGTTATCAGGAGAACTGAAACTGTAAGTCAAAATCATGAAATAGAAAAGGAAAAGGCCAAGGTAGTTAATCTTGAAGGATCTCTAGAGGTTCTTCAGGATCTGGAAGGAAAAAATGTTATACTTGTTGACAATATCGTCTTAAGCGGTGTTTCCATGCTCAACGGCGCCTCAACTCTGAAGAAGAGAGGAGCTGAAAACGTGTTTTCCATTTCGCTGGGTACTTCACGGAAGCACCAGGAAGAGACCCAGGAACTGAATGAAGATGCTACTGCTCTTGACCTGATCCAAGCCAGAGAGTAGAAAAAATGAGCTCCGACGTCAAGAAACTTTTCCTCAACGAAAAGCCGGTAATGACACTGGTAACAATCAGAAGAGCTCACAGCGAGATTTACGGCAGCATAATCTCCCGCAGAATCGACACAACTTATGCACACGCAGTGAAGATAATCTCACAGCTTGAAGAGGAAGGCCTGGTTGAGAGCGAGAAGCAGGGAAGGAAAAAAATACTTTCTCTGACGGAAGAAGGCCAGCAGTTCGCAGATCTATTTCTGGACATGCTGAACATGTTCGATGAATGCAGCGAGAAGAATATGGAGGGCCTCGGCGTGGAGGGCTCAGGTTCCAAGCTCAGTGACAATATTATCTAGCTTTCTCAAGCATCTCAATCCATTTCTCCGCTAACAGCTTTGTATCTCTATCGTGGCTGGAATTCTTTGAATACTCTCTGCTTCTTGATGGCTGCTCTTCGGGCCTGTGAGCATCTGAGCCAAAAGCATTCTCATCGATCATCGACCAGAATACAGAAGGGAACTGCCTCTCTACTCCTTTGCCGTTAATCTCAAACAAAAAGTTATCAGAGTCCTCTGAGGCCTCCACAACTGGCCTGTAATAGTTTTCAAGGGCTTCTGCTGGGTAAATGGCTTCTATATCTTCTTCAGTCATTAAGTCAAGAATTTCTTCTTTGTCAACTTCTGAGTCAACGAGATCCTGGGCCTCGCCGTAGATAAAGTTCTCATATTCGTCTTTTATCTCGGAAACTGTTCCAAGGCCTTGTTCCTCCCGGAATACATCCAGCAGGTTCTCGTTTCTTTCGATCAGGGTTGGATGAGATCCTATGACTATTACTCCTGGCTTCTCTATTGGGGTTTCAGGATCTACAATTTCTGCCATATCTTTATCGGTTATGTCTGGAGCAGACTCTTGAATAACTGAGCTCTGCCCGTAGATAAACTCCTCAAGTTCCTGCAGTTCTCTATTGTTCATTAGTTCTCCTGAGATCTCTGGAACTTTCATTGCCTTCAATCTATCAGCAAGCGAAAGAATTTTGTAGATCTCTTTCTTTCTGTAGAATTCCAGGGCCTTTTTACGTTCCTCCAAATCCATTTCTTCAAATAATCCATCTTTCTTAACGTATTTTGGTTCGAAGGGAGTGTTCACGTGGTGTGTGCTGGCTAAAACGTAGTTTATGCCGCAGTTAGATGATTCTGATTCTCTGAGAAATTGTTCTATGTGGTCTTCGTAGTTTTCTACTGCGTCGTATTCTCTTTCAGATAGTTCGATTGCAGGATTGTAGTCTATTTCGATACCGTGCGGAACAACAAGACTGTAGTTCAGAAGATCTGCTAATGAGGCCTTACCTGTTTGGCTTATGCGGTTTAAAGTCAGTATATCTTCTTCGATTTTTTCGGGATCTGCATCGTTCAGCATAGTTGCGTCTTCAAAATCATTTACGACGTCCACGAGGTTCTCGTACTTTATAGGAAATATCTCGGGAGAAGTGTAATCTTCTTTATCCTCGCCCGCTCCAAAATCCAGATCTCTCTCAAAAGCAGCCCATGAAAGAAATTTCGGCACATAACCTATGTCCTCGTCAATGGGGTTGCCGTGTTCGATCGTTCCTTTCTCCCAGACATTATTCTGGAAGGCCTCATCAATAGACTCAATAATGCTCTGAGTTCCATCAGAATAAGTTGTGTGGGGGTGAATATCGGTGATTTCTTCCTTTGAAACTCTGTCAAAGCCTATTTCCTTGGCCAAGGTCCGGATATTGTCATCAATGGCCATAATTGTATTTACAGTTGTGTAAACAAATCTATTATTGTGTTTAAATACAATAAAGCTACTGAAATATTTTCTGGGCCCTAGGATTCTATTTCTTATTCTCTAAAGTTGTTTAATGCTTCTATTACTTCCAGTATTACTATTGTGGAGGCCGGCAGGGCTACAAGAATCAGTATTCCGAGAGGGCTGCCTGCAAAATTAATGGCATAGCCTAGATACGGTATTGAGAAGAGCTTTACTCCAACTATCTGGTTGGCTGTGACTTCTTGAGGGTCGGGGGCCTCGTTTGCAATCCCTTTGGTTCTGAATGTGGGAGGAAGCTCCTCGCTCTTATTCACAACTTTGTGAGTAGTATACTGGCTACCAGTACGGAAGGTGATGGTGTCTCCTACCTCTATGAGCGATGGATCGATACTTCGAGTAAACAGAACCGAGCCTGTATCAATTTCAGGTTCCATAGAACCGGAAACCACTATAAACGCGTTAAATCCTGGAGCCATCTGAGCCAGTGCAAAGGCCAGAAAAGGTAACGAAACCAGGCCAATAACTGCCAGAAATATCAGGGCAAAAGCTGACTTGCTCATCTGCTCAAGTTAACTCTAGTGTTGTAAGTCTCGATTTTGCCATCTGAAAAAACAACTGTAATAGTAACGTTATGCTCTCCCTGAGAAAGATTTCTGACTACAAGAGGCCCTGAAAAATTATCTTTCTGGTCATCAAAACTCCAGTAAACATTCTGTATATTGCTGTCATTATTCTCCAGCATAGGATCTGTCTGAGCTTCTTCATTGCCTGCTGACGCCAAAATAAGGCCTGAAAAAATGACTAATACCAGTGCTCCAGAAATCAAGGCTCTTGCCATATCTAACTCTCTTTGACACAAGAAAAAGTCCTTTATTACATTGAGAATGATTTATTGTACCGTAATAAAGAAAAATAAAGGAGGATGAATCCCTCCTCTTTCTAATTGGCCTCTACAGTTACGTTCTGATCCAGAGCTAGAGATGTCCTGTCAGGGTTGCTCATAGATCCAGATAATACCTGCCAGTCATCAATGTCTCCATTGTAGAACTGGTTGTACAGTGCAGACTCTTCGTTAAACGCTGGGTCGATTGTGAAGCTGAAGTCGTTTCCTAGACCTCTGAAAGCTCCACCGTCTGTTCCTCCGGCGCCCCATGTCCAGTTAATGGTCTGAGGTTCGGAATCTACATCCCAGTCATCGTAATTTGAACCTGCTTTCTGTCCGTTACTTCTCAGGTATAGATCGTCCTTTACAACCCATTCTCCAGAGTTGTCAAGGCCTGTAATCTGCCATGTAGCAGATCCTCCATCTCCTCCTGCCATGTCGTGTACTACGACAAGGCTAAGCCCGTTAGGGCCGTCATAGAGGAACATGATGGAAGTTTCCTGCTGTTGCAGGCTCTGAGTTCCTACAGACTGGTAATAAGGCCCGCTTCCAGGGTAAGTAGCTCCGTTTGTTGCGTTATTGTCTGCTTCGTTGTTGAATCTGTCTGGAAGTCTGTAATCGTAGAGCTCTTCTACAGTCTGGTTGCCTTCAAGAGGCGTAATCTCTACAGTGGTATCTCCCTGAGTGGCTGTGATGACCTTTTCTTCGTAGCCGTTGTCGATCACACTGCTCCAGTCGAAGGAAGATCCATTTGCTATGCCTGTAGAGTTGCTACAACTTCTCTGCTCGAGGTTGTAGTTAGGATTGATGAAACTCTCCTCTCCAATTAGGCCTACAGTCTTGTCATAGTTGTACTTGTAGCCGATCAGACCGCTTTCTCCACTACCAAACTGTGGATGGTTCGGCTGGAATACTTCATCTGCGTCTGCTGTTGAGACGTTCTGGGTCTGAACTGTGCCGTTGCTATCTACTACAACCTGGAAGCTGTCGGGCTCATGGTCTGAGTAAGCAATTACAGCACTACAACCTGTAAATCTAGGATTCATCGAAACCGGCTCAGGTTCGTTAGGTTCTCCTAAATCACAGAATGAAGGATTGTTGGCCTTCACATCGATCTGTGAGCCGTTGTAGAACAGTCTCACAGTTGCCTGATCGTTAGCCGCGTTAACCTCGATAAACTCTTCGCTGTTTGCAGCTACCGTCAGATTAGACATGCTGGACTGCTGGTAAACGTCGTACTGGACAGTGACTGCCTGATTATTGTCATTTCTGACTCTGAACTTGGCAAGGTCGTCCTCGCTATCCGTACAGATAGCAGTTAGCAGGATATCATCTGTATTCACAGGTTCCTGCGGTGGCTCATGCGGTTCTCCTGTCCAAGGATTCTCTGGATTGTCGTTGTGTCTTCTCTGCTCTGTGTAGAACTCAAAGTCCATATCGATTCTGTCCTTCTGGACTCTGTTTCCTACCTCTCTAGGAAGCTCCCATTTCACACCGATGTAGTGTGTCTGTGAAGCATCGAACTCTCCAAGAAGAATTCCCTCTCTAAGATCGGATTGAATATCTCTCAAATGTCCTTCTGCGATAACCTCTTCATCGCTTTGATGGATATTGTCTCCATCATCTCTCCAAATCGTAAACTTCAACTCATCGTTCAGCTCTCCATCAGGATCCGTATCGCCCATCGCTCGCTCAGGCTCTGTAATCTCAATCTCCTCATCTGCAGTAACCTTGGCTCTCATCCAAACCCAGCCAGGGTTATCCTCAATATGGACACTGACAGTAGCCTCACCATGATCTCCTGGCTTAATATCCTCGAAATCGAAGATAGGCCCAGGATTGTCAGTCAAAGACTGCGCCTCAATATGTTCACCATTATAGCTCTCATTCCAATCGAGCTTCAAGTCAAGAGCACCGGTCACAAACTCGTTACCTTGACTGGCCTCAGTATCACTGAATAAGGCCAACGTACTACTGCTCGCGAAAGCCCCGATCAGACCGATTACCATAATGGATGCTAAAATGCTTTTCTTCATTGTAAATCACCTCAAAGTGTTTTAATTCGGTTTTGAACCAGGCCTCTCACAAGAGAAGCCCGGCAAAAAAGGATCACATATGAACACAACAATAACCTCTATTTCTCTCCCCGAATTAAGCCTTCTAGATAGTGTAAAATTGCCCAGAGGATCTTATAACCACTTATACAGTGCTAAATACGTGATAATCTGTACAAAACACTCAAACAATTGCATAAAACCAAATTTATGCTCTAAACTATTTGATACAAAGAAATCATGAAGATAGAATGGAGAGACTGCAGAAAATTAGATAAAAAAGAATTTTTCTAGTGATCGCTCTTCGAGCTATCCACTATGGCCTCAAGAATATAGATAACCAGCAACAGGCCTGTAAGCTGTGCAGCAATGATTTCTGGGGTCGTTGAGAACTGGAAAATATTGGTGGTTCCGAATCCCTGATCTTTCAACAACATGAAGTCGTAGGCCAGGACGGAAACTGTCATTATATCGATAACTGTAGAACTCTCAATCTTATCTCTCAGTCCGCCACTGCTGCTACCATAGCTCATGGGACAAGTTTTCTCTAAGCCAAATAAATAAGCTACCCGGGCCTCACACCCTGCACCGTCTTTACCTATATAAAAGTTATACTCTGTTTATTCCATATTGGCGGCCATAGCGAGGGGGCAACACCCGTACCCATTCCGAACACGGAAGTAAAGTCCCTCAGCGATCGCATCAGTACTGCCTTTTAAGGCGGAAGCGTGCGGACGCTGCCAAACTATTTTTCCCTTTAGTTTTCTCACAGAAAAAAGACTAATAACTCTCCGGATAACCTTTGCACAGTTATGAAGGACGAATTACTCAAAGAACTGAAGGCCCACAGCTCATTCAAAATATCTGTATCCCTGTTTTTCGCTGCCATACTAATCTTCTCAATCCAGCTATCATACAACCAGGCCAATCAAAACTCCGGACAACTGGAGGAAAACGTGCAAAATGTAGCAGAACTCAGGGAGGCCTCAGCATTCATGACGTACTACAATGACACCAATCAATCAGAAAAATACTCTGAGACCAGAAGAATAATGGAAAAAACTCTGGGGAAGGCCCAGCGACAATCTGAAAGAAGCCAGCTATTTATGGTAAATGCATACGCTGATGCTGCCCTCAAAAAGATTAATCCTATCTATCCTGAACCCTGCTCTCTAGGCCTATCAGGAGAAAAATGCTATCTCTATATTGACGATGAAACTCTCTCACAGATTAAAAGTACTCTGAATGAGGCAGGAACCAACGAATCACTGAGAGATTTCTCCTCCAAACACAACCTTACGGCCCCAGAAGACTTTTACACAAATTACTCGAAGGAAAGATTCACGGCCAGCTCAAACGCAGCCAATATAGACTCTTTCAACGACAGAAAAGTTACAACCTCTCTCTACACAGCAAACATCCTTTACATGACCTTACTAGGACTTATCCTGAGCTCTATAGTTTCAAGAACCTATAGAGAAGTACGAGGCCGATAAATTGTACCGCAAAATGGTATCCTGGTTCCTCTGGAAAGGAGAAAACCTTGGAGCCAGGATTATCTCGAAATTTCTATGGCCTCCAGCCTCCGCAGCAGCGCTGGTTATCAAAGATGACAAAGTTCTTGCAGTAAACGCCGGAGAATATCTCATGCTGCCAGGAGGCCTTCTGGAGAGAGAAGAAAGCTTTGAACAGGGAGCTGTGCGTGAAACTCGCGAGGAGACAGGGCTAGAGGTAGAAGTTCGGAGTCTCGTGAGTGAAAAAGTGCGTGAAGGCCTTGGTGTTGAAAAAATATTCTATGCAGAGCTGACAGGCGGCGAACTTTCTTCTTCCTGGGAGGGAAGGCCTGAATGGATCGAAATCAGCGAGATCGAAGATAGAGATTGGCGCTATAATCGTGATGTCATGCGTCTAGTTGAAAAAGTTCAGGAAATAAAGAAGTAGTTAGAGATGTTAAAAGGCCGTGTCAATGCAACCTCCGATGCCTGGAAGGCAGATTACTGGGACAAGATACAGTCAGTAGAGGATGAGACAGGCCTGAATTTCTCTGATTCAATTGACGATATCGAGAAAAACAATATGTCTGCACTGGCCTCAATGGAAAAAAGAAGATCCGCTTACGGAGACCAAAATATTCTGCATATCAGCGATGAATTCGACTACCTGAATCCTGAACTCCAGAGCCACGTACTTTCACATGAAGGAATTCACGCCCTCGACTTCAACGACGAACTTGTACCTCAGTTAAAGGCCTCGAGAGGTATTTCAGATGATACAGCCTATCGAATATCTATGCTTAAAGATGAAGGCCGTGAAGAGAAAGAGGGCATTACTCAGGCTATTAACAAGAGGATTAATCCTGATCCGAGCTCTCACTACTTTTATCCCGGTGAGACAAGCAGGATGGAAAGTCTTCTGGAGGAAGGAGGCCAGGATCTTAACTCCGAACTTCTTGAAGAGATGAATGATCTCGAGCAGGAAGTAGTTGACAACTACAGAGATATAGACACTCAACTGGTGGGATCTGGTGTATACATTGAGTATGGATCCTTCAATGATGTTGATTACAGTGTCATGGTTCTGGGAGATGGAGCTGAGGAGTACGGTGAAGAAATAGCTGGAGATTACATGAATCAGCAGGAATTAGATCTTCAGGACATGAACTATGACGAGTTTGTAGAGACTGACTTGGAGAAATATAATCTGGATTAACAGAGAAAAGAGAAATTAAGGTTTAGAGAGTGGTGTGCTCTCCAATTATTGCGTCGTTGACATCGGCCCCTTCAATGTTTGATTTCTGATCGATGATCGAGTTTCTGACCTCTGAATCAACTATACGCGAGTTAGGGAAGACAATCGAGTTCTGAATTTTCGCCCCATCAAGCTCGCAGCCTTCCATGATGAAAACGTTGTCACCAATCTCCGAGTTGTTTACACTGGCTGCGTTGTTAATGTTTCCATCAACTACGGTCTCGAAGGCCTCAAGGTATCCTCGCGGAGTTCCCACGTCAAACCAGTAGCCATCAAAGCTGAATGCATAGGTAGGTGTCTGCTTGTGCGCCCACTCAATAAGCCGGCCTGGCTCGTCAAGATACTGATCTGCTGGAACATCTGTCTGCTTGAAATGTTCCTCGTACTCATTGAATAGCGAGACCTTGTCCTGAGGGAAGTAGTAAACTGCGATTGATCCAAGAGTTGAAGGTGGTTCCTCAGGCTTCTCCTCGAAATCAACAATCTGATCGCCGTCAAGATCAACCACTCCAATACTCTTTGCTATCTCCTCATCCTTCACATCGAAGACAACGTTAGCAGGCCCATCCTTCTCCCGGCAGAAATCCAGGAAGTTAGAGGTCTCAAAGCTGTAGATATTGTCGCCTCCGATAACAACCAGGTCATCGTCAAGATCTTCCTTCTCGATCAGGTTAATGATCGCGCCGATAGTACCGGGCTTCTCCTCCTCGGAATCCTGATTCTCAACGACTACACGAGCATTTCTATCATATTCTTCAACGTAATCCTCGAAATCTCCTGCAAACTTCTCATTAGTTGAAATAATAGTTTCATCAACTTCTTCATCAAGATCCTCGAGAATGTAATCAATTATGGGTTTTTCCTCTCCAAGAGGCAACAAAGGCTTTGCGCGGTCCTTGGTAATAGGCCACAAACGAGTTGCATGGCCTCCAGCAAGTACAATCGCTTTCATACGTAATACAAGGTAATACCAACTTAAATAACTGCAACCGAATCTTGGGAAAAGTTCGAGCAAAAGAATTTCCCAATTCTGCGAGTACCGAAAGACAGAAACCAGTAACTGAGAAAGGCCTTCACATGACCGACAGAAAAATCCTGCACGTCGACATGGACTCATTCTACGCATCGGTCGAGAAACAGAGAAAAGGCCTGGAAGGTCCGATCGTCATCTGCGTATACTCCGGACGCACAGAGGACTCCGGCGCAGTATCAACCTGCAACTACGAGGCCCGTGACATGGGCATACATGCCGCAATGCCGATAACAAGAGCAAAAAATATTGCCGAGAAATCAGAGAAAGAAGTACATTTTCTCCCAATGGATCGTGAGTACTATCAGCAGATATCCGATGAAATCAGAGAACAGATATACGAAAAATACGCGGAAAAGATCGAACAGGCCTCTATAGATGAAGCATATCTGGATACAACCGACAAAGTTGAAAGCTTCGACGAAGCTGAACAACTGGCCGAGAAAATTCAGGAGGAAGTTGAGGAAGAGTTCGGTATCACCTGTTCAATTGGTATTGGCCCGAACAAACTCGTGGCTAAGATCGCCTCCGACCGCGAAAAACCTGAAGGCCTTACCATGGTGCTGCCTGAAGAAGTACAGGAGTTTATGCAGTCGCTGGAGCTGGAGGATATCCACGGCATCGGAGGAAAAACTGTGGAGAAACTTGAGGCCCTTGGAATCGCTTCTGTAAAGGAACTGGCGGAGGCTGATACCCGTGAACTTATCGAGGAGTTCGGCGAAAACCTAGGAGTGAAGATACAGGAGAAGGCCTGCGGCCAGGACGATGAAGAAGTCAGCGAAAAGATGCAGAAACAGATTACCCGCATAACTACACTAGATCAGAACTCTCGCAGCGTCAACCACATCAAAACATACTTCCCAGATCTGGCCGATGAAATATTTGAGCAACTGGAGGATAAAGGCCTTAACTTCGGGCAAGTAGTTCTTGTAGTAATCGATTCCGAAATTCAGATGCATACGCGGTCGAAAACTCTAAAGGCCAGAATCAGAGATAGGGAGAAATTTATTGAGGAAGAAGAGGCCTTGCTGGAAGATTTCATGAATGATTTCGATGGAGAGGTCCGCCGGATAGGCCTCAGGGTATCTGACCTGGAAGAAGATCGGGGTCAGAGAAAGTTGGAGAGCTTCTAGTACTGATTTATTCTTCTACAGAGAAATCGTGGTCATCTGATTTATCGGCTGCGATCTTGATCTCATCCAGAAGCTGGCATTTCCTGCATATTTTCGATGAGCAAGGTTCTCCACATTTCTCGCACTCCTGTATCTCGTTTTCCTCGCTGTCGTAGTCTATGTTGTCTTCTACCATGTCTGAGATCTCTCGGCCGTGTGAAACTATCTGATTCTTGACGCCAGGCATCTCAGACTCCAGCTTGTTCAGGAAACTTTTTACCATAGGCCTCATCGATCCTTCCTGTACATGAGGGCACCGATCAATAACTCCAAGATCATGGATACGGGAGTAAAGCGCTACCTCTTTCTCTCTTACATCGCGGAGAGGCTTGATTCTCTGAGTAAACATTTCGTGGTCTGAAGGATCTTTCTTCGGGCCAATACGTGCCATTCGCTTCATGTCTCCTTTGATATGATTCATCATGATGGCCTGCGCCTCGTCGTCTAAGTTGTGGCCGATAGCCATCTTGTCCGCGTCAACTTCACGGCAAAGCTTGTTGAGAAGGTCTCTGCGCATTATTCCGCAGTAGGTGCAGTTTCCTTTTGCTCCTGCATCCGCTACGTCATCCATCTTCAAGTCGTAGTAATCATCGTACTTTCCAAGCTTCAGGTCAACACCTAGATCGTTGCACAGTTCCTCAGCAGCAGAGATCGATTCATCTCTGTAAGGATCGATGCCTTCGTGCACGGAGACTCCTATTATCTCGATGTCAGGCCTTTCTCCGAAGATCTCTACCAGCTGTTCAAGAAGTACTGCGGAGTCTTTTCCGCCGGACAGGCCTACTGCGATTGTGTCGCCTGATTCTACAAGGTTTCCTTCTCTAATCGTTTTCTTCACTTTCTTGTTGATGTCGATGGAGAAGTGTTCCTTGCAGAGGGCCCGGCCTTCATACTCTCGGTGGATTACCGCTGGCTCTCCACATTTGCTGCAGGTTTCGTCAGTCATACAGAAAAAGAAGTAGTTGAAATCTTTTAATCCCATCTGCACAGTGAAGGTAGCTGAGGTCTGCGGGAAGAGCAGCTAGTACTTTGGCTCGAACCTTTTCTAAAGGTTCGCTACTCGATGAATCTTTTCAGTTCTGCCAGTCTGGTAACTCGGTGGGTAGGATCTAGTTCAGGCCTTTCTCCGTAGCTTTCTACAAGTATGGAGTCGATCCCTGCGTTCTTTGCGGCCTTGACATCTGACTCTGTGTCGCCTACCATTACAGGGTTGGATGCGTTCATGTAGTCCATTGCGGTTTTCAGCATCTGCTTGCTGGGTTTTCTCTTGTTGAAGTATTCTGGCATTGGGTCCATTGGAGGTGCGTTTATGATTCTGAAGTAGCCTTCCAGTCCGAAATGATCTAGTGTAAAGTCTGCTGTTCTTTTCGGTGCGTTGGTGGCCACGGCTTTCTCAACATCAAGGTTGTCTAAAATTGTCTCTACCTCGGGGAAAGGAGTAATGTAGTGTTCTTCCATCAGCCTGATCTTGCTGTCCTGAACAGTATTCTCAATTTTCTTCAAAGTCTCCCAGTTAATACCTTTCTCGTTAAGAAGTTTTTCTACCTTGCTCGCTGAAGAGGCCTTTGCAACGGTCATGGCATCATTTACATCCATTTCCACGCCATGCTTCTTTGCTGCGTTAATTCTTACTTTATCCATCCATAGAAAGTTGTTTACTGCTGAGTCAAGCAGCACTCCGTCCTTGTCGAAAATTATTCCATCGTACATTTCTTCTAGAACCCTTCAACTAATTGGAGGCCAAGTCTTTTATTCAGATTGGTCTTCGACAACCCGATTAACTATCTCTCCCAGGCCCTCAACCTCGAAAGTGTGGCCGTTCTGAACCTCTCCGCCTCTTTTAACCCATACAGAATCCATCCTGGCATTTTCAGCAGCCTTCAGATCAGAGTCGGAATCACCAACATAGATGAAAGGATCTCTCTTTAACTCGGCCTTCGCCAGCTCAAGATGATTTGGATGAGGTTTTCTATCCCGCAGATCCTCAAAATTACGGACGCCGGCAAAGAACTTGAAGTACTGCTTAAGCTCGAAATATTCGATCATCATTTTAACAGCGGCCTCAGGAGCATTGCTTATAACAGCCAGAGGAATATCTTTCTGGTGAAGATTCTTCACGACCTTTTCTGCCTCCGGATATAGCTCGAAGTTTCCTTTTCTAAGCTCTTCGCCACGCGCATTCGTGGTTTCCTGTGCTACCAGAGACCAGATCTCTCTTGGATCGAGGCCTAACTTCGAGGATTTCTTCAGACAGGCCTTGTAACCTTTATCACCTAGAATAGCATCCTTACCATCTCTGGAAACATTTTCTGGCTCAACATCTTTCTCCTTTAAAGCCCGGTCGACAGCTCTGTACTTCCATTTCTCACCGTCAACCAGCGAGTTAAGAAGCACGCCATCCATATCGAAGATTACCGAGCTATAGGCCATGATACTCGTTAATGGCCGTAAAGCTTTAACAACTGCCGATTGACACGCAGTTTCACAGAAATACACATCACCACTAAAAAACGTTGTAGACTACTTCAATTCTAGACATGCCAGCGTGGCGGAGTCTGGTTGAACGCGGCAGATTCGAGATCTGCTGGCCCATATGCGGCCTCCCCGGTTCAAATCCGGGCGCCGGCGTTCACACCTAATCTAGTATCAGGCCCGTATTTGCTGTTAGAAGCTCCAATTCTTGCGAGCTTCGGGTTCAAATCCGGGCGCTGGCGTACTTTTCAGCATTCTTCAAGTGCTTTCTCAAATTCTGCTGGGTAGCCTTCTACTCTCAGTAGTTTTACTAGGCCATCTTTGATGGGTAGTAGAAACTCGTTTTCCTGGAAAAAATCTTCTTTCTCTACTGCTTTGTCGGCTAGAGAAGACAGGAAATCATCGAAAAGAATTGTTTGAAGAGTTTTCTCTCTGATCTCGCACTTGTTCAGCATTATTTTTGTAAATCTCTTATTCAGTTCTCTGGCCTTTCTCTCATTTTCGTCAAGTACTTCGAGGCCTCTTTCGTTATCAATTTTTTTAAGCTCTTCTCTGATTACTTCTAGCCAGTATTCTGTGATTCCACAGTAGTCTATTTCGTAGTACTGTGCTTTCTTGCGCGTTCCTTTTTCAACAAACCCAATTTCCTTCATCTGTTTAATAATCCGACTTATTGATGATTGAGGCTTGTGGAGTTCCTCTGCGATTTTTGTAGAGTAATTTCCACGACTGGGTTGCGCAATCCTCTGTAAAACCTGAACTGCAAGTTCAGAATTCATTATTGATGGAAATTCATCTTTCACAAAATGTTGATAGAATGATTATATATTAAAAAATACCCTATACGTATAACATTATACCTAATAGGAGTGATAGTTATGGAATTTTCAATCTACAGGATGAAACAGGTTCTCAAAGGAGAAACAGACAAAAGAGTATCAGAAGAGGCAGCAAGAGCTTTAGGAGATCAGATGGATGAGCACGGAATAGAAATTGCATCCAGAGCTAAGGAATATGCTGAAGAAGCTGGTAGAAAAACTGTGAGAGCAGTAGACATTAGAAAGGCCTTAAGAGGATAAGTAAGGCCTCTTTACAATCTCTTTTCTATTTGTATTAGATTGTTCTATGTTCAAGATAGATTCTTCTTTATTAAAAATTGTATAATAGAAGAAATTGGTTTAGAATTAATTTAGAAAAGAGGGAGAGGGTTTTTCTGGCCTAGAATGGAGGCATGTCGTCTTCAGGTTCCTGAGGCCCCATTCCTTCGTCCATTCCTGGGCCCATAGGTTCTGCGTCCATTCCCTGTTCTTCCAGTTCGTCCATCAGATCCTTTACATCGTTGATGATCTTTCTTAGGGATCTCTCTGAGTCTGGATCCTGAACTTCCTGTTCAAGTTCTGTAATTTTGCCTCTGAGTTCTCGGGCTGTCTTTCCCTCCCCTGGGAATGTGTCCAGCAGCATTTCTGCGGAGTCAATTACTGCTTCAGCCTCTTCCTTGGCTTCATCTAGTGACATAAAGATCAAAACAGGGTAAATCTGTTTAAAAACCTTTTGATAGTCGAGTTTTTGAAAGAAAAAAAGTATGCAGAAACCAAAATTCGAAAATAGAATAAAAAGAGAGTAGAGAAATCTACTCTACTTCTTCCTCAATTTCCGCGAAAGCGAACTTACGGCCTACAGAAGTAACTTCTACATCGTACTTCTTGCCGACTTCTCCTCCCGGAACGAAAACTACGAAACCTTCAACTCTTGCGATACCATCGCCTTTGCTTCCAAGATCCTCTACTTCAAGCTCTACAATTTCTCCTTCGGAAACAGGCTTGTCAAGATCTTCATCGTCATCATTATCTTCGTCGTCGAAGTCTTCAGAGTCATCTTCCTCTTCAATTTCTTCTTCAATCTCCATTTCTTCCTCTAGAGCTTCTTCAGCTTCCTCTAGCTCCTCTTCAACTTCTTCAACGGCTTCTTCCATTTCATCTAGGTTTTCATCATTAAATTGATCGTCAAAATCTCCAGTATTATCTGTCATAGGTATATGCACCTTACAAAACACCAAAGGCCTGAAGATTTTTATAAAGACATCGAATCCGAATAAAAGAAACGACTCCTCAATAACAATTATGCCGCCACAAGGAGACCAGTGCATCTTCTGCCAGCTAATGCAGCAACCAGAACAACTCAACATAATCGCAGAAACAGACAACTTCTACGTATGGCACGAATACCCAGAACCAAGAGCCACAGGCCAGGCCAACGTAGTACCCAAAGAACACAAAGAATCAATCATGGACCTCACACCCGGAGAATACAGCGAGGCCATGACACTAGTCAGAGAAGTAATGGAAAAAGCCAAGACCGGCATCGATGCAGAAGGCCTCACCGTAGTAATACCAGAAGGCCAGATGGGCGGCCAGATGCTTGACCATATGTACATCCAGATATTCCCAAGATTCGAGGAAGATGAAAACGCAGGCACACCGGCCTCAGCAGTATTCCCACAGAAAGAAATGAGCGAACAGGAAATCAAAGACACGGCCGATACAATGGCCTCCACAGAAGTAAACTTCCAGACAGAAACCATCGAACCACACCCAGACAGCCAGAAATTCAAGGAAAAAGAAACACATTCTCAAGGCCGTGAAGAAGGAAATGAGGCTGATCAAGAAGAAACAGAAGAGGCCCACGAAGAAGAATTCGAAAGTAAAAGTTACAGCTGGGAGTGAGAGGTTATCTCGTTTCCACTGTTATTCTAGCTGGTAAAAACAGCCTCCTCAAAATACTTTTAACATTCCAAGTCCGAAATCGGTGTATGACCGACTACAATCCAGAAAAAATTGAAGAAACAGTTCTCCAGCAATGGAACAATAATGATACAAGGCAAAAAGTACTGAACAGAAACAAGGGAAACGACCGATTCTACTTTCTAGACGGGCCTCCATACGCATCAGGAAACATTCACATGGGTACAGGCCTTAACAAGATTCTGAAGGATTTCTACCTGCGATTCCACAGGAAGCTTGGCTACAATGTACACAGCCAGCCGGGTTACGATACTCACGGCCTCCCTATCGAAAATAAGGTGGAGGAAGAGAAAGGATTCAACTCGAAAAAAGATATTGAAGACTTTGGAGTGGAGAACTTCATCAAGGAATGTCAGAAATTCGTCGACCAGCACATCGAACAGATGAATCACGACTTCGAAGATATGGGAGTCTGGATGGACTGGGAAAACCCGTACGTAACCTACCACGACTACTACATTGAGGGTGCGTGGCAGACATTCCAAAAGGCCTTCGAAAAAGACTTCCTGTACAAGGATCAGTACCCTGTACACATCTGCACACGCTGCGAGACAGCAGTAGCATACAACGAAATCGAATATACTAAACTAAACGACCCGGAAGTCTACGTGGCAATGCCAGTCAAGGACTCCGACGAAGAGTTACTGATTTGGACCACCACTCCATGGACACTGCCAGCAAACGCAGCAATCATGGTAGGCCCAAGCTACCAGTACTCGCTAGTAGAATTCAACGAGAGAAAGATCTGGATGGCCTCAGAACTTGTAGATACAATAATGAGCAAGTTCGGGGTAGAAGACCATGAAGTACTGAAAGAGGTAACGGGAGAAGAACTTGAAGGCCTTGAATATGGTCATCCTCTGGAAGACAAAGTTCCGGCACAGGAAGGCGTACAGGGTAAAGTAGTTCTTTCTGATCGCTACGTCGACCTTGAAGGAGGAACAGGCCTCGTACACTCAGCACCAGGACACGGTAAAGAGGACTACGAGGTAGGCCAGGAAAATGATATTAAACAGATCTCTCCAGTCAATCTGAAAGGAGAGTTCACAGAAGAAGCAGGCCCATACGAAGGCCTATACGTGAAGGATGCCGACCCAGAGATCAAGGAGGATCTTGGAGAAGCATTGCTTTACTCGGGAGAGATCCGGCACGAGTATCCAAAGTGCTGGAGATGTGATACTCCGCTTCTACAGCTTTCGATCCCTCAGTGGTTCTTCGGAGCTACAAAGTTCAGAGACGAACTGATTGAAAGCAATGAAGAGGTAAACTGGGTTCCTGACTGGGCCGGACAGAAATTCCATGAATGGCTTGAACAGCTTGGAGACTGGCCTGTATCTAGACAGCGTTACTGGGGAATCCCACTACCTATCTGGGAATGTAACGACTGCGATCACACCAAGGTTATCGGAGATAGATCCGAGCTACCGGAAGTGCCTGACGACCTACACAGGCCTTACATTGACAATGTAGAGCTTGACTGTGAGGAATGTGGTGGCACAATGGAGAGAATTCCTGACGTACTGGATGTATGGTTCGATTCAGGAGTCGCTCCATGGGCCTCGCTCAAACACCCAGCGATCGATTTCTCGTTCGAGGACCACAATCCTGTGGACTTGGAGCTTGAAGGATTCGATCAGATCCGTGGATGGTGGAACAGTCAGTTCATCACCTCACACATGACATACGATCAGAAACCGTTCAACAACGTCATCTACCACGGCAAAGTAATGCTTGACGGCAAAGAAATGTCGAAATCCAAAGGTATTGTAGTCTCTCCAGGAGAGGCCATAGAGAAATACGGCCGTGACGTACTTAGATTCTTTATCCTGTCCGGAGATCCTTCAGATGATCTCAACTTTACATGGGACAAGATGGATGAGAACCAGGAGTTCATGAACATCCTCTGGAACACATACAACTACAAAGACACGTACACAGAGGATAGAGAAAGGCCTGACAACCTCAACACTGAGGATGAATGGATTCTATCGCGGCTGAACACTCTTGTCAGAGATGTAAGAGAGTACTCTACCGAGCCTAACTACCAGGCCTTCAAGGCCGCTCAGGAAGTAGAAAGATTCACGAAGGAAGATCTTTCCCGTGGATACATCAAGATGGTTCGTGACAGGCTACGTCCAGGATACGAAGGAGATGACAGGAAGGCTGCTGAATGGACTCTGCGCAAGGTATGCGACGAGCTTCTACAAGTTCTTTCACCATTCCTGCCATACCTTACAGAGTACCTTTACGACGATGAAGACTCAATCCACATGCTGGATTACCCAGAAGTACAGGAAGAGTTCATTGACGAAGCACTGGAACGAGAAATGAGCATTTTTCAGGACATAGAGGAAGCTGTCGCAAGATTAAGACAGGAGAAAGGAATCAAGCTTCGACACCCTGTCCAGAAAGTAACTGTATCAGGCAACGCAGAAGTCAAGGAGGCCGTAGAAAGCCTTGAAGAACTTCTCGAGGAACGACTGAATACCAAGGATGTGGCCTTTGAAAAGGTCGAACTTGACTATGAAGTCAAGCTTGACTATGCAAAAGCCGGGCCTGAACTCGGTGGAGATGTCAAATCAGTAGAATCTTCTCTGGCTGATATGGATCACAACGAGCTTGCTGATAAAATCGAAGACGGCGAATCGATAGAAGTCGAAGGCCACGAGCTGAGCTCTGACATGTTCGAGGTCAGAAGCTTTGTTCCAGAAGGAATGGAGGGCGAAGAATTTTCCGAAGGAACAGTCTATATCGACGACGAAATGACAGAAGAGCTCAAGGATGAGGCCCTGGTAGCTGAAGTTCTCAGAGAACTACAACAAGCCCGTAAAGAGGCCGAACTTGAAGTCGAGGACAAGGTAGATGTCTCATTTGGAGGAGACATTGAACCGGTTGAGGAAAACGTGGAAACTGTCAGAGACAGAGTAAACGTCGAATCAATCGACTTCGAAGGTAGAGAACTGGAATTCTCAGGCAGCGTTGAATTCGAAGACAGAAAAGTCAGTTACAGCTTTTCAAGGCCTGTACAGTAACAGAGGTGATCAAGAAATGACAGAGAAAGTAGGGCCAGCTGTAGACTTTATTCAAAATATCGAGGAAGACGATAGAGTTGTAGTTATCCATCACTGGGATATGGATGGAACTTCCAGCGCTGTAATTACTTCTAAAATTCTCAAGAAGGTTAGAGGCCGTCCAGCAGACGAAGTAATGATTCCAAGCGAAAGAGCATACCACTTAGGTGAAAAGGACCACGAGAAACTTGAGGACGCCGACAAACTAATTGTTCTGGACTTTAACCTTAAGGCCGACGAACTTGAGGAACTCAACCAGGATCAAGACGTCCTTGTAGTCGATCACCACGGCTTTGACCGTGTACCGGACATTCCATTCGTAAATCCAAGACAGTACGACGCAGACGTATACGTTCCGTGCAGCAAGATCTGCCTTGACATATCCAAAAGCTTTGAGCTGGAGGAAGAACTCAAATGGGTTGCAGGCCTTGGAATTATACAGGACTTCGGCGTAGACTCGTGCCCAGAACTTTTCGAAGAACTCAAGCAGGACTACAAGGAATTCTTCCCGGAAGAACTTTCACAACAGGAACTGGCCAAAAACTGCGAGTACGGCCGATACTCATCAGTCCTCAACATAAAGCCTTACAGAGATTCAGCACACTTCGCAAAACTGGCATATGAGGCCCTCATGAAATCAAATGATCTCAAAGAACTTGAGGCCCAGGAGGAGTACCGACAGGTCTATGAAGTATACCTTGAGATGCAGGATGAGTTCAACGAGGTAATGGAGAACTATGAGGAAGAAAGAGAAATCGACAGAGAGCAATGCATAATCTTCTTCGAGCTGGACTCCGATTTCCACATCACCTCATCGATTGCAACGAACATGTCCACAAAGACTCCGGAGTGGATCCACCTCGTGATTCAGAGAGATGAGGAAATCAACATCTCCGCCAGATGCCAGAGTGGCAGAGTAGATCTTGGAGAACTAATGCAGGAAGCTCTCCCGGAGAAAGCAGTTGAAGAAGGCGCAGAAGCGGGAGGCCACAGAAAAGCAGCTGGGGCCTCAATGCCAGAAAAATATTTCGAGGATTTCAAGGAGAACTTCAAACAGCTGGTTAAACAGGAAGGATAAAAACTGTTTAAAAAGAGGAGAACTAGATAGTTTACCATGAGCAGAAAAGAAGACAATGCCCGCAAGCAGTTAGATGAGGCAAAGGAAATGCTAGGAATTTCAGATGAGAGAGCAGACGAAATCTTCGGCGACGAAACCAATCACAAGCAGAAGAAAAGAAAGGAACTAGACCAAAAGTAAACTAGAGGCCATAACTTCTTCAAAAGGCCTTTCTCCCTTAGTTTTTCTCATCCAAGATTTTTCTTATACAGGTAGCCTCAATCTACTTCTTAAATTCTTTCGCGCTTAATTAGAGCTTTACTTCCTGTATCGAGCCAAATATAATTGTTATTCTCTAAATAAATTGTATGGGACGAGTACTGGATGCATACAAGGAAGTGACGGACTACTTATCCGAAGAACACGGGGAAATCTCAGTTGACTACGAATGGTTTGATGAGGATCACTGCTGGATACTGTTCAGATCACGTGGGGATGAGGAGGACGAGTTTTACGAACTCCTCGAGGAAAACAATCCTGCTATCCACGTCTCAGAGTTTCCGGAAGTCAGAGGAATGGGTGTGGAGGAAGCAATCGAACAGTACACCACCATCCATGAACTCTCCGAAGAAGAATACGAGAAAAGAGGAGAAACACAGATCAGAAACCAGCAAACACACAGACACCTAGGCCCAGGATCATCACCATTCAGAGACCTCGAACTCTAATTCTTCAATTTTTTCTAAAAATAGAGAAAAGGAGTAAAGGCCTTATTTCAGCCATCTACTGCCTTCATCAGTGTCCTCAACTTCGAAACCTAGCTCTTCCAATCGATCACGAATCATATCTGAAGTATCCCAGTCCTCCTGTTCACGGGCCTCGTCACGAAGCTCCATCAACAGATCAGCCATGCCGGACTCAGAATCAGAGGCCTGGGGCCTTACATCTACTCCAAGAACATCAAACATCTCAATGAGTGCGTTGCTGTAATCTACAGCAGGTTGATCGCCGTCTTCAAGCATGGAGTTCGCCTCGTTAACTGCTTTCATCAAAACCTGTTTGGCCTTTGCCGTATTCAGGTCATCGTCCATCGCTTCCTCGAAATCACCGATAAGGCCTTCGTACTCTCCAGGCTCACCGAAGCTGTGTTTTCCTTCAGGTTCCTCCATGTAGCCAACCTTTTCCACAGTCCTCCTCACTCTCTTAAGTTCTTTCTCAGCCTTCTCCAGGCCTTCAAGTGAGAAATCAGTCTCCGAACGGTAATGAGTACTTATCAGATAAAGCCTGATCGCGTCACCGCTGAAACCTTTCTCCAGCAGCTCTCTAACAGTATAGAAGTTACCTTCTGACTTACTCATCTTCTCTCCCTCGATATTAATGAACTCGTTGTGGATCCAGTAACGGGCCTGACCTTTTCCTGTCGCTGCAAAGGCCTGCGCACGCTCGTTTGGGTGGTGAGGGAATATATGGTCTTTTCCACCAGCGTGAATATCGAATTCGTCTCCCAAGTATTTCTGGCTCATGATAGAGCACTCCAGATGCCATCCAGGATAACCAGTTGAGTAGACTTCTTCGCCCTCAATAGTAAAGTGTGCATGCCACTTCATCGCATGATCGGTTCCCTCGGCGTTAAGCCAGAGAGCAAAGTCAAACTGGTTTTTCTTGTTCTCATCAGGCTCTACACGACTCCGGGCCTCTTCCTTCAACTGTTCAATATCCTTCTTCGCCATTTCACCGTAAGGGTAATCCTCTGCAAAGGCCTCAACATCAAAGTAGATATTTCCGTCAACCTCATACGCATAACCATTGTTGATAATGTGCTGAATGTATGTAATCATCTCGTTAATATGTCCTGTCGCACGTGGAACAATATCCTGCCGCTTGACATTCAAGGCCTTCGTGTCCTCAAAGTAGCGTTCGATCTGGTCTTCGACAAGTTCCATGGGTTCGAGGCCTAGTTCTTTGGCTCGTTTCTCGACTTTATCCTCTCCCTGGTCGCCGTCATCGGTCAAGTGGCCTACATCAGTAATATTCTGTACGTGTCGTACTGTGTATCCTTTCCACCGCAGGTAGCGAGTTAGTGTGTCCCATGCGGTGTAGGCCTTTGCGTTTCCGATGTGGAGGTCGTCGTAGATTGTCTGCCCGCAGCTGTAAAAAGTAACTTTTCCTTCTTCCAGTGGTTTGAATTCTTCTTTCTCCCGTGTCAGTGTATTGAATAATTTCAGTGTCATAGAGTTTCAGCTCCGAGCAGCGCTATAACTGGTTTTAGAAGTTCAGAATTAAAGGCCTGTCGAAACAGACTTGAGAGAGCTGTTTTTCGAGGCAGAAATCCTATTTCTGCAGTGACAAAAACGTCCACCTCTGCTGCTCATGACTTCTCTAACCTGATTAATCGTTAAAAATGATGCCATGAAAAGAACAATACTTAATTGTTGTCACCAAAAGGTTGCATGATGTCGGCTGTTGAGCAGAATAGTGATGTCAATCACGGTGTAATCAGGGACTTCGATTATCAGGACTACTTGGATGAGTCAGGGTTAATGGAGTCAGCGGAATCTCTTTCTGAAGATGAACTAACAAGAATATATGGAGAGACAATTTACGAGGCCCGGAAGGATGAGCTGCCTGACAGGCATACTAGGAGAGCGGCCTTTGACGAGGCCCGTGAGATAGTTGATAACTATGATTTTGGGGAAAGTATCTATGAGGGCCTGTATGATACACCGGAGGAACTGCTTGTTGAGGCCGTTAGTCGGGGTAAAATGAGGGATTTTGAGCTTGATGTGCCCTGGCATCCAGAGGTTTTCTATGATGAAGATAAAATTACTACTCTCCCTTTTCAGCATTCTTCAGCAGTCCTTTACTCTGGGAGGGAGAGACATAACTTCTTTGACAGAGAATATGGAAAAGAAAATGTGGTTGATGGTATAAGGCCTAAAACCATCGGGCACATGTTTAATCCTGATAGTGTGCTTGAGCAGGGCCATTTTAAGGCAGGTAACAGGCATAGAGATCTTGGTACTGGTGTTCAGGAGGATGGTACTCACGAGTGGGCGGTTTACGGTGCAGATATTCATGGTGCAGAAGGATATGCTAGCCCTATCATGGTGGAGTTCGAGGTTCCTTCAGAAAACCTGGTTATGACGAGCGACAATGAACCGCGCCTGAGATCTGAGACAGCGGAGGAGTTCTTCTCGAAACATGATTCTCCTGAAGAAGCAAAGGACTACTCTACCTTTATACTGAAGGTCGCTGCCAACCAGGAAAAACAGCTCTGGAACCCTCACGTCGATCTTGAAGATGTAAATGGTGTATGGGATCCAGAATACTTCCCAAACACGATGCATTTCCTGTCACTGGATGAATATGCCAGAAGGATCCAGGAAGACTTTGACCATGTACCTGAAACCAATCTGGAACAGTTAAGAACTGAAAGAGAAGGCTATACCTTCAGAAGGCCTCGTGGGCAGCAGCATGACTACTCTGATGCTAGAGAAGAGGCTGATGTAATGGCAGAGATAGAAAACGAGGCCGCAATGGCGAAGAGATTCTTCTCTAAGGCCAATTCACGCATGATGGAGGAAAACAATATTTACCAGCCAAGAGACAGAGGAAGAACCAAGCGACAGCTGGGCGCAAATATTATCAGAAACACGATATTTGCAAATGAAAGCATGGACGTAATCGAAGAAGAAGCTTCAAGATATATCAACCAGCCTCAGATCGAAGAGAAAGACTTCATAGAGTTCCAGGAATCAGACACAGAATCAGTAGAACAGGCGCTGGAAGAGATCAAACAGGGCTCACTACAGGCCCGCAAACACGTACTTGACTCCGTCGAAGAAGAAAACATAGATAGAGAAGAAGGCCTCGAAATTATGGCAAGCACACTTGACCAGAATATCAATGACCTATTCAGAATAGGCCTGGAAAAAGATTCGTTCCTTGAATTCGCCAACAGAGTGGATCCAAGCTGGCTGGACTTCAACCCTGCCGAAATAGAAGACATGGCCAGAAATGTATACGAAGGAAGAGTGGAATCTTCCCACTAGAAAGGAGCTTTCTCCATTTTCTCAAGGAACTGGGCCTGATCCTTCCGTTCCTCAAGTCTCTCAGCTTCCTCCGAGTGAACAAAATCTGTTATCTCGCCGGGTTCAACCCATTTAACCTCTGAAAGATCATCAAGGGCCTCGGCATCTTTTTCTTCGGATTCACAGTGGAAAACTATCTGAAGAGAATCCTTTTCTCCATCACTCCATGCAAAGGTCATTACATCCACTGTCTGATGCACATCAACTTCAAGGCCTGTCTCCTCTTCCACCTCTCTTTCAATAGCTTCTTCGACCTGTTCTCCGTATTCAAGGTGGCCTCCCAGAAGATGCCATTCTCCGCTGATTGGATGGCCTTCTTCTTCCTCTTTTTTACCAATCAAAATTTCTCCTCTGTAAGTGATCAAGGCCTTGACCACTGTACGAAAACTTTCTCTACTCATAGATTAACAGCCTCCAGGTCTTTCTCGAAGCCATCCACGGTATCAAAGTTTTCGGCCTCTTCAACACTTATCCACTCGTACTCGACATGTTCGTGGCTTAGCTCAACTTCTTTTGATTCTACATGTGTCAGAAACACGTGGAAGCGGAACTGTCTATTATCTATAATTATTTCGGCCTCTGCAGATTTCTCAATTATCTCTCCCTTCAGACCTGTCTCCTCATGCAGCTCTCTTTCAGCTGTCATCCTGGCATCCTCCTCTTCAACTCCTCCACCAGGAAACTCCCACTTCATAGGATTAGAGTCCTTTTCTGACCTTCTAACAATCAACAACTCGCCGTCCTCAGGATGATATGTAACGGCCTTTGCAACTTCAATCATTTTTTGCTCACACAATAGTTTAGAATCCAACATATTTTACTTCTATGCTAGTTAAAGACTGATTCAGCGTTTGACCTGTTAAAGATCCGAACCTCATCGATATTACCATTCCAGTCCTCTCCTAGGAACTGAGACCCTTCAAAACCAATTGCACTGCCCGAAATATTCTCAGAAATAGAGGGCTCGCTATCAACGCTATTGCCGTCAACCTTCAGAGAAAGGCCTTTTTCCGGAGAATACCCTGCAACAATGTGGTGCCATTTACCTTTCTCAAGACTGTAAACCGGGCTCAGAAGACGATATTTTCCATCCCTCCGATAACCAAAGACGAGACCATCACCAAATATTTCGCGCGAATCCTCTTTCAGGAATAGTCTGCCCTCCGAACTTTTCCAGAGAAAACCGTTACCGCGGCCCCATTCGCTGTTCTTTCTGGCCCAGAGAGAAATACTGAAGTTTTCAGAAGGATTAAACATGTCTTCGACCTCTCCAGAAGTTCCTGAATTGTCAAATCTGTAACTTGAAGAGCTGAATAGGCCTTCCTGACCTGTTCTGCCAGTCATAGGAGTTGATCCTGTGGACTGTGCTATAGAGGCCTTCTGCCCTCTGTAAAGGTGTTTGATCTGTGACTGGTTGAGGGATTTTCTGATTATCTTGATTTCATCCAGTCGTCCGTCCGTTCCCCAGTTGAATCCTCCGGCATTACCTATTCTAAGTGTATTGGTGCTGTTTGAGATATCGCCGATATAGGTTCTTTCACCGGTTAAATTCCCGTTCTGATAGATTTTCACCACTGATCCATTGAATGTTATCGCGGTATGAAACCATTCGTTTCTAGGCCAGTTATTTCCGAAAACATTTCTCCTTGAACCATTATCTGTAATCCATCCATGGATATCGTTGTTGTTGGTAACCATTCCGAAAGAACCGGACTTATAGATATGATGCGAACCGCGTCCGGGCTCCTTATTGGAGTCATAGCTGTCCAAGTTAAGCCAAGCGCTCACTGTAATTTCATCACCGAACTTGAGGCTTCCGCTGTCAGGAACATCCACAGCATCGTTGTATCCATTAAACTCCAGGCTTCTCCCATTCACTCCTGAAACAATATTTGCATGGCTGTAAGCCGTGGAACCGTTAGGCCTGTCAAAACCTAGATCAAGAGTTTTCTCAGGCATACCTCTATGCACTCTGTCCGTCCCATTAAGCCGGATTACATTCGATATCTCGGAACTGTTCAAAGACTCTCTGAAATACTTGACCTCATCCAGCCTGCCATCAAAGCTTGATGAAATATAAGGCCTATCACTGGCGCCATCAGGTTTCCCAGCAGCCGTCCTTGTGGCCTTTAACTCGCCGTCAAGAAAGCTTTTCAGAACAGTCTGATTCGATGACTTATTGTAGTAAGAACTCATTGCCACGTGATGCCACTCCTCATGAGGAAAGTCCCAGCTATGAGAAACAGCGTAAAGATCCCCTTCAACTGACTGGTAGAAATGCATTTTATCATCGCTCCAGATCTGGAAAAGACTGTCTCCGCCAAAATGCCGGAAAACTCTTCTTTCCTCTTCCCCAGCAGAAGCAGAATCAGCATATACCCATGACATCACAGTATAACCTTTTTCCGTTGAAAGCGAAGGCCTGTCATCCAGCTCGTAGAAATCGCCCTGATCAAAGTTCTGGCAACGGCCTACAACACACTCAGACTTGTTCAAGGAGGTAGAACTTCCGGCGGAGGCCTCAGCATGATTCTCATAGAAAGAAGTATCAAACAAATGCGTGGAATTCCTGTAATCCATAGTCACACTCATAGAGGTAGAGTTACCAGGATTATCGGGGCTTCTCTCGTAGAGAAGTGATATCTCTGAACTAGTAAGTGTGCCATTGAAGAACTTGACCTCGTCAATTTTTCCGTCGAATGCCTGGCCGCTGGTCAGACCTCCACCAACGCTGTCCTGCTCCTGGCCCAGCATCAGGCCATCTGTAGAAATGTTAAGAGGGTTGGAGGATCCTGGTGTCCTGACGTCCATGAGATCGCCATCCACATACAGGTACTCCTGATTTTCTGAACTGTTTCGAACCCAGCCAAGATGATGCCAGGAACCATCCTCAAGGCTTGGAGTAGCATAGGTATTCTGATTATTGTTCAGGTAGGTACGCAGCCGATTATCATCGTAAAGATAAAATACAAGAGCATTATCGGTATTTGAGTTGGCTCCGCTCACAATACCCTGTGTTCCGGACTTGCTCGTCTTAATCCAGAGAGATATAGAGAAGCTTTCAAGGCCGTCAAGAGAATCACCGGAAAGAACAACTTTGTCAGAAGTACTTCCATCAAAATCCAGAGCCCTACCTCTCCGGCCCGTCACTCTCTGAGTCCCATTTACCGAACCCGTTAAAATATTCCTGAGCTGGCCCGTATTCTGATTAGAGGATCTATCCTCAACCTTATCGGCCTCTATATCCTCAAAATTATAGACTAGAGAGGAATCAGTAGAGAAAAACCGGCCTGTATAATTACCTGATACATCCGTAATTTTTCCGAAACCTTCTTCCATAGGCCAGTGCAGAAGAGGTTTCTCAGAAACTACAGAATACCTGTAAAGATCTTCTACCTCTCTGGAACTGAGAGGAGCGCTGTATAACTTGAAATCCCCGATCTGGCCCTCAAACTTGTTTCTGCCACCGTAGATTCCGCTACCGATAGATACCTTTCCATCTTTCAGATGTGGATCCTCGTTAACAGTGTTTTCATCCTTCAAATCTCCGTTAACGTAGGTTTTCAGCTTTGAGTTTGGTTTATTGTAGACAGTTGTGACATGAGCCCATTCGTCCTCATAAGAATCAAGACTGAAATCATTCTGAGTGCTGCTCCAGAAACCAAACTGGGCCTGATTCCCTGACTTGATCAACCAGTGGCTTGCATTATTCTTCTGCTCAGTACCTATGACGGAAACCCACTGTCTGTAGCTTGTAGACTGATACTTCATCCAGAAAGAAACAGTCCAGGACTCATTTCCAGCAACAGAATCAGGAAGCTCTCCCAGCATGTAATCATTCTCTCCATCAAAAGAAATAGCTGAAGAAGACAACTCCAGAGCATTACTGTTAGCTGAACTATCAGAGACCGTGGATGAACTGCCATCAAATCTGTAAAAGGCCTGAGAACCTGCAACAGTCGAAATAAACATTACAAAAAGCATTAGAAGATATACAGGTTTTTGGAAGGCCATCCTGTATAGATTTCAAGAGTGTAGGAATTTAATCTTTCTCAAAAAAGCCCTATCTCTCGATCCCTACCGCATCTAATTCTTTCTCAAGGCCTTTAACTGTTTCAAATTCTCCAAGTTTCTCACGTGAAATCCACTGGAAATCTGTGTGCTCGCGGGAAAGCTCCACATCCGTGCTCTGCACAAGAATCAGGAACGGATGAATCTCGATATCTCCAATATCAGCATTGATTATCCCGGAGTCACCAGTCTTCAAAATCTCTCCTTTAAGCCCTGTCTCCTCGTGAAGCTCTCTGATCGCAGCCTCCCTAGGAGTCTCATCTTCCTCTACCACGCCGCCAGGAAACTCCCACAGGCCTGGGTTTCTATCCTTTGTGTCGGCTCTCTTCACCAGCAGAAACTTCTGCTTCCGCGAGTTGTAGACTACAGTTGTGGAGGCCCTGAAATCAACCATCCAGAACACCTAGTTTCTCAAGAGATTTCAGGTTTCCAAGAGTATCAATAGACTTCAGGCCGGGTGGCTGAGCCCAGATAAAATCAGAATGCTCGGAGTCAAGAACAGGTTCTCCATCTTCCAGGCTTACTAGGAAAGGGTAGACTCGCCAGTAACCTAGCTCGCCCTCGCTGATGTACGGGTCACCGGCCTCTACAACCTCGCCGTCAAGCTGGGTCTCCTCACGAAGCTCCCGGAGAACGGCCTCACGCTTTGACTCATCGTCCTCAATCTTTCCGCCAGGAAAAGTCCATTTCCCGGAACTTGAGTTCTCATCCGACCTCTCCAACATAAGATACATCAGGCCTCTACGAGCAACAGCCAGCGAAACATCCCCGTTCACGATCTCTAGATTTTCCAGGGCCTTGTACTGGCCGAGAGAATCGTACTGATAGAACTCCTTGAGATCAATCCATTCATACTCGGTATGCTCCTCTGAAAGCTCGGCCTCGAACTCTTCTTTCACCTCAATCAACACAGGATTCAAAGTATATTTTTCGTTATCTCTGCTCTGATAGCTTTCACCAGTCTCAAAATTATTGATCTGGCCTTCGAGATCTACATCGGTCTCTTCATCGATCTCCCGGATAGAGGCCTCTCTAAGACTTTCTCCCTCTCTAACTTTTCCGCCGATGAACTCCCATTTCTCATCACGGGATCTCCTGGCGATAAAGAACTTTTCATCTGCCCTGATCACTGTCTGAACAACCTGGTTTGTATCAGCCATAATCACTCTAAAGAAACCTAAAATTCAATACTGTTACCGTGAACCAGAAAATCCCGGAATGGCAGACACTCAAAGAAACACTGATGGAGAAAGACACTCTTCTAGATCTAGCTGCTATAAACGTAGCAGGAACAGCCTTCGGATTCTTCTTCTACCAGGAACAACTAGCAGCCAACCCAATACAACTATGGCCCTTCATACCTGACTCCCCTCTCGCAACACTCTTTGCAGTACTCACCTTCGCGTTTATAGCGCATGATAAAAGAAATAATCTGGTAGAGGCCCTGGCAGTTATAGGGAACCTCAAATACGGCCTCTGGACAGTATTCGTACTCATATACTACCACGAAATATTCTACGCCGGCAATCCTCTCTGGATGTACCTATTCCTACTACTCTCACACGTGGGAATGGCAGCACAGGCCTTAATCATACTTGACATAACAAAAACCGATATCAAGGCCTTCATCGCAGCCTCATCATGGTTCATAATCAACGATCTAGTTGACTACACGCTCGGAATTCATACACGGCTTTACACTCCGGAAAACGGGCCCGCAATGATCGCTGCAGGAATCCTGACAGCGGCCTCTATAATTATTCTCTATCTCCGAGGTTTTCGATAGGAACACCGCCAACAAACTCTCCTTCCTCAACATCACGGTTGACCAGAGAGCCAGCAGAAACAGTAGCTCCATCACCGATTTTAACGCCCGGAAGAACGATACACCGAGCACCAATCATCACATTCTCACCTATCTCAACCTCACCTATCCTCATCTCATCCTGCAAGGCCTCATGAGTAAGAATAACAGAATCATAACCGACAATAGTGTTATCGCCGATAGAAATCAGATCAGGCCTGAAAAGATCCATAGTCGCATCAAAAGCAATAGAACAGTTACTCCCAAGATCCACGCCAACCCTTCTCAAAGTATAATTCTTGGCCCGGATAGGCAGATAACGGGAAACAGTGGCCAGCAAAATATTCCTGAAGGTCCTTGTATAACCAAAAATATCAGTCCAGAACCTCAGAGAATTCTTCTCACCAGGAAAATCATGGACCTCAAGCCGATCTTTTCGTGACATCCTATAATCTAGGACTTATCGCTTACAGGTAAAAAACCATTCTCGAGACTTGAAGTGGTGAGTACTGAGAGGGTGCTTTATTTCTAAATTTGGCCAAGTTAGAGGCACTATATAAAACTTCAGTTGAAACCGAGGGGTGGGTGGGGGAGATGCCTTGACTTCAATTGGAGAAGGATTATAAGACTAAAGTGAATAGAAGGAAGTGTGGACAAAACACAACTAAAGGTCCACACATATGCTGAGTCATCAGTATATGACCGAACCATTCAAAAAAAGTTACCCGATTTTTATTCGGTTTGGCGTAACGATAGGAATTGGTAAGGTTAAGATGGCTTATAGTCCCGCGGAGCTGACCTTCAACCACGCTCCCCGGGACGCCGTTTATTTTCTTTTTAACTATCAGACTATGGTGATTAGTCTTTAAACGAGGAACTTTCCTCGTTATAGATTTAACTTGTTGAAAAACGTTTAAATACTTTATTTGCTTAAAACCGTTAATATCGTCTCTAAGTTGCTAAATCAATATGTTTTGGTGATTGTCTAAATCTAATTATATAGAATTTTTGATGCTGCGAAGCCGGGCCAGGGATTTGCACCCTGGTATACCGCTCTGCAGGCGGTCGCATAACTACTCTGCCAACCCGGCAGTTTTTTCGGGGCCTTGGTTGTGCAGTTTCCGAAACTTCAAGGGAAGTTTCTCTGATCGAGTGAACGTGAAAGTTCATCGAGTCTGCCAACCCGGTGTCCGTGTATGTGAATAGGTGGGATAGAAGTTTTTAATAAACCGGTGAGGCCTCTGGTTTTCGGGTTTTCAATCGGTGTTGGTGTTTCTTGTTAAGTTTTTAGGTTGGGCCTTGTCTTTCTGTCGTATTTTTATTATTCACGGTTAAATTGGGGTTTACCGTTGAGGGGAGAATATTGAAAGTTGAAATACTAGGAAATGTTCAGGACGCGGGAGTTCCGCATCTTGAATGTGATTGCGATGTTTGTGAAGCTGCCAGAAAAGATGCTAGAAAAGGGAAGAGAGTGGCTTCTATTCTACTGAAGGAGAATTCCGATAACGATTCTGTAAGATATCTTGTTGATGCAACTCCTGACGTCAGATACCAGATTAAAGGAGACTACCTTGACGGCGTATTCATCAGTCACGGCCAGCTAGGGCACATCACAGGACTACTGGATTTCGGCGAGGAAGGCTGTGATAAGAACAGTCTGCCGGTCTACGTCACCGATAAGACCAGGAACTTCATTGAGAGGAACGATCCTTACCGACTTCTGGTCGACAAAGGAAACGTTGAACTGATGGATTTCAACGACGGCGAAACACTTGATCTTCAGGGCGCAGAGATAGAGGCCCGCGAAGCAGAACACAGCCGACTAAACACAGATACTACAAGCTTCATGATCAAAGGCCCAGAAAAAACACTTTTCTACATGTCCGATATCCACGCATGGACCGATGAAACACTGGAAAGCGTGAAAGAGGCCGATATCGCAATAGTCGATGGAACCTTCTGGAATGAGGAAGAAATCGACCGTTATGAGGAAGTACCTCACCCGGTTATGAAGGAGACAATGCACAAGACCGAGGACTGGGACACAGAAATCTACTTCACACACCTCAACCACACAAATCCTGCACTAAGGCCTGACTCTGAGGAAAGACAGGAAATTAAGGAAAGAGGATTCGGAGTAGTAGAAGAAGGCCAGGAATTCGAGATTTGATAACTGGATGATTTTCAATCTGGGATGGGAGAAAGATCTCAAACTGAAGCTCAGATTCTTGGAATTAATGTTCTTGCTAACTACTATTTTGATAGCAACTAAATCCTCGATAGGTTCAACTCTAGGATCGGGACTATTATCCTTCCTAGTCTTTGGATCTCTATACTACTTCATTTTGGCCAACGGAATAATGAAGAGTAAAGTAATCATTCCTCTAAGTTTGCTTACTGGTTTCTCGCTCTCGGCAGTTTTCTCCTCAGTATTTGTTGGTCTGAATACTCTGGAGCTCAGCCAGGGCCTAGCCTATGGTATACTACTTGGAGTAGTTTTCTCCTTTGGAATAATGCCTAAGAGAATATTCATAGGGCTTCTCAGGAAAATTTAGAATTGCTGGAAAAGCAGCTACCGAAGAACCCCTCCAAGGGAAAAACTTTGTAGCCGCTTCTCCAGACTTTTTCTGTATAATCCTTTCCCGGGGGTACGGGAGGAAGGATTGATTTTTTCTTGCGGTGGCAAGCAATGGGAATCGATGATCAACGAGAACAATTTTTCTCGGTTCTCGCGTATAGAAAAAATAGGTCAGACTCGTTATTTAAACCGTCTCTCACCTGTCCGATATGTCCGATAACTCACGAAGCCGGAGAATACTTGCGACCTCTCTTCTCGCCAGAGGCCTCTATAAGGCCGTAATCAACCATTTTATTCAGATACCTTCTCAAAGTTCTGCTGTTTCTAGGGTCGTCAGTCCGTGTCCGATACTCTTCGTAAAGATCGCCGGGCCGGACCTCACCTTCCTCTTTGATCACGTTGTACAGTATTCTCTGGTGGTCATGCAGTTTGTTCAGTGAAACAGACTTGTTCTTCTCCACAGCGTCCGAAAAACTTTCCTCGAAAATCCTGTCAGGAATCTCCTCAAGATCCTCTCTTTCGGCCTTCCTCGCAGCCATACGCAGAGTACCAATGGCAACACGGGCATCGCCGCTTGACTTTTCAGCAACCATCTCAAGCTGGGCTCTGGTAGCTGCTCCAGGCTTCAAACCATACTCACGACGGTCAACAAGAATATCAGTCAACTCCTTCACAGAATAACTTTCAAAACGAATATCCTCGCGTGTAGAGAAAGATGACTGAATCCTATCGTCCAGCTGGCCGAAAACATTCTCCCTGTTTGAAATCATGATTACTCCAACCTTGTTCAGGCGAGAAATATCGTAGAGAAAACTCTCCTCCTTGATCTGATCAACTTCGTCAACAATCACGACCATAGGCTTCTTCCGGGCCTTTTTCTCAAGCTTATCAACAAGCTCCTCAGTAGCAGTACCTTCACGAGTAATAAACTCACCCATATCAGTCAACAACTGATAATAGGCCTCAAAACGCGAAGGATTACGGAAACAATCAATTGAACCCGACTCTAGATCCATTGCATGCTTATGCAACTCGTTAACAACATAATTAGCCATAGCAGTCTTCCCAGTACCAGGAGGCCCATGAATAAGCATGTCAAGAGGCTGCTCCTCAGAAAGAATAGGCCTTAAATTATCTGCAATTACCTGACGCTCGCTATCCCTATGCACCATCTTATTCGGAAGATAATCCGCGGAAAGAACACGCGCATCTTCTATAATATTATTGAAACTCAACCCTCTGCCCCCTAAAAACCATTTAGGCCCTATACTGAAATAATTTTTCTCTCTGGCATTCCTCTTTTAACCTTTCAACACTGTTTTTTCTGCATGGGTAGGCTGGGCGGTTCGGGGTCGCTTGTAACCTGAAATCCTCTACATGCAGTGAGCCGAAAACCAGTGTGAGGAGTTCCTTCGGCGGATTCGGCCCTTTCCCGGGCTGTCGATGATCCGTCCTCCGGGATGTCGCAGATTGTGAACCGGGCCAGGCCTTGACGGGAGCAGCCCTAAGCAGTCTGTGGCATGTTCGGAGGGTGGCGGATCTGAGGCCTGGGATTGGATTCACCGACCGTTGGAGAGCTTCCAGCACTGGGAACCCGCTGGTTTTTCCAGTTAATTTTTACCTAAAAGTGAGTTCTCTGACTTCTGATGTTGTTAGAGGCCTTCTGTAAATCTGTAGATCATCGATTTTTCCATTCCAGAGATTGTCTCCTGATGGATGTCTTCCGAAGTACTGTTTCATGGTTGTATCTTCAAGTCTTTGAGAATTGTCTACTGGTGCAGAGCTTGGAGGAGATCTCTTCTGTTTCTGGCCATCGACGTAGAACCGGTATTCTCCGGAACTTGCATTGTAAACTCCGGTTAGGTGATGCCATTTTCCTTTGGTAAGGTTGTGTGACTGGATAGCATACCACTCATTGCCGTCGTTCCAGTGGAAGATTGCGCTACCTTTGCCCCATCCCGGACGATTATCTCCGCGGATAAGTATTTCTCCAGGGCCTGAGGTCCAGATTTCCTTCCTGTTTTTACCCCATTTTTCGTTATTCTTAACCCATAGAGATACTGTGAATCCCTGATGAGGGTAGAAAAGATCTTCGTCTATCGCATAGCTGTCAACGCCGTTGAACTCAAAAGTATCTGTTTCTAGGACCCCTCGCTCTCCGGCTATATTTTCTAGATTAGGTTCTCCTGTAGGCTGAACAAGCTCTGATCTCTCGGAGAGATACATATCTTCTATCCCTTCAGCTGAAAGGGCCTTTGACTCGACTTTAACCTCGTCTATTTTCCCTTTGAACCATTGAGGGCCATCACCCGTCTCTCTATGACCTATCTGTATCGTAGATCCTGCATTTGTCAGGTTGTAATCCTTGATCTGTGTGTCAACAATATCTCCATTTACGTAAAGAGATGCATTGTTCGTCGACTCTTTGTAGGTACCGCAGAGATGCCACCATTTTCCTGTCTGAAGATTTCCTGAATTCAGGTTTGCAGACCACTGCTCATCAAGTATGAATACTGCATTACCATGTTGATAGTCCAGAATCAGAGGATCTCTCTGAGTGATTATACCAGGCCTCTGACTGGTGGATTCGGGTTTAATCCATGCACAGGCTGTCAATGACTCTTCAGGATATGTCAGGGATGTGCTGACTGTAACATTGTCGTTTATTCCGTCAAGGTGAAGAGCATTATCTGATATGCCGCTTGAACTTAGAGAGCTATCATATATTTTGCCTGCGTTTTCATTGTCAAAAGTCCATTCTCCGATAAGATCTTCACTGACGTCCTCCATTCTATGAAGTTTCTCTACTTCAGACTGGTTCAGCTCCTGACTGAAAATCTTTGCCTGATCAATGCTTCCGTTGAACTCGGAATCACCGAACTGACTGGAGTAAGTAGTCATTCCGAAGCCTATGTCTTCTGTACTGTCCTCGACTTTTCCCTGAGATCCTGTTGCACTACCGACAAGATTGCCGTCAATATACATTCGAGAGGTGTTAGTAACTCCGCTGTACGTAGCGACAATGTGCTGCCATTCCCCAGATTCTAGATTAGGTGTTTCACTAGTAAGTTGATCTCTTGTATCGTAGTCTGCATTGATAAAAAGTGTTGGAGAACCGCCTACAATCTGCAAACCGTAATTAGTCCATTTTCTAATTAGGTAAGGATCATTAGTCAAATCGCTGGAACTTGGCCGGGCCCATACTGAAAAACTGATATTTGTCATATTGGAGAACTCCTCAGAACTATTAATCTCTGCATAATCATCCTCGCCGCTGATGTTCAAACCCTGGAAGTAATATCCATCTTCAATCTGCGCTCCGCCCTTTAGAAGACCATTATCTCTGCCGTTAACTGATCCATCATAGTTGTTATCGGATTCATCCGTAGCAGAACTGGTCTCGATGCTCTCAAAATCATAAACTAGTTCTGTTGAAGGGGTTCGCCAGTAGGCCTCGCTATTATTCACTCTCTCGGTAAGATTTCTCCCAGAACTTTCTCCAGACCAGTGGGATACCAGTCCGGGAGTATTTTCATCTTTATCTGAATATATCTTAGCAACTTCAGACGAACTCAGGGGCCTGTTAAAGAAACGGATGTCGTCCATACTTCCTTCAAACCAGTTTGCGTGACCGCCATGCTCGTGTCCTATAACAATTGGATCGGTAGAGGAAGTCATTTTGTTAGAAACTCCCCAATCGCCGACTTTCTCGCCGTTAAGAAATAGCCTGAGGTCTGAGCTTGATTTGGAAAAAGCTAGGTGATTCCATTGCCCTGCTTTCAAGGGCTCGCCTGTAGTTGTAAATGTCTGAACAGATGAGGAAGTATCAGTAAAGCGGAATTGGATGTCAGATTCCTGAACCTTTACATCCTCACCAACTCCTCTAGTAGCAGTCAAAAAATACCATGGTCCGCCAGTACCAAAGTCCTTTTTACCGATCCATGTATATTCGTCCTTGAAATAAGGACTATAGGCCCAGAAAGTAACAGAAAAATTCGTTTGATTATAAATTGGGTTGTGTGGAACCTCAGCAAAGTTTTCCTCGCCGTCAAAATAAGGTGAAGGCTGACTAAAATCCAGGTTCTGATTAGTGCTTCCAAAGTCAGCTAAAACTGAGCTATTGCCTTCAAACCTCCAATAAGAACTGCCATTAACAAGTGAAACCACAAAAACAAGTGCAAGAAGTAACCACAGTAATTTTTCACACCTCACTGTAATAGAAATGCCTCTAACCTAATTTAACTTTTTCATCAATTCACGGCAGGCTGACTCCACTCTTTTAACATTTCAAACCTGTATACTGCTTGTTAAACCGATATGATACATGTATACGGAACATCCCACGTTTCTCACGAAAGCATTGACAGAATCAATGAGGCCGTTGAAAAACACGACCCTGAGATAGTGGCCTTGGAACTTGATCCTTTAAGACTTCAGGCCTTGAGAACAGGCGATGACAACAGCTCTGATGGAGGCCCGATCTTCATTAGGCTTTTGAGAAAGTTTCAGAACAAGATAGGTTCCAAAACAGGCCTGATGCCGGGCCAGGAAATGCTCTACGCATACCACAAATCTCTGGGAGAGGACAGAGAAGTAGTGCTCATCGACCAGGATATCCGAACTACTATGAGAAAGCTGGGGAAAGTTAGGAGGAAGGAGAAGGTTAAGGCCAGTCTATCGCTTCTTGCCGGCCTTGTGCTTCCTGGAAGTCTTGATGTGTCAAGTATTCCAGATGAAAAACTTGTACAGCAAATGAGTGTGGAAATGAAACACAGTTTTCCAGGCCTTTATTCTGTGCTGATGGAGGAGAGAAATGTTATAATGACTGAATCCTTGAAACAGGTTCAGAGAGAAAACCCGGACAGTGACATAGTTGCATTTGTCGGAGCAGCACACAGAAAACACTTGGAGGACGAACTCAGTGAATTCGATAGTCAAAGTACAGTGGAAGAATTCCTCTGACGGATGGAAAGCAAAACTACTGTTAGCAGGCCCGAATGGCTTCGAAAAAAGAGGTCTACAGCCAGGCAGAAAAGTTTCTTTCGAAGTAACTAATGAGAGAAGATGCACAGGATTTGCTCCAAGCCCTGGCGAAAGAGCGCCATGCCCGGAGTTCAGAGAAATTGACTCCGGTTCTCAGTGCAGCGAATGCCGTGGAAAAGACATTTACTCGGACTACGTCAGAGGAGATACACAGACAGATCTCGACGGAGAATTCTCAGTATACCTGGCACAGATCGGGCAAGAAGTAAAAGTTGGAGTCACAAGATCGGAGAAAATACCGAAGAGATGGGTTGAACAGGGAGCGGATTACGGCGCGGAAATACTTTCAGGCCTCTCATCAAAAGTAGCACTGGAAAACGAACAGGACATCTCCTCACGAGGCATAACAGAGAGAATAAGGAAAGAACAGAAGACAAACAATCCTTCGGATCCACGGAAACTTCAGAAAATAATGGAGGAACATGACTACGACGCTGAAATAGTCGATGTAAACTCTCTAACCTTATACGACAGACTACAGGGAGAGTTCTCCCGCAAAGGCCTTTTCCAGGGAGAAATACATTCAGTCAAAGGACAGATCATCGGCAACGGGAGACTCGCTCTCGCAATGACATCAGGAAAAGTACTGAAAAACCCGGATCAGAAAGGCCTTAACTCGTTTTAACAACACTCTTCTCAGATTTCATAAGTCTGCATCGCCAATACACAGCTAGGAATGGCCTACACACATTTCAAACAGAGATTAAAAGAATATAGTTCTAGTAGAACAACTCTCAAGGCCTTAACCCTTGCATTAGGAATTTTAATGCTGTTTCTATTTTCCGCAAATTTCCAGAATATCAATTCACAATTTTTAACATCTGAAAGATCCAATAATACTCTTTTATTCGATGGAAGCACTGAGAACTCTGTGTCAGGTCAGGAAGTTACAACTTCGGGCATCGAAGAAGGCCTAAACTCTTACTACAGATTTGAATCCTCTGGAAAAACTGAACAGTACAGCTTGAGACTTGACGGGACAGATGACTACGTAGAGGTAGATGACGACGGATATCCAAGCAAAGTCACAAACTTCAGTCAGGCCACTTACTGCGCATGGATAAAGCCAGAGGCCCTGTCCTCAACTGGGGGAGCAGATCAAAGACTGATAGAGAAAAGAGACCACACTTTCAGCATAAGCCTCACGACATCAGGAAACATATCTACAACCTACTGGTACCAGGTAGATCCATCAATCGAAAATGATGGCCACACTGCTGACAAAAGCCTGGGCTATTACGATTCAGGAGCCAATGAATGGGTTTCAGATAACCTCAACAAATGGTACCACTTCTGCACAAGCTTCGGGCCTGGCGACAAAAGCAGGATCTACATAAACGGCCAGCTGGACAGTGAGGTAACGCTACCGGAGAAAAACGGCAGGAACGTAGGAAACTTTTCACATAGTACCAAGACACAGTTCGGCAGATACAGATATGACGCAGACCACTTCTACAACGGTAAAATAGATGAGGTAAAACTGTACAACAAATCTCTCACCGGAGATCAGATCAGAGAGGTCAAGAAAGGCCTTCCCGTAGAAAGCGACAATCTGATGTTCTACCAGAGATTCAACGAAGGCCCGGAAAACTGTGGTCTTTCCTCTACTCAAAAATGCCTGAAAGGAGATTCTCTATATAACTGGCCGGCAACGGGCTACAACATCAACAACACCGTAGGAACTCAGTCAGGTTGGTCCACGGACTCGCCGCTGAACAATCTTTCTCTTCGGGACAGCTCGGACAACGAATTCCAGATGCATACTCAGGGCATGGAAAACGGAGAGATGAGCGGAAACTTTCTGGAGAACTGGGAGGAAAATAACTCGGAAGGATGGCAGCTTGGCTGCGGAGGACAACCGGAGAACAAAATGGTGGAAGACACATTCATCAGCGACTACGCATACCTACTCAACTCGACAGGAGGAGACGGCCTCGCATGCACAAGACTGACAGACTATACATACTCAGCAGTAGAAGGAGAAACAATACAGTACGCATGTAAAGGGTACGGCTGCAAACTAATCGTCTGGAACGGATCCACAGATATCTCATCAGGCCCGGGAACCGACTACCACGAATACTCCGATGAATGGAAAATCTACACCACTCGCGTGGAAAAAACCCAGTCCGACGCCAACATCTACATGTACAACGACGATCAAGTGGGCCACTGGGCAATCTACGACATGATCACAGAAGGTCCGATACAGAACAGAACACCGAGAGGAAAAGGCCTTCGCCTCGATGGCTACGATGACTACATAGAAATAGACAGAAACATCACTGGAGTCGAAAACTTCACGGTAACTGGCTGGGTGAACTACGAGAATCTTTCCCGATCTACTGGAAACCTGGGCTCATCTCTTATCAGAGCAAACCGCGACGACTACGAATGGGCCATCTACGCAGGAAACAACAACGAACTCAAAGGATACCTGTACCCTGAGCAGGGAAGCAATGACTCAACAATCCTGACAACAAACATAAACGAAAATCAGTGGTACCACGCGGCAATAAAGAGAGAAGGAAAAACATTCAGCCTCTACCTTGACGGAGAAAAACAGGCCTCCTCCACAAGAGACGATGTCTCCGGAAGAATAAGATCGGAACAGGCAATAATCGGAAGGCCTTCAACAGACAGCGAAAAATGGCTGCAAGGCTCAGTCGACGACATAAGAATCTACACAAGAGCACTCAGTGACAAAGAAATACAGAAAATATACAGTGGAGAACCCGTCAGCGGAGAACTCGCAGGAAAATGGAATTTTGAAGACACAGACGGCAAAAAGGCCTTTGACTCCGCCTCTACAGGCCACAAAGGGATACTTGGAGGAAAAGCACTGGGAGGCGAGAACTCGCATCTAACTTCCCGAACAACACTAAAAGGCCCGGAATTCACAGTCACAGGCTGGATTGAAGGAGATAACTCTGAAAACATGCTGAAAAATCCGGGATTCGAGGAAGATCCTTACGACGAGACAAACCCTGAAAACTGGAATTATCCGGACGAAAACGGCTGGAACGTCACAGATGACAGACTGGCACCGAACACCGAAGGCTCAAAATCATTCGGAAACCCATGGAACGAAGGCCCAGGAACATGGCCAAACGCATACATCTACCAGAACGTCAGCGTAGAGGATAACTCCGCATTCAAGGCCTCAGCATGGATAAACCTTCCATCATACTCCGATGCCAACTGGGAAGGTCTCAAAGCCACTCCGTACGTCTATGAAGATGATGTCCGACTACATTTCTACTACTACAGCGAAAATGGAACACTTCTGGGAGAAAACAAAACTCGGTGGATGGGAGAGGCCTACAACCTCAATGAAGAATATGTGGAAAAATACGGCGACTGGTTCCACATAACACCTTCCTACAAACCACCGAAAGGAACAAGAACAATAAGATACCAGATAGATGGCGGAGACGGAAACAACGGATACAACGGCCCTTCCGGAGGAAACGCAGGCCTCTGGATGGACGACCTATCAATGAAAACCTACACCGCTATTTCAGAAAACAACAGGTATGGCCTGACACTGCATGAAAGAAAAATCCTGGCCCATGTCAACGGCAGATTCCTGGAAAGCCCCGAACTTGACAAGAACTGGAAACTCATCACGTTAACCTTTGACGGCAACACAGCAAAACTTTACTCAGGAACCCAGCTTATAGAAGAAGACTACAATATCTCAAGCAGCAAAAAAGCCAGAGGGCCCACAACACTGGGAAGAAACTATGCAAACAAGCTTGACGAAGTCAGAATCTACAATCGAAGTTTGAATCAAAATGAAATAGAAAAATTGGCATTCCAATAGGGATTGATATGCTCTGATAAAAGCAAATTAGTTGCACTGTGGGCTTTAAGATAATATTAAATTCCTAGCAACAAAATCCCAAGGTAACCTGTTATGCATTCTTTGAATATTATTACTCCGTATGATGCCAGGATTCTCATCGCAGCGGTAACGCTCATAGTAGCATTCTCAGCAGGTTTCGACACCTTACAGAAGCAAAATAGTTTTTCCGCCTCACTATCTGATGAAAACAGATCCGGACTTTCCGCATCTTCAAATCCGTTATCTCAAACCGCTAGTAGTTCTGCACTAAAGGAGGGACTAGAGGCTTATTATCGCTTTGACACTCTTGATATTTCCTCAGGCAATAGTATAGAATTTGATGGAACAGATGATTACATAGAGGCCAATGTAGAAGAATATCCTTCAGATGACTGCAGAAATAACTGCAATAATCCTGTGACTATTTCAGTTTGGATAAAACCAACTCAAGAGATTCAAGAATCAGCTATTGCAGGAAGGATGGATAAAGGAACCAATCACTGGAACGGATGGGGATCAGGGATAAAGTATGTCGATGGAGAAGTCAGAGCTTTCAGCAGGAATGACTACGGCGATACAAATCCGCCGCCGTTGAACCATACTCTATCAAATCCTACTGAGTGGCATCATATAATCGCAGTACTTAGAACAGATAATGGAAAACTCTTTGTCGACGGCAAACTGGTTGAACAGGGAAATCTAAACTCTGGATACAGCTATGAATTCGGCATAGGTGCACAGGTGAATGAAGGCAATAGCAAAAACTTCCAGGGCCAAATACAGAACATAAAGATCTATAACAGGTCAATAACACAGAAAGAAGCCAAGACCCTATTCTCAGACAAGCCCGCACCAAGAGAAAATTTAGTTCTTAGCTACCTCTTCAAAGGCCCACAGAGCTGTGATCTGACGTCAAATAACTCCTGTATAACTGACGACTCCGGCAGAGGTAACGCTGGGACGCCTCGTAATTTTGATGATAATAGCTTCAACACGGGCAGTGGCTGGAATTCAAAGGGACCTGTCGAAAGGTTGAAGTTCGAAAATCACGTCAAGGGATATGAACAAAGCTTGATCTTCAACAACAGAGAAGGCCTGATCAGCGGAGGATTCTTTGAAGGCTGGGAAGACAACAATAGTGATGGATGGCAGACGAACTGCGGAGGAGAACCAAGTTCGAGAATTGTTGAAGAAGGCTACAAAAGCGACTATTCCTACCTGATGAACTCTACCGGTGGAGACGGCCTGGCATGCGCTAAAATGTCAGACTTCGATTATGACGCTGTACAGGGAACAGAAATACAGTATGCCTGCAGAGGATATGGCTGCAAACTGATTGTATACAATGGATCTACAAGTATTTCGTCAGGGCCTGGCACGAGCCAACATGAATTCCATAGCGAGTGGAAAACATACACTACTACGATAGATAAAACAGAGGCCGACACAAACATTTACTTCTACAATGATGACACGGTAGGACACTGGGTTCAAATTGATGATATAACAGAAGGCCCTATACCTAGTGAAGGAAAATACGGAAACAGCTACGATTTTGACGGAGCCAACGATTATGTGGCGGTCCCCGACCTTATAGATAAAGATAATTTTTCGATATCGCTCTGGTTCAAGCCTGAAAAATCTGATTGGGAGAGCACTCTCTACGATATGTCTTCTTCCTCAAAGTACTTCTACATAGAAGGCACTCAAAGCAACATTACCTGGGGAAGAGAGGCCAGCTGCGATAATGATCTACGGGTTACCGTTGACCACTCTTTCACACCAGGAGAATGGTATCAGGTCAGTGTAACAGGAGCCTACAACACATCAATGCCTGACACCGTGTATGTGAACGGGGAGAAGAAGGCCACAGAGGTAGCGTATAACGGCGGAGGTGTAATGTGCGAAAAACCAAACTATGGGGAACCGCATATTGGAGCGATAACTGACACATATGGAGGAGTAAACACAAACTTCACAGGAAAAATAGACGATGTCAGATTCTACTCCAAAACGCTATCGGCCTCCGAAGAGCAGAGACTTTACCGCGGCGAACAAGTTACGGACGGCCTAACAGCTCAATGGAGCTTTGACTCCGGAGAACTAGGAAAAGTCTACGATACAGCAACAGCAGGTAAAGAAGGAATACTGGACAGTAAAGGAGTAAACTTTGGAGAGGCCTACAACAAAATACAGACCTACGGAGCAGACTACAGCAAAAACTACAGTATATCAGCATGGATAAAACCTGAAACAGAAAGGCCTACCTCAATTCTATCGCAGTCAAGCTATAACTCTCTAAGCTACTCTCAAAACACCAGCAAATCCTCTTACTGGAATGGCTACTGTGGATGGGGAGAAACAAACAACGGTTTTACCGCGCCTGATGGTTCAAACACTGCGCAAAGCATCAAAGTAAGCTACGGTACTGGATGCGACAGCAAAACCGGCAGAATACAGCATCTAGATACAGAAATAGGCAAGACCTACACCGCAAGTGTATGGGCCAAAAGTAGGACGGGAGGAGATGACTTCCGACTCGGCCTCGACGACGGAAACATGTGCCTCTTCAACCTGAAAACTTACTGGCAATACTACTCCTGCACTCTAGAAGCAGTTCAGGAAGACAGAGGATACCAGTTCTTCAATAGAAAAGACAACAGCACCTACTTTGTATGGGGCGCACAGAGAACACCAGGAAAATACGCAGGCCCATACACAAAAACAGAGGCCTCTCCAGAAAAAACTGAAGGCCTTAACATATGGACCGAAGATGGAAAACTTATCTACAGATACCGTACAGCTAATAAAACAGTTACCGCTCATGTAGATGCCCCGCTAACCCGCTGGACACACTTTACAGCAACAAGAAAAGCAGGGCAAAATATCAAACTACACAGAAACGGCGAAATGCAGCATAAAGAACTGATATCTCAGAAAGCTGCAGACACCTTGCCCCCTATACTAGGAGGCACGCTGGAAGAAAACATCACAGTATTCCAGGGAGGAATTGACGAGCTCAGAATCTACAACAGAAGCCTGACCGAATTAGAAGTAGAAGGCCTGAGCTTCAGTTAGCAGTATTTTGCCATAGAGAAGAATAACATGGTGTTATGCCCAAGAAAATATATCCATTAAGAAGGAATCAAAGAACACCGGTAAAAATTAATGGAAAGGAAATGGTCATACGAGAGGGACGAAAGCAGTGAGTGCTCTTGATTTTCTAGGAAATTTATCAGCGGAAAAAAGTGCGGCTCTTCTTGCTGTTGTTTTAATGGTAGCTTCAATTTCTATGCTTTCATCTACCTCTAATTCACTAAAATATCTTGATAATGGAGAACTGTCAGGTCCGACCCCAGCACTAAGTACTACAGGAGATAAAGAGGTTCAATCCAGCCAAGCAAATCTCCAAGATGGCCTACAAGGATACTGGCGATTTGACGATCCCAAGGTTTCTAGAGGTTACAGCCTGGATTTTGATGGGCAAGATGACTACATCTCTTTAGAAGATCCACTATCTCAAATTTCTGATCCAGCAAATGAATCCAGATCTGTTTTTGGATGGGTTAAGTTTGATTCTTTCCAAAATGAGTATACCGCGTTTTTCGAATGGACAGATGAAGAAGGCGAAAACGAACAGATAGGTGCTAGTCCGAGTGGAAATGTGAAGATTGCTACGGACGGTGTCAGGACTTCGGAAGAAGGCAGTAGTATATCAACAGGAACTTGGTACCACATAGGTTATGTTTGGAATGGAGACAACTACACAGTATATCTTAATGGCCAAAAAGATTATACTGTAGATCCAGATGGCGATGATACATGGATGAACTCTTTAAGCAATTCCTCCATAGGAACAGGCCTTGATGGAAATATTGATGGGAAGGTGGATGACGTTAGAGTCTATAAAACTAATTTAACCGAACTAGAAGTTCAGAAACTTTACAAAGAAAAGACTGTTTCACGCGAAAATCTTATATTTTATCAAAACTTCAATGAGGGCCCGAAAAGATGTGATATTGCTGCTTCTAATGCCTGTCTCACAGATGATTCTGCAAATGGTAATAGTGGAACTCCTCGAGGATTTGAGAATAATCAGCTGGAAATGGGCAGTGGCTGGGTCAGGGATACACCGCTAAACAGGCCTGCAATAAAGGACTACTCTCAGAATTCGCATCTTGGAACATTTTATGGCGGGAAAACTGGAGAACTCAAAAATTTCGATTTCAATGCTTCGAGCGGTTGGAAAGAAGGCAAAGTAGGAGATTACTCTTTGAAGTTTGACGGAGATAATGATTATGTTGATCTCTCAGGTTCTAATTCGTTAAATTTGACGGAAGAGCTGACACTTTCGGCCTGGATAAAACAGAGTTCTATCTCAGGAACATATGATAAGATTATATCTAAGAGAGAAGGGAACTTTTTCTGGTTCATTGCTACCAAATCTGGAGGATTATATGGGTGCATTGGAGATGGAGGGGATGACTGTGGCTCGGCAACAAGTATTCCAGATAATGAATGGGTTCACGTCGCATTAACATATTCAGAGAAGACAGGAACCAGGAAGTTGTATGTTAACGGCGATCAAGTAGGTTCAGAAACCACAAATAGAAACCTTGAAGCTTTTGATGCAGATGTTACAATAGGCGCTGATAAGGAAGGAACAACTGGTTATTTCAACGGTAAGATAGATGACGCCAGAATATACTCAAAGGCCCTTTCTACTTCTGAAGTTAGGGCTCTATACAATGGCAAACAGGTTAATGATAGACTAATTGGCAGATGGAGATTTGAGGAAGGTGATAGGAAAACAGCTTATGATACTTCAGACATGAATAGAAGAGGAGTTCTAGATAGCTATTCTGTGGGTTTAGATAGCGGCAATATAAAGAAATTCGGTCTTACCAGCGTTGATAGTAAAGTAACTATTTCTTCCTGGGTAAAATCTGATCAAGATTCCATTGACGTGATAGGAGGCGAAGATAAGTATTATGTCAAGGATAATGGAATTCTCTACAAGGTTCATGCATTTACAAACGTAGGAGAATCTTCTCTAAATGTCACTGGTGGAGAATTAGACGTAGACGCCCTTATAGTTGCAGGTGGTGGCGGAGGAGGATCCTCAAATACTGGAAATAATAATGGAGGCTCAGGAGGAGGTGGAGCAGGAGGCCTCGTATATCTGAATAATTATAGTCTAAATTCAGGCGCCTACACCGTTAAAGTTGGAGATGGAGGTAGTGGAGGAACAACTACGCCATCTTTCGGCAATAACGGCGAAAACTCGAGCTTTAAAGATGTAAAAGCTATCGGAGGCGGAGGCGGTGGTAGAGGATCTGATGATGGTTCAGATGGTCTTAGCGGCGGATCTGGCGGTGGAGCAGGCAACGATAATGGTTTAGGAGGAAACTCAACCCAGCAAGATATTACTTCAAGAGGCTCAGGCAGCGATGGTGGAGACGTACCTACCACTAACGGAGACTTTGGTGCTGGAGGAGGCGGAGCAGGAGAGCAGGGCGAGACTATCGTAATAACTAATCCTACCGACGGTGGAGACGGTGGTAAAGGCCTAAACTTCTCTGAAGAGTTCGGTATGAGATACGGAGACGAAGGATATTTCGCCGGTGGAGGTGGCGGAGGAGCAAATACAGGTGGAGATGGTTCTGGTTATGGAGGCCTAGGCGGATTAGGAGGCGGTGGTGAAGGTGGAGGCGACAAGACGCATAACAATGGATATGACGGCATGTCGAACACTGGTGGAGGTGGCGGCGGAGGAAGTGATGGTGGAGGCCTCGGTGGTGACGGAGGTTCTGGTATTGTTCTAGTTCGCTATCCTGTAGGTACTGTTGCCTCTGTAAATGAAGGAGACTATTATCTAGGTATTGATGACGAAGTAGTTGTTGGTTCTGTTGGAAAAAGCATAACAACCGCAGAGATTGGGGCCTCATGGCGGCACGTATCTTTAAACTTCAATGGCTCAACTCAAAAACTGTATATCGGAGGCCAAGAAAGATCCTCAAAGCAGGTTGGAATGGACTCTAATTCCTCTGGAAAATTAATTATGGGCGAAAATCTAGAAGGAAAAGCTGATGAGCTAAGGATCTATAATCGCAGTCTTCCAAAAGAGGAAGTTCAAGCTCTAGCATTCAAATAAGGGTTTTAAGGAGATCTCAGCAAAATTGAGAATGATTTTTATTCAACCATCCCCCATATTTCCTTATGACAGACTTTGAAAGGGCCTTAGTGAATTCTTTCAACCAGTTTTTCGATGAGGAAGAACTAAATGGAATAGCTCACCGAAAGAAACAGCACCGATTCTCCAGCCAGCTATGTGATGTACTGGTGGATTCAGAGCATGACATGTTTTACCTGGCGATCGAAAACAAATCGGTGAAGACCTCCTCAACCAACAAACTTTACTTCTCACAGCACTTCTCACAGAGCAACGGAGGCCACCAGGTAGAAAGAATATCCGACTTCGTGGACAGATCTGGAAGAACAGGATTTCTCGCAGTCGAACTCAAAAGAGGTAGAGGCCGAGCCAGAAAAGCGTACATGGTACCATGGGAAGATGTCAGAGAAGCATACGAAAACGGGGAAACAGGCCTTCATATCGATGACATTCAGCAGTACCCGGAAATCCTTCGTGACTCGGAGAACTATTCTGTCGCGGAAATGTGCATGGAAATGAAGATTTAACAACGGCCTTATTTAATTTCGAACACAAAATTTTTCGATAAAGATGACCTCAAGCTACGTTCCTGACGAAGAAGATGTAAAGAATTTTCTGGTAGCATCAATAGTATTCGGAGCATCATTCGCAGCATTCTTCCAGGAACTCACACCCCGAGGCCTTATATACTACACAGGGCTCTCAATAGCAGTACTTCTAACAAGAGAGTTCGGATTCAGAACCTGCGCACAGTGGATGGACGCATACGTAGACAACAATATCTCTATCAGCGGAGCAATGACTTCAATAATGGGGGCATTCCTCGCAGTAATCACACAACTGCCAATCATACTGCTCTTCCCACTATGGAACGAAGCAGAATCCGAAAAATACGAACAATGGGGTAAATCCACAGACTCAACATGGATGAAAAGAAAATACTGGCTCTACTCCTGCGGAATACTCTCACTGATAATAGGGGCAGCAATCACAGGAGGCCTTGGGTGGAACATAATCTCAAGAATGTATGCAGTAACCAGCTTCTTCTTCCTACTACCGTTCGACTACGAAGGCCTACCAGGAGAAGAACTTGACGGAGCATTTATACTCCGGTGGACAGGATTCACATGGCTGATCTTTATGGGCCTCACCCTAGTGCTCTACGCCCTCACATTCTAACCATATTTTATATTCAAGCCTGCGGTAAAGACAGATATGCCGAAGATCAGTGTAGGAAGAAATGAGGAGGACAGAGAGAAACACGGCCTCAAAGGAACAGGAGTTATCGGTAAACACCTAGTAGGGGAAAACGAGGAAGCACACAAAGCCAATACAATATACTTCGATCTGGCAAAGCCCCACGTCATGGGAATCTTCGGTAAAAGAGGAACAGGTAAATCCTACTCCATGGGAACCATTGCAGAAGAACTACAGACAACAGACGTATCAGACAACCTTTCTACGATAGTTATCGACTCAATGGGAATCTACTGGTCAATGAAAAGACCAAACGACAGAGCAGCAGGCATGCTAGAAGAATGGGACACCAAACCAGAGGCCTTCGACGCCAAAATATACATTCCAGAAGGAAGAAGAGACGAATTCGACAAAAAAGACATGCCATACGACAACACATTCACAATCGACCCAGCAGAACTCTCAGCCCAAGACTGGGCTATGGCATTCGACATCGAAATGAACTCAGAAATGGGCATCCTACTTGAAAGAGCAATCTCAAAACTACAGGACAAACTAGGCCGAAACTACGATCTTGACGACATAAATAAGGCAATCAAAAAATTCGATTTCAACGAATCAACAGTCAAGGCCCTCGAAAACAGGTTCATGACAGCAGAAGAATGGGGAGTATTCGGAGACGAATCCTCGCTCGATCAGTTCACGACAAGAGGAGAAATGTCGGTAGTCGATGTATCAATGTACGACGAACTGGTAAGAGGCCTCATCGTAGGACTGCTCGGAGAAAAAATACTAAGACAGAGAATGGCCGCAAGAAGAATGGAAGAACTCGACGAAATGCAAGGCCTTGATTCCAACGAAATGCCTATCGTATGGATGATGATTGACGAAGCCCACGAGTTTGTACCGAACAAAGGCAAGACTCCGGCCACTGACACACTTCTGAGATGGGTGAAGATCGGTAGAGAGCCAGGTGTATCGCTTGTGCTTGCAACCCAGCAACCAGCAAAACTTCACCCAAACGCACTTTCCCAGTGCGATGTACTTCTATCACACAGACTGACAGCAAAACAGGACATCGATGCATTAGGCGAAATCATGCAGACATACATGCGCCACGACCTGAAACACTACATCGATGCACTACCTGACAGAGCCGGAACAGGCCTAATACTGGACGACAACTCCGAAAGAGTCTACCCAGTACAGATGAGACCAAGAAAATCCTGGCACGCAGGAGGAACACCAGACGCATTCGAGGACTGATCACCAAAATGGCAATAACAGGAGGAACATCACTACAGGTAGCTCTAGAAACATTCATCTACACACCTATCAGACAGCCAGAACTTCTGCCAACACTCCTGCCAATCATTATAGGCGGAATAGTGATCGAACTCTACTTCGGAAGATTCACACACGAAGAACTCGGATGGAACACAGCAGTAGGAAACGCAATCATCTGGATCACAACAGGCGCCAACCTACTCATCAACTCCAACCTATCAGCTGGAGAAGAAAAAGCCGCATACTCGCTCATCGGAATCGGAGCAATAGTCGGCTACATGGACTTCTACCACAAATGGCCCGACACAATCGCATTCATCGTCTCATCCTCCGGAATCGTATACACACTCGCCTACATCACAGTAATATTCGTCAAAACAGACCTGGGGGTAACACCCGACACACTAAGAGGCGCAGCAGTATTCTTCCTCGCAGTACAAATCCTATTCAAACTGTTCCAAGGATTCGAAACAACAGCAGACTCAGGCGGAAGCGAAGTCAGCTTCGAATAGACAAACCGGTTTATAATTTCAGGTCCAATAACCAACTGTGAAACTTCTAAACCAGGAAAAACTCGAATCCAGAACATACCAAGAAGTAATCGCGGCCTCCGCCAAAGACAGAAACACACTAGTCGTCCTACCCACAGGCCTCGGAAAAACAGTAATCGCCGCAATGGTAGCATCCATGAAACTCCAGGAAGGCAAAGTCCTCTTCATGGCCCCAACAAGACCACTAGTAGAACAACACCTATCCACATTCAAAGACCTCATCCAACTACCAGAAGTCGACATGCAGGTAATGACAGGAAGCACAAGACCAGACAAAAGATACGAACTCTGGAAAGAAAAAAACATCTTCTTCGGAACACCACAGGTAGTGGAAAATGATCTGATCGCAAACGAAGTACCAGTAGAAGACTTCTCACTCGTAATATTCGACGAGGCTCACAGAGCAACAGGAGACTACTCATACAACTTCATCAGCGAAAAAATGCGGTGCCAGAGACTTGCACTAACAGCATCTCCAGGAGGAAGCAAAGAAAAAATCATGGATGTAGCAGAAAACCTGGAAATCAACAACTTCGAAGTCCGCACAGAAGACGACCCGGACGTAGAACCATACATACAAGAAAAAGAAGTCAACTGGACCAAAGTCGAACTCAACAACAGATTCGAAAACGCAAAAAACAAGATGGAGGACGCATACAGAACACAACTCAAAAAACTCAAGAACATGGGCCAGATCTCCTCCATCAGCAACGTCCGGAAAACAGACCTTCTCAACCTCAGAGGAAAAATCAGCTCCAAACTATCACAAAGCGATGACTCAGAACTATACGCAGCAATCAGCCACGTAGCAACAGCCCTCAAAATATCACAGGCAATAGAACTCCTCGAAACACAGGGCGTATCACAGTGCTACGAATACATCAAAGGCCTCGAAAACGACGACTCCAAGGCCGCAGGAAGAGCACTCGCCGACGACGACTTCCAGAAAGCCAAGGCCATGGTAGAGTACCTCATGAAAAAAGAGGAAGAACACCCAAAAGTCGAAAAACTTGTCAACATGCTAGAAGACCTCGGAAAAGACGAAAAAGCACTGATCTTCACAGAATACAGAAACTCCACCGAAAAAATAGTAGAAAGACTGAGTGAAGAAGGCCACAACGCAACAAAATTCATCGGCCAGCAAGGCGACGAAGGAATGAGCCAGACACAGCAAATAGAAACACTGGAAGAATTCGAAGCCGGCAAATACAACGCAGTAGTCTCAACAAGCATCGGAGAAGAAGGCCTCGACATACCAGCAGTCGACAAGGTAATCTTCTACGAACCAGTACCCTCCGCAATCAGAAGCATACAGAGAGCAGGAAGAACAGGCCGCCAGGAATCAGGAGAAGTCCACGTACTCATCGCAGAAAACACTCGAGATGAAGGATACTACTGGAGCGCACATCACAAAAAGAAAAACATGAACAAAGTCCTCCAGCAACTTAAAAACGAGGATCTGGGCCAGGAACAGCAGACACTGCAGAACTATAATGATGAATCCAAAGTAACCAAACTCGATGACGATGAAGAAGACACGGATAACGTAAAAGTGATAGCGGACGACAGAGAAAACTCGATAGCCAAGGAACTCTCCAGAAAAAATATTGAAGTCGACAAACAGAGACTGGATGTAGCAGACTTCCTCATATCTGAGGATACGGCCATAGAAAGAAAAAAGGCCGAAGACTTCGTCGACTCAATGATCGACCAGAGACTATTCGACCAGATACAGGAACTCCAACAGTTCGCTAACCCAATGATAGTAATCGAAGGCCGCAACCTCTACAACCACAGAGACGTCGACCCAGACGCAATCAGAGGAGCAATGGCCTCAGTAGCACTCGACTACGGAATGCCAATTGTGTGGACAGAAAACGAAAAAGACACGGCAGAAATGCTGGAATCAATGGCCCGCAGAGAACAGGAAGACAAAGAAAAAGACGTAGCAGTAAGAGGAACCAGCGAAGGAAAAAGCCGGAAAGAAAGAATGCAGTTCGTAGTAGCAGGCCTACCCGGAGTCAACACAAAAATCGCGGAAAGACTTCTCAAAGAATTCGAATCCATACAGAAAATATTTACCGCTTCGGAAGAAGAACTTAAACAAGTCGAAGGCATAGGCGATAAAAAAGCCGAATCCATCCGCAAAATGATCTCACAGAGCTATGAGTAAAAAACCACTGATAATAGGAATAGATCCCGGAAGCACATCCGCAGTAGCAGCCATCAACCTACAAGGCGAAATAAAACTTCTACACTCATCCAAAAACTTCCCGCCAAGCCAGATAATCGAAAAAATAATAGAGACAGGTAAACCCATAGTAGTCACCTCCGACAAAGCCAAAATGCCCTCCAAAGTAGACAAAATAGCATCATCGCTCGGAGCAGAAACATACGTACCAGACAGAGACCTGGAACAAGACAAAAAGAAAGAACTGGGCCACGGAGAAAACTCGCACGAAATAGACGCAGCGGCCTCAGCAATCAACGCCTACAACAACATGCAGAGAGAAATAAGAAAAATAGAGAAATTCTCCAACGAACTCGAAGAAGAAAAAACAGTAATAGCCGACAGATACTTCTCAAACCAGCCAATACGACAACAAAACCAGGAAAACAAAGAAGAACAGGAACAGGAACCACAGAAAATAAACGTGGAGGAATCAAGGCCTGAAAAAGAAGAAGTGGATCCGGAAAAGGAGAGAATGGAGGCCAAAATCCAGAATCTGGAAGAACAGGTAAACGAACTCAAATCGGAAATGGGAGAAATGGAGGCCGAAAACGACAGACTCCGCGGCAAAGTTGACAAAATAAAGGAAGAAGACCGGCAGGAAGTCCTCAAAGAACAAGAAATAACCAAAAGAGAGGCCAAACTCAAAAAGAAAAACTCCAGAATACAGGAACTTGAAGAAAAACTGGAAAAAACAGAGATACGAGAAGAACAATACAAAAAGGCCCTGAAAAAACTTTCAAACGGCGGAGAACTCATAGAGATAGTAACCCACAGAACAGACCAGGTACCGGACAAATCCCTCACAAGATCAGAAGAACTCAAAGAGAAACTGGAGGCCCGAGGATTCAATATAAGACATGTAGAAGAAGTTGAGGCCGTAGAACTCGAAAGATACGCGGTTGTCGAAGAATTTCCTAAAGCTAAAAACTTCCGAAAAGTAATAGATGAATACCGCGAGTCAAGATAACGTGTTCACCACAGCAGACCTAACAGAACGCCAGGAAAAACTCAACAAGACACTTCTATTCATGATAAAACTCCTGGCCGCAGGAGCAGTATTCCACCTCATACTCAACATCTACCCGGATACAACCACACTACAGATCGCGCTCGCCCAACAGGTCGACGCAGTACTATCCACAATAGGCCTCAACCTCCAACAAGAGGGAATATACCTCATCAGCGAAAAAGCCCGATACTACATAACACAGGACTGCCTGGGATGGAAATCAATGGCCATGTTCACAGGCCTCGTATTCGCAGGATCAGCAAAATTCAGAAACCACCTCAAATACGTATTCGGTGGAATAATCCTCATCTACCTGGCAAACATCGTCAGAGTAGTATCCACAATATACCTCGCAGAAGCAGGAATAATATCCTTCGGAGTAATCCACGGATTCCTCTGGAAATGGGGTCTCACAGCACTAGTTCTCGTAATGTGGATAACATGGTTCAACTACGCAGAAATCGAGGAAGAAGCTCACGTCCTGGAAAGAGAAATCAAGAAGGCCTACAAAGATATCTCAGAAAACCGCTGAGAAAAGAAGGAAGCCAGCACCGAAGACATCGGTCAAGACAAGGGCCAGGACAAAGACCGGCATGAAAGGAACTCCTTCCCGGACCTCAAGCTCTTCTCCCTCAAAATTCTCTATATCTTCTTCAGTCAAGCCGACAATCTTATCTCCAAATCCCTGACCTGGAGCAGCAACCTCTCCAACCTCCAGATCATCGGCATCAACAACACGGTAAAAGGCCTCATCCTGAACAACCTCAAGGAAACGAGTGAGGAAGATCATGAAACCCAGAAGACTCGAAAAAGGCACAACAGGCATACCAGCCCGGAAAGCAATAATAGAGAAAACAGCTAGAGCAGCCAACTCAAGGCCTATACGCATTCTATCTTCAATTATACGATTATAAGACTTTCTCCAAACCTCAGGGTGCTGAAAACTCCTGTACAGGGTATAAACCATGATGTAGATAAATCCAGCTAGTGTAATATTCACGAAAAGATTCAGGGGATCGATTAACGTAGCTGAGCCGACGAAAGGAGCGCCAAAACCAAGAGCACTCATAGCAAATGCATCAGCACCGCCCCACATACCTCTCAAGTAAGCACCCCAGCCAATAACAGAGAAAATAAGGCCAACACCAATAGAATAAGCCAGGGGATCGCCAATGCCAGCCATCAAAGCACCGATTCCTTCCAGCGAGGCCAGTGCCAGAAAACCATTCTCAGAAACAAAACCCGATATAATACCGATCTGAAGAGGCCTCGACGCCAAGAAATGAAGGCCTAAACCTCCGAGGACTGCTGTGGCACAGAAAACATCAGGAACATCAGTAGTATCCAGGTCAAAAAGCGAGGCCACGAAAAGCATTCCGAAAGTCAGGGCGTGAGACAGGAAGACAAATACCATGAAATTCATTTAAATCGAGACAAGTTAAAAACTACCTGTGAGCAGAAAAGAAAAACTCCTGACAGATCCCGGAGTAAGCACATTCTTCAGAAAGGCCTTCAAAGAATCACCAGCACAACTAGAAGAATTATGCAATTCAATCGGTGTAAACAGGCAGAGAGGCCGCAACTGGATGAAAGAACTCGCCAACGAAGGCCTGCTCACAGTAGAAAGAAAGAACGGCGAGACAACGGTTAAAGTAGAGGAAGAAAACATTCAGAAACTGAACAGCTTCGCATCAGAACTACAGAATAATCTAACACAGGACCTCGAAAAATGGGATAAAAGACTGGGACAGGCCGCCAACGAAATGATCAGGATAAAAGAAGCAGTCGACGACGATGAAAGAGTAGAAGAGCTCAACGAAAAACTTCAGGCCCTCAAACAAGACAGCGAAGAAATAGACATGAACACGATCAAATCACTGAGCAACGTAGAAAGCTACCTCGGATACGGAGAAATAGCCCGAGAAGAAATGCACGCATTCCACAGAAAATTCAAAGTACTTGACAAAATCAAAGGCCTCTAACTACCGAAACCCCAGGCTCTCCACATTCGATGCTGTCAGACTTCTATTATACAATCTAAGCTCATCTATGTTGAAACTCCTCGAACCACTGATATTTCCACCAAATACAAAGGCCTCAGAACTGATATCAGCGGACTGCATGCTTCCCAACCGTTCTCCGTTAACCGTGCAGGTAAACTCGCTGTCATCACGAACCAGAGAGACATGATTCCACTTATTCTCGAAAAACCTCGTACCACCGACACTGTCAATATCGGCCCCAGAATAAGTACCGCAGCTTAAACCATCATCAATATCCACGAAAACACCGCTATCAAGGCCTGAAAGAACATTCACCTCGTTATACTCCGACTTCAGCCAGAAAGAAATAGTAAAGTTCTGGCCCGTATCAAGAACAGAACCATTAACTGAAATATTGGTATTATTGTCCAGAACAACAGAATCAGCATCCAGAACACCTTTCCTGTCAAGATTAGCGCTGTTATACACTTTAGAACCAGAACCAGCCTCAAAACGCCACTCATCAGTCTTCCTGAAATTATCTGTCAAGTTGCTCAAGGCCCTGACCTCTTTTCCGGAAAAACTCCGATTGTAGATAGCAAGATTGTCAAGGCCCCAGGTAATATTATCTCCTGAAGCCACCAAAGGACTATCAACAGGTTCTAAACTAGTTGAAACACTATTAGATTCTGCAAGCTCCCCGTTAATCCACAACTCAAACTCCTGGCCATCGTACTGAAACAGAACATTATTCCACTCGCCAGGATCCAGCTCCGTAGCATCTGAGGTGGAATTAACACGTACCTCAGAACCATCACTCTTCTCCCAGAAAACTGCAAGCGTCTCAATACCGCCCCAATCAACACTAGGATCCATTATCTCAACCCTGGAAGAAGACCCAGAAAACATCATATAATTAGCCCAACGACGGGCTGTTGTCGACTCAGGCTTCAACCAGTAACTAACAGCAAAAGAACCAGAATTCAGAGAATCCCTGCTCTCACTACTCAAACCGAAAGTAACCTCCGTATCCCTCGACTCATTAAAACGTAAAGAATAATCCCCAACTCTTCCAGGCCTCCAGTAACCAGAAGTATCAAAATCAATAAGGCCTCTACTAGAATCCCCGAACTCGGCCTCAAAACCGCCACCAGCCTTATCCGAGAAATAATACCCTGCAGAATTCTCTGCATCATCAAACCTGTAATACGCCCGAAGACCTTTCTCAAGCTCTACAGAATCTGAAGACACCGACTCAAGAGAACCCACGGTACTTCCTGAAGAACTCAGGCCATCATCCGGAGATTGAAAAGAAATATTTGGCTCCGAAACACCATAAAAGCCCAAAAACAAAGTAAAACATGCCAGGACAGAGGCCGAAAGACAAAAAATTTTAGAACGCTCTGAAAATACCTCAGGCCTCATAACAGTAAAAAATTCAGGCCTTTACTAAAAGGTACTGGAGTTACCTGGTATGTGATAGGAAATCTACTGCACAATATTAGGTTTAAAAAGTTCGTCGGTTTCTACCTTTTGTATGACTGTATACACATTTTCAGGAGAAATTAATCTGGGACGAAGCACCCACGGCTTTGAGAGAGAAGTCGATGCAGAGTCCGAGAACCACGCTGAAGAGAAGCTTTACGCAGAACTCGGCAGCGAACATTCTATCCCAAGATCAAAAATCACAATTGAAGACGTTTCCGAACAGGAGTAAAGAGATACTATGTCAAACCAACAAGAACAGATGCAGAAGTACCAGCAGCTACAGCAACAGATGGAGCAAATCCAGGACTACATGGAAGAAGTAGAAGAAAAGACAGAGGAAATCAAACAGAGCATCGAAGGAGTAAAAGGCCTTGAAGACGCAGAAGAAGGAAGCGAAATCCTTGCACCTGTAGGAGAAGCAGCCTACGTGAAGGCCGAACTCAAAGACACAGAAAAAGTAATGGTCAACATCGGCGGTGGAACACACCAGGAAAAAGACCGTGAAGGCGCAGTCGAAGCACTTGAAGAGAAACAGGACAATCTGGAAGAAACTCAGAGCCAGCTAGAACAGAACCTACAGCAGGTTCAACAGCAGCTCCAGCAGATCCAGATGCAGCTTCAGCAACAGCAGCAACAGGCCCAGCAGGAAGAATAAATCTTCCTCACATATCCTTTCTCATTTCTATTACTCACAGAATTTCCAACCTAATTTTATTCTTTGGATAACAACTAGAACTTATTATGCTAGAAAAGTTCAAGGACTCAGTAAAAGACTTCTCATCCAGCGTAAAGAGCAAGGTAGCGGAAAAAGAACTAGACGAAGACACACTCAACCCACTACTTGAAGAGCTCAGACTGAAACTGCTCCAAAGCAATGTATCTCTGGAGGCAGCAGAGGCCATAGAAGAAGAACTCCGAGAAAAGCTTCTGGGCCAGGAAGTCGGCCGAGGAAAAGTACAGGAAACAGTAGACAACGCAGTCGAAGAAGTACTCCTTGAACTGCTTGATGACAGCTTCAACTTTGAAGAAAAACTTGATGAAGCAGATGAACCTCCTGTAGTATTCTTCATAGGGTTTAACGGCTCTGGAAAGACAACAAGTGTGGCAAAAATGGCCTCAAAACTCAAAGATCGAGGAGTAGTAATGGGCGCCGGCGACACATTCAGAGCAGCATCCATCGAACAGTTGGAAGAGCACGGAGAAAACCTCGACGTCAAGGTAATCAGCCACGAGTACGAGTCAGATCCAGCTGCAGTAGGATATGACACTGTTGAACACGCCAAAAATGAAGGCAAAGTAGCACTGGTCGATACTGCGGGAAGAAGCCACGCGGACCAGAACCTGATGAACGAACTGGACAAAATGATAAGAGTCAACGAACCAGACATCACATTCCTGGTCGTAGACGCACTCGCAGGAAACGACGTACTTGAACAGGCAGAGGCCTATGAAGACATGTTCGACGCAGTTATTGTTACAAAGATGGATGTAGATGAAAACGGCGGAGCAATTATCTCGATAAGCGAGAGATCAGGTAAACCGGTAGCATTCCTTGGCACAGGCCAGGGCTATGAAGATATCAGGGAGTTCGATAAAGAAGAATTCGTAGAGGAAATCCTCGAGTAAAGAAAGAGGCCTCTAACCTCACAATTTTTAATTTGAAAGAAAAATGTGGTTATTTTCCTATTGAAGGGCTTTCTGCCTTTCAAGCCTATCTTCCATAGACTTCTCCAGTTCCTGAAGCTTGGACTTCAGAGGTGCCATGTCGTCTCCAACATCATCCATTCTGATCTGACGGCCTTTACTGTTGGAACCTTCCTTAATCCTCTGCTTGCGCATAACTGAAAGCAGGTGATTAACTTCAGCAACAAGCTGCTCGTACTCCTTCATCTCGGCCTCGATGTAGGAAATCTCTTCATCAAATTCGGCCCGTAGCTCATGTGTTACTTCCTGTTTAAGCTCGTTTTTCATCTGTTCCTTGTTCAGGCCAAACTTCCTGCGCACCGTCCTGTAAAATTTTTCCATACCCATAACAATTACCTGTATCTACTCAATGCTCATAAAACTCTTTTAAGCTTTTTCCGAATCCTCTGATTCGCCGTCAGCATCAAAGTTCTGAGGAACCACAATACCCATGTCCTCAAACTGATTCTGCTGATAGAAACGAGCAGTAATAGCGCCAAGAACGGCATCAAACTCATCAGCAGAATGAATACCATCGGTATCAACGCCGAAAGACCTCAGGCCATCATCGTCGTGAACCGCCAGCTCATCAGCAGTAATCTGAGGCTCAAAACGGATAAACTCAGGACAATCCTGGCCAAGAGCCTGACGACAACCCGCCTTCAAGGCCTCAAAACGCTTAACCTTCTCACCTTCATGAGAAACAGGCGTAAAAATATGGCCTGACTCACGAGCATCGCTCTCACCCTTGTTAAACTCCTTCAAACTTGTCTCATCGCTGATATCAACAGCAAGAATATCAGGGTTTTTCTCATCGATTAATTCAATTATTTCATCATTGCTCTCAACGCTGAAAGTCTCCAGCTCATCATCAAGAAAAGCCAGCCCACATTCAACGCCGGGAGTATCCTTCAAAATCAGGCCTGCAATCATTCAAAAATACACCTCAAAAACTAATTCACTGCTCAACTTTTATCTTTCTCTTCATAGCTTTTCGACCACTGAAATCCTTCAAAGACCTGTTCTTACTCTTGGCTTCAGCAAGCTCGCGCTCATCCACAAACTCCTCCAACTGCCTCAAAAAGTCATGAAGAGCCTTGTTAAAGTCGCCGGGCTTCTCATAAAAACTGAAAGTACCAGCATCCTGAATAATACTGATCTGAGGCCCAGGCTTCAAAGAACGAATAAAATCAATATCAGAAAAACGATCCTCCGAAGCATGAACAACCATCGAATGCTTCACAGGTCTTTCAACACTATAATTACGGTAATACTGCTCAAAAACATCGTACTCCGGCATTTCAATATCATTTACAAACTCCTTAACAACCTCATACTTCGCAAAATCAGAGAACAAGAGCTTCTTAACAAGCTTCGGCTCACCGCAACCCAGCTTCTTCAAAAACCGATAAACCATTCTAGGCGGCTTCTTACTGAACCTATCACGGCTGCCAGTTGAAACAAGGCCTACAACATTCTCGTTATACTCCATGCTCTGAGCAATACTGTTTCCAAGATGATGGGAGACAATAATCGCGTTGTTAATCCCATCCTGTTCAAGAATTTCCTCTAAACAATCAACCTCTCCCTCAAGATTTCTCCTGCTGGCAGTAGGCCTGAATGCAATAGTCTTGAACTCTCTGGAAAAATACTTGAGCTGGTGTCTCCATAATTCTGGATTAAAACCACTTGGAAGGAAAACAAGCTGGATAGAAGAGTCTTCATCTGACTCAAAATAATGCATATTCCTATCACCAACTCTTCTTATCGGAAAATCCATCGTAACACAAGTATGACCTGAAAAACTTTTATTCCTTTAAACCAGAAAACCTTCTCAGTGGCCAACAACAAAACACTGGGATACACCCTCATCGCACTTATAGCAGCAACCACAGGATACCTAGCCTACCAAAAAACAGACACCGCCTCCGCAGTATTCGTAATCTTCGCCACAGCCTGGATACTGTACAGATTCACCGACTACAGCAAAATATGGGACTTCATCGGCTACTTCATCAACCCACCAATGCTCGCCATAACAGCCCTCCTAGCAGGAACCACCTACCTCATACTCAAAGGCCAAACAATCAACATCTCAATAAAATACGGCCTCGGCACCGCACTCCTCGCCACAGCCCTCGCAATGCTACTATACAAATACTGGAACATCGGAGAACCACACTAACTTGCATTCCAGTAAAACAGGCCCAGTAATTTAATCTTTCGCAGCTAATTCCAAAACATGTTTGACAGGATCAAGGAATCAGTACAGAAGTTCTCCCGCAAAAGTGTAGCGGACAAAGAAGCAGTAGAAGAACTAGTCAAAGACATACAGAGAGATCTAATCCAGGCCGACGTCGACGTATCCCTCGTATCAGACATCAGCGACGACATCAGAGAAAAAGCACTGGAAGACGAAGTGCCATCAGGCCTCACAAGAAAAGAACACGTACTCGAAATAGTATACAACCAGCTAGAAGACCTACTCGGCGACGAAGCCGAGATAGAAATCGAGCCACAAACAATACTACTAGCAGGCCTCTATGGAGCAGGAAAGACCACCACAACAGGAAAAATAGCGGATTTCTACCGTAAAAGAGGCCTTAAAGTTGGAGTAATCGCAGCAGACACCGACAGACCGGCAGCATACGACCAGCTAAAACAGATAGCAGAAGACGTAGACGTAGAATTCTATGGAGAGAAAGACGCAGAAGATCCTGTCAAAGTAGTCAAGGCCGGGAAAAAGGCCCTCGATGTCGATGTGCTTATCGTCGATTCTGCCGGGCGAAACTCCCTGAACGCCGAATTAAGCGAAGAACTTTCCGAAATGGAAAAGGCCTTGCAACCGGATGAAAAATACCTGGTTATGCCCGCGGATATCGGTCAGTCAGCAAGAGACCAGGCTGAACAGTTCGATGATGCAGTCGGAATCACAGGAGTCATCGTTACGAAGATGGATTCATCAGCTAAAGGTGGTGGAGCACTTGTAGCATGTGAACACTCTGGTGCTCAGGTCAAGTTCGTCGGTACAGGAGAACAGATGCAGGATCTCGAACCATACGACCCTGTAGAGTTTGTCTCCCAGATGATCGGCCAGCCAGACCTCGAATCTCTACTGGAAAAAATCGAGGAGATGGATACCGATCCCGAGGCCCTCCTCGAAGGAGACTTCACACTTGAAGACTTCCAGGAACAAATGGCCCAAGTAACGGACACAGGAATGATGGAGGAAATGTTCCAGCAACTACCAATTGGAGGAAATCAGATCCCTGACAACATCTCCAATCTGACAGAAGGAAAGATACAGAGCTACTCAACAATCATGGACTCAATGACCGACGAAGAAAAGAAAGATCCTTCAGTCATCAAAAGAGGCCGAATAGAAAGAATAGCCAATGGATCAGGAAAAACGGAGAGAGAAGTACGCGACCTCCTCAAACACTACCGCCAGACAAAGAACATGATGGACAAGTTCGACAAGAAATCACTGAAAAGAGGAAATATGCAAGACATAATGCAGAACCTGGGTTTCTAAGGCCTTAACTCTGTATTTTTAATCTGTTCGCGGATCTCATCGATCTCTTCGTCATCGTAAAACTTTCTTTTACCAAGCCTTCTCTCAATCATTTCTTCCTTCTCAATGTACTCTCTCTGAACCTCTTCGTCAAGCATAGAAAGACGAGCGTGAGCAGTCTCAGAAGAAACAGTCACACTATCAATAACAGAAAGCCATTTTGAAGGGATATTGTAATCAATACTGGACAGGGCTCTAGTTACACCTAACGAAGCCAGTAAAAGCTTCTTCCGTACCTCTCTGCGAAGTTCGTCCTGTCTTGTTCTCATGATAGATCATCGACTTTACCCCTCCATCTGTAAAGATAAGATTCCCCGTAGATAAACTACCGAAACCATCCTATATAAAATATTCCGAACACCACCCAATAACAAACATGATAGCAGTAGTCTCCGACTCCCACGTACCCACCCGGGCCGAAAAAATACCTGAAGAATACAGGGAGAAAATGAAAGAAGCAGAACTAACAGTACACGCAGGCGACTTCGCAGAAAAACCTGTATACAATGGTATAGATGAATACGGAGAACTAGTAGCTGTCAAAGGAAACTGCGACTTCTTCGACCTGCCAACATCAGAAACATTCGAAAAACAAGGCCTCAAATTCGGAGTCTATCACGGAACAGGAATAAACCCGCGCGGAGACCACGACACACTATCAAAAATAGCAGAAGAGGACCTCGAAGTCGACGTACTAATCCACGGCCACTCACACCAGGAAGAAATAGCAAAACACGAAGGAAAAATCCTCCTCAACCCAGGCAGCTGCACAGGAGTAGGCGGCGGAACAGCCAGGCCCGGAAACCCCACCATGATGGAAATAGAACTATCAGAAAATGAACTCGAGGCCCGAATAATAGAAAAAACAGAGGAAGGAGAACTCAAAGAAAAAGAAACCAGAACCTTCAAACTCTAAAGCAGTCCATAAAAGATTGCCCTCCTCAAAGAACCCTATGAACATTCAAACAGTAGCCGACAAGGCCTCAAGAATTCTAGAGAATGAAGAACTATGCGATCACTGTCTCGGAAGACAGTTCGCACAACTAGGCCACGGCCTTGAAAACTGGGAAAGAGGAGCAATCATCCGCGATATCGAAAAAGAAGAGCTGGATGAAGACTCCTTTGTAAGAGAAAATATTCCTGAAGACGCAGAATATGGGAAAGGATCTGGAAGCTGCGAGCTATGTGACAACATCTTTGGAGAAGTCGACAGATACACTGACATGGTAATAGACTCCTTCGAAAGATACGAACTTGAAACATTTCTAGTAGGAATAAGGCCTCCAGAAGAAGTATTCCAGGCCGAAGAAGATCTATGGGAGGAATACAGCGTTGAATGGACGGAACCGGTCAAAACAGAGCTATCCCGACTGATTGGAAAAAGAATAGAAGACAGAACAGATCTCAGCGTCAACTTCGAAAGAGCCGACATAATGGCTGTAGTAGACATGAGAGAAGGTAAGGAAAGAGTCGAACTACAGGTCAACTCGCTGCTCATCTACTCACAATACAACAAATACTCACGTGAGATCCCACAGACAGAATGGCACTGCAGAAACTGCAGAGGAAGCGGATGCGACGAATGCGACTGGACAGGCAAAAACTATCCTACCAGCGTACAGGAAGAAATAATGGACCCATTCCTCAGAGAATCAAAGGCCATAGAAGCCAAGTTCCACGGAAACGGCAGAGAAGACGTAGACGCAAAATGCTTCGGCCGCAGAGAATTCGTACTCGAACTGATCGAACCACTCAATAGAGACCTGGATTTAGAGGCCCTGCAAGAAGAAGTCAACGAATCTACAGATAAGATCGAGATATTCGAAACCGCGTGGACACACAAAGATAAGATAGAAGAGATCAAGGAAACCAGGACAGATAAGGCCTACAGAGCAAAGATCGAGCTATCAGAAGATGTAGATGTAGAGGATCTAGAGGTTCTCGAGCAGTTGATAGGCACTATCGAGCAGAGAACTCCTGAGAGAGTCGAACACCGTAGGGCCGATAAAGTCCGGAAAAGAGAGGTCTATGAGATAGATTATGAGAAGACCGGCGAATGCCAGATTGAGATAGATGTCAAGGCTGAGGCCGGTACCTACATCAAGGAGATGATCTCTTCTGATGGTGGAAGAACAGAACCTAGTGTCGCAGGCCTTCTCGGAGTCGAGGCAGAATGTACTCATCTGGATGTTTCATGGGTAGAAAAAGTCGGCAACGAATAGGGAAAACCCTCAAACAGCCACTTCTTTAAAAAGTTTAAACTTCTGATTTTCCTACATAACGAGGTAAAAATATAATGGCAGAGAAATCCAGAGGAGCACTACATGGCTCAAGGAAAAAGTTCAAGCGTGACCAGGGAGCAAAAACAAAAGTAAACGAATACCTGAAAGAGTTCGAAGAAGGAGAAAAGGCCTTGATTAAGGTTGACTCCTCAGTACAGTCAGGACAACCTCACGCAAGATTCCACGGAACAACAGTAGAAGTAACAGGAAAGAGAGGAGATGCCTACGAAGTCCAGTTCACAGACGGCGGAAAGGATAAAACTCTCTACGTAGCACCAGTACACCTCCAGAAACTGGAGGAAGAATAACAGAGGCCTGATCAAAAAATGGAAATTAAAGAAGAAGAATTTGTATTCCCGATTGAAGCACTTGAAGCACTGGAAGAAAGAGACGAGGAAGATCTCTCCCACGAACAGAAGATTGCACTGGAGAATCTTTCCCGACACGTCAAAGTAGACGATGTAGACACTCTCAAAGAACTCTACGAAGAATTCACAGAGATCGAAGATCTGAAGGATAAACATATCTACAAACTGCTGGAAATAGTACCGCAGCACGAATCAACGGTCAGATCAGTATTCTCCAAAGAGAGGATCAAGCTGGATGACTCACAGATCGAAGACATCCTCGAGATCTGTCAGAGTATCGAAACAGCAAACTAGAACCGGGAAACCCTTTTAACTTCTTGACTTCCTTTAATATCTTAACTAGAAGGCCTTATGCCTTCTTGAGAAAAAACCCTTTTTTAACGGAGGACTAGATCAACAATGCCAGGAAAAGACGAACACATAAGAGTACTAGATTTCCTAGAACACGGAAAATCAGGGCAGAAAGACGAACCAACAGCCCAGGGAATCGGAGCAGAACACTACAACCTTCTAGAAGTAGTAATGCGAGATGAAGAAAGGCCTAAAGGAGGAGAAGAACTCTACATAGGCGAAGGAGAAAGAGACAGAGTACAGTACATCAAAAACAAGATCTCCTACGACGACCTCACAGCAAGCGCAAAGTCAGAACTAAAATACGTCCTCCAGGAACTAATCGAAGAAAAAGAAGACGAATTTGTCAAATTCTTCAACGAAGCAACACCAGTAACACCAAGAAGACACGCATTCGAACTACTTCCAGGAATCGGAAGCAAACACATGCAGAAACTTCTCGACGAAAGAGAGGAAAAAGAGTTCGAAAGCCTGGCAGACGTCAAAGAAAGAGTACCATCGCTACCGGATCCAAAGGACACGCTGGTCAAGAGAATTACAAACGAGCTTAAAGGAGACGCCAAGAGAAACCTTTTCGTAGGTAGATGAAACCACGAGAAGAACTTCAAAAGCTCGGAGTAAGACCTGTAGAAGGCCAGAACTTTCTAAACTCACAGTCAACAATCAAAGCACTGGTAGAGGCCGGAGAAATAGACGATAAAACAGTCCTCGAAATAGGGGCCGGAACCGGATCAATAACCAGAGAACTCTCGGAAAAAGCCGAAAAAGTCTACGCAGTAGAATCTGACACAACACTCGCAAACCACGTCAAAGGCCTCAAACTCGACAACGTCGAAGTAATCAACGAAAACATTCTCGAATACGAAATACCGGAAGAAATCGAAAGATGCGTAGGAAATATACCCTTCCAGATATCCTCCGAAATACTCGACCTACTTGGAGAAAAACAGATCCAGAGCTCTCTCCTGGTACAGAAAGAACTGGCCGAAAAAGCAGTAGCAGATCCCGGCGACAAAAACTACGGATACTTCTCAGTAAGAATAAACTACTACTTCGTACCTGTAAAACTCAGAAACGTACCATCCAGAAACTTCCACCCATCACCGGACGTAGACGGAGCAATACTCAAACTATACCCAAACAAACAGAGACACGGAATAAAAGATGAGGAAACATTCCTCAAAGTAGCCAAGGCCTTATTCACACACAAAAGAAAAAAGATCAGAAACAGTTTCGTCGACGTAAGACACATCCTGGACATCGAAAAAGACAGGGCCAAAGAACTCAGAGACCAGATCCCGCACTCCGAAAAAAGAGTCATCAACCTGACAGTCAAAGAAATAGCAGAAATAGCAGAATTCTACCAGGAAAACTTCAACCAGTAGAAACTTTTTAACCCGGCCAGTTCCAATTCTCCACTGAAATGAAGAAAAAAGCAGTACTCGCCGCCTCAATAATCCTGATGATTGGCCTCTCCTCAGCAATCACGATCAACATAGACATATTCAACTTCGGAGGAGATGAGGAAGAAGCAAACAAATCTGACAACAGTCAGAACACCACAACCGATCCAACACCGGGCCGAGACACAACAGTAGAAGAACAGGAAAAAGTAGACCCATCCAGCCAGAGACAGATGGATGATAACACCATAACAGGCGGAGACGAAAAACAAGGCCTAGGATCACAGATAATCAACCTTCTATCAGGCCTTCTCTAACAAAAAATATTTCACGACTTGAAACTGAGTCTTTCGTCAACTATTAATTTCTGATGGCTAAAATTGTTACATGCCGAAGTGGATTTTTGTCACGGGAGGAGTTCTATCAGGACTGGGTAAGGGCCTGGTCTCCGCAAGCGTTTCCAAACTTCTACAGCAAAGAGAACTAGAGATCACACCGATCAAATGTGACGGATACCTGAACGTGGATCCGGGGACGATGAACCCGCATGAACACGGAGAAGTATTCGTTCTCGAGGACGGTACGGAAGTAGACATGGACTTCGGCCACTACGAAAGATTCCTCGGCATCAAAACAGCCGGCAAACAGAACCTGACCTCCGGCAAAGTATTCAAACAGGTAATCGAAAAAGAAAGAGAAGGCGAATATCTGGGCAAAACAGTACAGATGGTGCCACACGTCACCAACCGCATGAAAAAACTCATGCGAGAAGCCGGCGAAGAGAAAAATTCTGATATAAACATAGTAGAAATCGGAGGAACAGTCGGAGACCTTGAAAACCAGGTATTCCTCGAAGCAGTCCGACAACTAAGAAGCGAACTACCAGAAGAAGACACCTATCTAATCCACACAACGCTAGTACCATATCTGGACACGGTAGGAGAACAAAAAACCAAGCCAACACAGCACTCCGTCAAAGAACTGCAGAGCCTGGGCCTCGAACCAGACATGATCGTCGGAAGAAGCCAGAACGAACTGGATCAAGACGTACAGGAAAAAATAGCACTATTCTGCGATGTAGAAGAAAAAGAAGTAATCTCAGACCCGGACCTGGACTACATCTACCAACTACCTCTTGAACTGGACAAACAGAACGTAGACAAGCTAATAGCCGAAAAAATGGGTCTTCCAGAGAGAAAGAACGGGATGAAAGACTGGAAAGCCAGAACAGAAAATCTGGAAAAAGACACTGTATCCAGCATCGCAATCTGCGGAAAATACACAGACATCGACGACTCCTACGCATCAGTAGAAGAAGCACTCAAACACGCAGGAGCAGAAATCGGAGGCCAAGTCAACATAGAATACATCGACACCGAAAACTTCAATGAAGAATCCCTGCAAGGCCACGACGGAGTAATAATCCCAGGAGGATTCGGATCAAGAGGAGTAGAAGGAAAAATAGACGCAATCCAGTACTGCAGAGAAAACAACATCCCACTACTAGGCCTCTGCTATGGCCTACAACTAATGACAATAGAATTCGCAAGAAACGTCCTCGGAATAGAGAACGCAGTATCCGAAGAATTCGCAGAATCAGAAGACCAGGAACTGGTAGTCGCGGAAATGCCCGGCCAGAAAAACATAGAAGAAATGGGAGGAACAATGAGACTCGGCAGCTACACAGCAAACATCACAGGCCAAGTCAGCAAAATATACGGGTCAGACACCGCAACAGAAAGACACCGCCACCGCTACGAACTCAACCCAGAATACCACGAAAAACTGGAAGCCAACGGCCTCAAAATATCAGGAACAATGCAAAACGGAAAACTCGCAGAATACATAGAACTACCGGAAAACAACTTCTTCATAGGCACACAGGCCCACCCAGAATTCACATCAACCTTCCAAAAACCCAACCCACTCTACCTCGCATTCCTCAAATCCACAGTATGACCATATACCAGCCCTCAGAAGACACCTACCTCCTCAGAGACTACCTAAAAGAAAACATACAGCTAGAAAACAAGAAATTCCTCGAAATAGGAACAGGAAATGGAGAAATAGCACTTCTTGCAGCGCAGAAAAATGCAGAAGTAACGGCCTCCGATATAAACAGAGAAGCACTCCAGCAACTAAATGAAAAAGCAGAGGAAAAAGGCCTCAACGTTGAAATCATTTATTCTGATCTCTTTGAAGATATAGAAGGCCTCTACGATGTAATAGTTTTCAATCCTCCCTATCTTCCGGGTGAGAAAGGTATAGGAGATGAAGAAATATGGCGTGGAGGAGAAAAAGGGATAGAAGTCACAAAAAAGTTTCTGGATGAAGTAGAAGAATATCTCGCTGAAGAAGGCCGTTTTTACATAGTTGCCAGTTCTCTGGCAGAAATCGAAGACTTAATTGAGGAATATGATCTCAAGAAGCTTGATGAAAAACAGCTCTGGTTTGAAACTCTGTATATTCTGGGTAAATAGATTTTTTAACACCGTTTGATAAAGAATTGATATGTCTGCAGGCAGAAATCTTGTTAAGTCACTTATCTTGGTTTCAACCCTTCTAATCACCACTTCTCTAGCAGCTTCAGCACCGGCATGGGAAGTCACACCTATGAATGCTCCAGACAGCTACTCCACAATCTCGCCTGCGGGAGCAACCACACAGTACGTTGAAATAAGACACCGAGATACTGGAGACCCAATCACAAAAGACTACTTAGAAAGATACGAAGGCCGAGCAGAATGGTTCTACCTGGAAAACGGCACACTACGGAACTCAGGAGACCTAAAATACCTAAACGGAGCAGTATGGTACGTCCACAAAACAGTAGGAGACAAAGATGGCAAGTTCAGATTCGAGGCCCAGAGAGGCTCCCCAATAGATGAAGAAGCAAACTCAACCAAACAGATCACAATCTCCAACGTCAAAATCACAATTCTAACAGACATGAGCCAGGCCTACTTCCCAGGAAGAGAAGACGCAAGAATCGAAGTAAACGTAACAAACAGCACAAGCGGAGACTTCCTGACAACAACAGACCTGGATGTAGAAATAACAAACACCACATACTTCAACACACAGGCCTTCCCAGATGACTCAACAAACCAGAAATACAGGCTCTACTCGCTCATAATACCGGAAGCAGTACAACAAGAGTACTCACTAAGAGTAAAGGCCACAGCCAACGGGGAAACAGCAACAACCACTCAGATGATAAGCACAAGAGACTACCTAAACACCTCAGTCTCAACAGTGGAAGCACAGACAGGCTGCAACCAGCAAAGCATGCCAACAAAATGTGAAGAAGGAGCAGAACTAGATCTAGGCCTTAACGTAACCTCCGCACACGCAAACAATGTCTCAATGGCAGTAATGAGAAAATCCGTCGAAGGAAACAATCTGGAAACAATCTCCAGCAGCTACATAAACAAGAGCGAGGAAACAGGCCTCTACGAAGGCAATTTAACATTCCCAGACCTAGATACCAGCAGCTACTCAGAAGAAATCTACATCAAATTCACGGCAAAGAACAATTACAGCACGAGCACAAGGTTCTACAATATAACAAAGGCCAGATTTGCGCTTACAACAGATATGATAGATACGGCCTATCAGGGCTCCGAGTACCAGCTTAAATTCGGAATAAACAAGAGATACACAGGAACGCCTGTAGAAAATGAGGATTTCGCATCAGCTGATATTACAGTAGATTATCCTAACGGTTCAGAGTACAAGACTTTCTCAAAGAGCGATCTATCCTATGATAATGAAACAGGATGGGCCACAGGATCAATGGTAATTCCTCAGGGAACACCGAATGGCACCTACACTATTGCAGGAGTCTTTTCCAATCAGTACGGAGAAACAGTGACTGTAAGTCCTGTATTCGATCTAAAAGAAACAACACAGATCTTCAATACTACAGATGAGCTCAACGTCAGTATTGTCAACAGGAAAAACTACAGTGAAAACTTTACAATAACCAATCAGCTCTCAAATAGCATAACAATCAACGCAACAGCAATGTCCGAAATCTCGGGAATAACAACGATCAACGATGGAAACAACATTGAAATAGCGCCAAACAACGAAACAAATGTCACAGTAAACTTCGATGTAGATGAAGTAGAGGACTATGAAGGAGAAATACTTCTGGAAGACATGAACTCCGAGTTCTCAAGAACGATCGATGTAAACCTGAACTCACCTGACTGCCAGATAACAAACAACTCACTTTGCGCAGACAGAGAATCGATCAATGTCACACTACTAGGCCCAAGAGAAGTAACAGAAAGCTTCGAAATCTACAACATAGGCCCTGAAAGTTCAGTACAGACAGAAATATACACCACAGGCCAGATCTCGGACTATGTAACAACATCAGTCATGGGAGTAGACCTGGCAGATTCCCACAGCATCGATGTAAACTACTCTCTGCAGACACCGGTAAATGTCTCCGGAGAGATAGTAGTGAACTCATCAGGCCAGAGATTAAGTATTCCTACAAGACTTGCTGGAGACTTCGCAGAGCCAGAAGTAGACCTGGAAATAATGAATGATTCGATGGATATCGGAGTAATACAGTCATCTAGTTCCCAGTTCCAGCTTATTGCAAAAAACAATGGATCAACAAACATAAACTACATACAGTCAGAGACAGGCATGTTCGAGGTATCAGAGTGGTCAACAGTTAGTGTAGACGCTCAGGAACCTTTCACAACACAGGTCACAAGAGACAGTTACGGAACAGTTGAAAGAGAAGTAACATACGTAGCATACCAGAACGATCCAGAGAACTCAAGCGAAACAGGATCAACTGACACAGTACAGATCACAGCAAGATTCATGCCGGAAACACAGGCCGCATCAGAAAACATAACATCCTGGGTAACAAGACTACAGGGCCAGGCCTTTTCAACAGGAGTAATAAATCAGCTAGAGACAGCAAGACAGAACGCAACAAAAATGGAGGACTCTTTGAGCAAAGGAGACGACATTCAGGCCTACAATACATACCAGTCGACAATCAACAATCTGGAGTCTCTTGAAACACAGATAAACAACAATAACCAGCAACAGGACGACGAGGAGGACAATCAGGAAGGAGATAACAATAACGGGGGATCAGACGACCCTGGAACAGACACTCCTCCAACAGACACAGAGCAGAAGAGCGGAGGCATGGGAATACTTCCAATAATCCTGGTAGTACTGATCCTGGTAGTAGGAGGGTTCATCTTCTACACAAGCTACATCCCAGAACCCGGAGACCCACTATACGAATACCTAGGTGAAGAATAAAATGGCACTAGGCCTATTCAGCTCGCTACCACAGGAATACAGCACAGTAATTCTACTAGTCCTACTTCTAGCAGCATTCATAGCAGCCTTCAAGCTGATGGAAATGGTATTCGAAACCATCATGGTCTCAGTACTATCCGCAGGAACATACATCGCATTCACACAACTAGTATACGGAACAATGCCAGGCCTCAACGACATACTACTATTCGCATTCGCAGGAGCATCACTCTACGTAGGATACACAGTACTGGCCTCAGCATACGGAATAGCAGAAACACTGATCTCCATACCATACCGCATACTCAAACACATCTACAGTGGAATCAAGAAACTAGTAGGTGCAATAAGAGAGAAATCCTCGGAGAAAAAGAAGGCCAAAAAACAGGCAGAAAGTGACAGAGAAGTCAAAGAAGTAGTGCTGGACAAGATGAAAGGAGAAAAAGAAGAAGGAGACGAGGATTAATCCTCTGAGGCCTTCACTCTCAAACTTCCAGCATTTAACTCATCAATTACTCCTTCAAACACGTAACGATTGTCCGAAGGATAAACAGTAATATTGCCGGAGAACGAGTTCACCTTCAAACTACTGTCATTAATACTTGAAGTACTGGAATCAGTCTCAACCTCTCCAGAAACACCGGAGAAATCAACCTTAAGCCTTCTAACATCGTGAACTTCAATCCTCTCAGAACCAAGCTCTGTCTCAAACCTGAAATTCCTGGAAGAATTCACACCACTACTGACATAACCAGAGGCCCGGCCCTTCACATCAGTACTATTCGTATCAAAAACCATCTTACCATCAAAACCTGTCACAGTCACAGCAGAATCAGAAGTAATCGAAAACTGCTCCGAACTGTAAGAAGTCATATTCTCAGGAGTCACAGAGGCCTTCGAAAACTTCAAAGTCTCCTCTCCCTCAGCAGTCACATCAATACTTACACTTTTCTGAGGCTCAGGCCTGTTCGACAACATAGAGAAAATATCAATAGACTTCGGAAAAATACCTCTTAACACGTTTTTATGCTGGGAGTCAATCCCCTGAACATCTGCTTGATTCAAACCTCCACCATTGATACCCACTGCAAGGGCCATAATAGAGGCGAAAACTGCGGCTAAAATTCTTGCTTCCATAAAAAGAATGTAAATCTTGCCTCGATATAAAACCATGTGAAAGCAGTAATACTCGTAGAACCAGAAATACCGCAGAACACCGGCTCAATCGCCCGACTAGCCCACAACTACGACTACCAGATCAGAATAGTCAACCCCGAATTCAACCTGGAAAAAGCCCGGAAAACAGCAAAAAACGGGCAAGAAAAACTAAGAAACGCCAAAATATACGACACAGTAAAAGAAGCAGTCGAAGATCTTGAATACGTAGCCGGCACCAAACCTGGAAAAGGAACAGGCCTCAAACAGTTCACACCAAGAAAAAACACATCAATAATGATAGGAAGAGAAAGCTCAGGCCTCTCCAACAAAGAACTCGAAATGTGCGACACAGTAATCCACATAGAAACCAAAAAATACAACTCCCTCAACCAGAGCCACGCAACCGCAGTAATAATGCACAATCTGGTAGAAACCGAAGAAAAAGGCCTTAATCTGGATAAAAAAGAATATATAAGCAGTATAGTAGATTCAAAGATTTTAGAAAGGCTTATTCTCAGGGCCAATCCATCCGAAAGTGAGGCCAACCAACTTATCGGCGAAATAAAGGATAAATTTGACCAGTCATGAAGGCCTTATTCAGAGTTAAAAAGATGGTAAATTAATTCAGGTACATGCCTCTAGGAATACTTTCAGCGGGCGGAAACAATTTACTAACCCAGATATACCAAATCATGATGATTCTATCATTCCTGATCTTCCCAGCGCTAATCATATTCGGGCCAAAACTGATGGTCTGGCAGGTAGACAGGAAGATGAAGGACGCGCTTCTCGATCTGGAATCATACAAAGACGCTACAGAAGCAATGTTCCTGGAAAAACTTACATCAGAACCAAAACCAGGGCTCAAGGACAAAATGCACTCCCTGAAGAACTTCCAGATGTCAGCACCAACACAGCTTGACCCAGCAGGAATGGTACAGAAACTTGAACACGTACTAGACACATCAGAAGCCAAGTTCGACAGATTCGTAAGAAACCACGCAGACACAGAAGACGAAGAAGAACTAGCAGACCTAACAATGGCCTTCAAAGGAGTAATGGGCACCAACCAGATCTACAAAGTAATGAACCACTTCAGACAACTCATCAAGAAAACACAGAACTTCCAGATGGTAGGCCTAGTCAACATGATGATGCCAATATACAAAGAAATCGCAGAAGCACAGAAAGACGCAACAAGAGCATTCATCAACCAGGCACCAACAGGAGACGGAATAGGCCCGCTAGTAGCAGCCAAACTCATCGAATCAGAAGAAGAACCAGAAGAAATCGCAGAAGACGTCATCTCATCCGAAGAAACAATCGACGGCAACACCGTACACGTAGTCAAAAGCAGAGGCCCAGGAGCAAGACTAGGAAAATACGGAGACGCAGTCGAAACACTGGCAGAAGAAAACGACCTGGAAGCAGTAATCACAGTCGACGCAGCAGGCAAATTCGAAGGAGAAGAAACCGGCAGCGTCTACGAAGGAGTAGGAGTAATGATGGGAGGCTCCGGAGTAGAAAAAACAAAAATCGAAGAAGCAGCAACAGACCACAACGTCCCACTAGAAGGAGTAGTAATCAAACAGGCCCCACCAGAAGCCTCCAAACCAATGAAAAAAGAAATCTACGAGGCCTACCACGAAGCAGTCGACAAAGTCAACGAAATCGTAGGAGAATACGACGGAGAAGTCGCAGTAGTAGGCGTAGGAAACACTTGCGGAGTAGGAAACACTCGCTCCGACGTAGCAGGCGTACACAACAGACTCCGGAAATTCTGGAAAGAATACGAGGAGCAAGAGGAAGAAGACGTCAGCTACCAAGGAATGATGGGAGTAATGCCAGGAGGAGACTCGGCCCAGATGGAAGAACTGAAGAAAAACATCCTCTGGAACATGCCAAGATAACCTTTCTCCCCACATTTCCTTCTTCCCCTTCCTTTTTTCCTCTTCTCTTCCACCTCTTTCTCTGCCATTATTTTTTATACAGGCCTCACCAATCAAGGCCTATGAAGAAAATTCTCTTGATTTTTGCGGTACTCTTCTTTTCAACTTTTGGAACCGCAACCATTTCAGGATATTCCAATACTATAGAATATAGTGGATCAACAACTGTCACTGTAGAAGAAGTGGACGGCGATCCAAGTGCAGATTATGTACAAGCAAGCGTTTGCGGCCAGACAACTGATTTCATTGGTAGAGGTGGCCGCTCCGCTATAGGTCTGCCTGTGGATCTGGAGGTGTCTGTTCCAGGACCAACCAGAGTGCCTGAAAGTGTTCCCTGCGGTGTAGGTACTCATGAAGTCACTGTAACAGGGACAGATGGAGGAGAGTCCTTTACAGTAGGTACCTTTGATCTAACTGTAGAGCCTAAAGACCGTGTAAGTGCAAATAAAGGAGCATATCTATATGTTGAGATGGACGTAAATGCGAATAAAATAAGAGACTTTATTTTAACGAACGATAGGGAGCCTTTCTACAACAGTCCTGGAAACAGCAATATTCACGGAGTAAACGACATAAATCAGGGAGATATACTTCTTCAAGAGACAGACTGGAAAGCCTGGCCTGATGGAGAGGATGACTACGGAAGATATAGGCCTCAACCAGGTGAAATACTAGGTCATGAGGCTACTTCTCTATCGGATATAGGTTCTACATCAGAAGTTTTCACAAACAACCACAACTTGGGAGATAACCTAGGTGCACAGGATGTGTGGGATCAGAACTTCGGAGACATGGAATATGTTATAGGTCAGGATAAAGGCGCATGCACGGCCTTCGAAAATAACTTTGACTCCTGTACGCCAGCTCACGATGATAGTTCAACATACAGCCCGGATACAGAAATACTGAAAGGCAATAGGTTGTTCCATATTTGCCGTGGCTCTATGGATGGAGAAATAGTAGATACAGATAACGGTCGATTCAGGTGCGATGTGCTAGGAAATGGGCAAGACTGGAGAGGAAATCAACCAAACTCTTGGTTGCCCTATGTGGAAAATAACTGTGCAGATCCGACTGTAGGCATCAGGGAAAGTGACGGCGTTAAAGTGGTGTTTGCAGATCAAAACTCAGGAGCCGCCTTTACGGATGCCACCACTGACTGTGATTATGGCAACGTCTACTCAAGTGTCCGTACCGGAGAGCCCGATATCTTTCTCTGTGAAGGATATGATGCTGTAGAAAACAGCTACACCGGCAACGACCCAGTTACAACAGAGAAAGACACAGCATGCCTCTACGACATGCGTCAACGAACTTATCCTGGCTACGGTGATCCACAGAGAAGGTGTACTGGAGATGGCGACTGCCGGTTAGGAACATTCCACAACACTTCAGCACCAGAAACAGCACTAGCAGTCAAGTACTACGTGCCTAAAGAAGCCATACCTCTAGGAAATGCCGAGTTCAAAGGAACAAGCTTTGCAACAACCTCAGGATTCAACAACGTAAGATTCGACCATATCCACGCAGCAGAACTAAGATACCTAGAAGGCTCAACTGGAGACACATACCAAAGACCCTACACACACAACGCCTCAAAATACGACGAACTCAACATCTCAAGAGGACAAGCATACACACGTGCAGTAGACGACACCGACGAAACAGCAATCAGACAAGTATGGAACCCAAGCAACGCAACAGGCCAATACACTGCAGGAGTCTTAGGAACCGCAGAAAACATTCAAGAAAACGATGTATCAGTACTAAGAGACAGTGTCTTCGACGGAGGATTCTACCCAACCTGCGAACCAGGCCTCCAATGGGGATATACAGGCCAGTTTTGGGAGTGTACTGGTGATATTCAGTGGGATCTTGATGCCTACGCATTTGAACCGACAGGAAACGAAAATCCTGATACTGCAGGATTCTTCATAATGCCATATGAGTTTAGAACAAGTAGCAGTTTCCTTACTACCTATTATGAAGCCAAGGAGGATGCTGATAATGATCAGGCTGCTACAATAGAGTCTATCAGGGCTCTATGCTGGGATGGAGAGCTTTCAGAGAGGCCTTCTCTGGATCCTTCTACACGCGAGGAAGATTGGTTTGCGAAGGAGGTTACTGGGGTAGGAACTAACCCTCAGGTGCCAGTCCCTCTTGTTGGAAAGATAAATACCAATGTGTATTCCTGCCGCCTCGAGTTTACCAACTCCAACGGCGCAGTAATTACTGGTGAAGGAAATCTTGATGTGAGATCTACTGATGATGTAGCTAAGGCGCAGACTCGTGCGCAAAGCTTGCTAAAAGGTTCTTTCAATGACAACATACAGAAATCCTGGTTTGATGAGCAGGCAGTGTGTGGAGGTTGTTCGTTCCCTCTAGACGTAGAGAAATCAGATCTCACTCGGAGAGTAATTAGCAGCCAGGTCGAGAAGATGAATGAGATGTGGCAGCAGAACCTGAGCTACAGCTTCGACAAGATGGGAGCCAGTGAAATATCTGACTACCTGAAAAACGGAAACTAAGAAGGAGACAGAAGTTTTTTAGGGCTCAGGCCAGCGTTTGCTGGCTGAGGTCTTCTGTTTGTTCTCCTTCTAGTGTGGCATCGATTTCTTCTGTGCTCATTGAGTATGAAGGGTTGTCGCGGAGGAACTGGTTGAAATCATCATACTGGCCATCCTCATCCTCCCAGATATCCTCAATAACTTCATCATCTTCTACTACCGCGTACTGCGGATTCTCCGTATCGCCATAGATTACGAAATTTTCTTTACTGTCTCTTCTAACCAGTTCGTTGGCTATTTTGGCTTGGTTGTGTAGTTGCTGGAATTCTGCATCGTTTTGGTTGTAGTTTCTCAGTTTTTCTGTGAAGTCTTGGAGGTATTCTGTTGTTGGTGCTACTGTTTCTGTTGTTTCCATTCCGGAGCCTTCGCCTGATGTGCGGGCTAGGCGTCCAGAAGTGGCGATGTTTTGAATCATTTGGCTTGCTCGCCGTTTCTCTTCTTCGAAGTTCCATCGTGTGCTGTTGCTGTGTTCTTCCCATCCGAATCTGAGTGGGTGCCAGTACCGGTTGAATTCGTCGTGTTCTGGGTTGAGGTAGTTTGAGTCCTCAACTAGTGGGTGTAGTTGTTCGTGGACATTTGCTGGTGATGCTGTTACTGGGTTGGTGACTGTCTCCATGATGCGGAGTTCGTCGCTGCCATCCGCGTTCTTTCCGTAGATGAGGCCGTTTCCGTGTTCATCGAGGTCGAAGTCCCAGGCATGTACCTCCAAGTCATTATTGTTTTTCTGTTCGATGGCCTGTTCGAGGACTGGTGCGTCGATGAAGTCGACTGCGGAGGTTGGTTCTCTGCCGAGTATGTCTGATTGCCAGTTGAAGTAGTATGGATGCACTTGGTCGAGTGCTTCTCCTACTGTTTGTGCGTTGGCGAATTTTTGGTAGTCGAAGTGTCCTGCGTCTCTCTGGCTGAAGTTGCCATTTGGGTACCAAGTTGTTCCTGAGTTTCCGTTTTTTATTGCCTGTATATCAGGGTTTCCGGTGTCGGTGCCTATGCTTTGGATGAATTCTCGGGATGCTTCTGGACTACCAGTTTCTAGGCTTTCGTAGTCGTTGTCGTGTCTCCATTCTCGTGCGACTAGGTCGATTCCGAGTTTGTCGAATCCTACGGCTTTGTGGCTGCTGTAAGTATCGAATACTGGGTCTTGTTCGACGAAGTTGCCGCGGGCCTCCAAGTAATCTTCTTCGTCTGAGTTGTTTTCGATTGTGCTTCGGAGTTCTTCGTTTCTCTCTGGCACTACGTCGACTTTGTAGTTGCCAGGAGTTGGTTTGGTGGCTGTTGTAGTATCTTGGGCCTGTGTTCCGTTTTTCTCGGCTGTTGCTGTGAATTCTTGTTCTCCAGAGTTCATCTGGCCTGGCTGTACTGTTACTGTGTTGCTGTTCCACTGCTCTGATTCCTGGTTGATCTCTACTTTTCCATTTGAGACTGTTGCCTGTGTTGGGCCCCCGCTGGTCTCAACGGAGAACTCTGCCTGAAAGTCTTCGATACTCTGATCGTTCCAGATAGAAGGTAGCTGTGAGGGTTCGGCCTCAGTAGAGATACTTACAGAGATATTGGTTTTGCTGGTAGAACCTTCGCGGTTATTATTATTATTTCCTCCTGTTACACCACTACATCCGGCTAGGCCTGTTGCGATTGCGGTTCCTGTTGCGGCTAGAAATCCTCTTCTTTTCAATATAGACAACCCTCGTTGTTACTAGGAAATAACGTCACGCAGGTTTTTATATCTTTCTCCTAAGAGAGGCTGTGCTGTTTTCAGTTGAGAGGTTTTTTATTCAGGGTCTCACCTATGAATTGTATGAATGTAGGAAAAGCTCTAGTTGTAGTCCTTTTGTTCTTGACCGCTGCTGGCCTTGTTTCTTCTTATGAATTCACTGGCGGCGCTAAGGATACCGGCACTTCTCCGCCAGATTCTCCTGCACAACCTTCCGCATGCTTGGATGGAAATGATAATGATGGTGATGGTTTGGTTGATGGAGAGGGAGCTGACAGTGATAATGATGGAACTCCTAACTGGCAAGAGGCTGGAGCTAGCGGCCCGGATCCAGGGTGTTCTCCACCTTATGAATATGATAATTCGGAGGCCAATATCTACGACCTGGATGCTTCCTGGGTCTTCGGCCAGTATCTTTCATCTCCAACAGAAGATGACTCCTCTATTTTCTACGGTGCAGAGGTAATTCAGAACGGTTCATCTGTAACTGTCAGTCCTGACCAGGTTCTGGATACTGATCAAATTAATGAGACCTATGTTGAAGGTTCTAATGACTGGGCTGCGGGGGTTTTGAGAGGTGAGACAATAAGTATTAGCGAGTCCCGTCATGAAGGAAACATGCCAGGTTCCACGACTACTGCTGTAGAAGATGGTTCTGCAGAGTTGATTGATGCTCCACATGATGATACTACTACCGGCGATGGCTCTCAGTGTGGTGATGCGGTAAGAGGAGGTGATGAGAATAACCTTGACTGTCCTGAGGACTACGGTCTTCCTGACGATGCTGGAACGACTAAGAGCCAGTCCTCAGAGACTCTCTCTGATCGATTTAACAGTAATATTGGTCAATGGGATGCCAATAATGCTAACGGTGTGTCTATTGGCGATTCTAACAATAATGCAAACAATGGAGAATATCTAAATTCAAAGAACAGTAACGATGACACTGACGATACTATTGAATACAAGTTTAGTAACTCCGGATCAGGACTTATAGCCCCAGAGGCACAGGGCCAGAAAACAGATGATATCAGTGGTTCTGATCCGTACACGGCCGACCTTCAGAGTGGCACACAGGCTGATGCTGGTGAGGTTGATGATCAGGTTGTCCAGGATCAGGAATGGGAGGATGTTCCTGATTACTATCTGAAAGATGATGACGGGGATAGTGTACCTGATGAGCTTTGGATGGTATATCCGGAAAAAGTTGGAGAGTCTTATATCGGTTCTTCGGAATCAGATGCATCAGTTACAGACTATGATCTTACTGGTGATAAGAATGTGGAGACTTGGGGCGAGGACGGAGGTTCTGTTGATCAGTGTTCTGGAGCTAACTGCTCTGGTACGGGTACCGAGAAGTGTACAAGTATAGATCAAGATACTGATACAAAATACACTCTAAAGAGCGAGACAACTACCACTGTTTCAACCAATGATAACGAGCAGTATTATGCAGACAGCAGCGGAAGCCATCAACATAGTAAGGAAAGTACAAATCTAAATCAGCTATCTGTAGAAGTAACTCATCATCCAGGTTACGAGACCGAACAAGTAGATGACGACTCGTGTCTGAGTGAAACAGAAGAAGAATCTTGCGATAGTAGCATTGGCTGTAGTGATAGTCCTTCAGTTGATACTGTCGGGCCGATTTCAAATCAGGATATTGCTACGGGCCAGACAAGCAACACAATCACCTACCGGTACGAGGATCTTGAGCTTCATACTGAGAAAGTATTCGATTTGAATCCTGCGGAGAATCCTTCTTACGCACCAATGTTCCCTACTGATGCACTCTTTGAGGGCGACACTTTCAAGTATGGAGATGAGGCTTACACCCGCTCAAATATTAAGTACAACGCCTTCAACGGTGATTCCTACTATGCCTATGCTGTAGATACTGATAACAATATGCTAGGTAATGACGAAGCCATTTCCTCCAGCTCATACCATATGAGGGTAGACGGTGATGCATTTGAATCTGTCAGAGATTACTTCCAATCATGGGATGTTGACGGGCCTCAGGGCCAGTCCGATGGTTATATGGCAATTCTGCAGAGAAGAGGTTATCTTGGAAACGGCCAGGTTGAGATTCAGGGAGTCAGTAACAGGTTCATGAATACTGAGACGAACAGCGGTGGCGCTATGGATATTGTTCAGCCTGCAGATGCGCTGGGCCATGTAAGTATCAATACTAATGGCTGCGGCGATCCTTTCACTCACTGTGTAGGAGCTCTGGATATAAGGCCTCGGAATATCAACAACTGGGATAACCCGACAGATCCTTCCTATCAGGCAGGCAGCCAGGCCTATCCCACAGCAGTAACTTTCGAAAGCAATATTCAGGATACCAATCAGTCTCTTGGAGTCTGCAAGATGTTCCAGGAACTTGATCCAGATGCAGCAATCGGTTCAAACTATGGATCTGACTCCGACAGCCCTACACAGAGTTCAGATAAGCGGTGTGCTGGAGATACTACAGAAGAGTTCTGGATAGCGATGGAGGGCCCTGAAGTTAATGAAGGCCCTATTAAGAGCCATCACCTTGAAGGTACTGCTGACAGGGTTACTGATTGTCTGTGGTATGGAGAAGATGTTCCTGAGGGAACTGTCAGGACCGTTGGTACAGAGGCTTACTCGGATTATGAGGAAGGAGGTTATTCTCCTGATAAAGAAGTCTGTCTTGCGATCGATAGCAGTGGTGAAAGCTTTACGCAGGACGGTATTGTCTACGAGGAGACTCTTCCAGCCGATGATCCTGGTGATGATGTAACGTATGATAACTATGACTATGATGACGATGGTACCGTTGAAGAGGTCGGTGGAGAATGGTACGATCTTGACAACGAAAGAGTAAACGAATACTTGAGAAGCAGTGGCAATGGCCATGATCTAATTGATAGCAGTCAGAGAGGAGATCCTGATAACGCCTCACAGATAGCATTTTACTGGCGTCAGAACGAAAATCCTTACCATCCTGACTACAATCCTAAAGGCCAGGGCTCCGGAGAAAACATCGGAGTAACTCTTGAAGACAACTGTGGGCCTCTGCTTACTGGCTGCGATGATCAGGAAACTCAGACAGAGGGGAAGACTCCGGTCTTCTTCAGCTTCTTCTGGCAGTTGGTGGGGTACCAGTGAAAAAGGCCTTGATCACAGTCCTGTTGATGGTCGCGCTTTTTGCAGCTCCGGCGACAGGACAGATGTATGAGGAGGATTTCTCCGGCACTCAAAGTGATTGGAGTTGCTCTTCTACAGGACGTGCGATGGATACATGTACTGCTGACACTACAGGAAGCTACTCTACTCCAGGTGAATCAGCTACGGCCGGAAATCGTTATGAGATATGTGGTGAGGGAGGTATAAGCAAGACCTTTGATTTTAACAGGCAGCCACAATACCTTGAGTTTGACTACAGGATTCAGCTTGATAGCTGGGGTACTGGAACAATCTTTATTGAGGATTCCAATGGTGTAAGAGAGCTTATTGATAGAGTTCGGTCAGGGAACAGCTATGATTCAGGCTGGAGATCATACGAGGCTAATGTAGAGTCAGCAGATAAAGATTTTACTTTAACAGCAGGGAGCATCAGTAGTTCTAGCTTCTGTGGCAGCAAGCCAGAGGATAGATCCTGGCAGGTCTGGATCGATGATGTTAAAGTTACCTCAAGCGCAGATAAACCGAACACGCCGTCTTTCAGAACTCCTGAGGACGGTGCAACTGTTACAAGAACAACAACCAATCTATCAGTGCGAATTACAGATCCAAATGATGACTCGATGACTGTAGAGTTCAAACAGGCTGACGGTTCTCTTATAGAGTCAAAAGATATTGCAAGCGGCGACACCGTTACAGCGTACTGGCAAGGCCTCAATGATGGCGAAACTTACAACTGGTTTATTGAGGCCTGTGATGGGACAGGTCAGTGCCGTACTACTGATACCTGGAGTTTTACGGTTGATAAGGCCGCAGAGAAGACTTATACTGGAGTAGGCGTGAGAGATGAGGATTACATGCCTACTGGCGACAGTGCAAGTGGCACTAATTACTACTATCAGGGTTATGTAAACAAGCTTGAAGAGTCAAGCAACCAGCTGGAGCCTGGAATGGATACCAGCGCCTATAATCCTGCTGACTACGGTATCTGGACTGATTCTGATGGCTCTCAGGGAAGCGCAGATCAATGGGCTATTACAAGGCATCTTAACTGGTCTATTTCCAACAGAGGAGAGGCCTATCCTCCAGGTCCTACAGGTCAGGATGCACAGATAAGACAGGGAGGTCTTTACCACTCTACATACAGCAGCGATGGAGGTACCTACTACCACAGGGATTACTCGGGCTCTTTCCGAACAGTTCCAAGCGATCCAGGAGCATTTACTTCTGACAGTGTTTCCAAGACCTCGAAAGTATTTGGTAACTCTTTCGCAGCTATAGCGGCAGATAACTTTACCGGAGCTTTCGGAGAAGTTAGGGAAGGGGATGGAGTATGGATTGATCCTGATGACATCCGTTCTATGAATGATCTGATTGTAGGCGGATGGCAGCCTAAGCTAGTCTACAATATCGATATTACAGGCCCTGATATGGGATTAGGATTTAATCTTGATGACAACGCAGGTATAACCTACCGTTCCGGGTATGGATCACCGCGGTCGTACGTCATGTATGGTAACGTATACTTTGAAGGGGAAGCAGATGGCGAGGATAATGATGGAGATAACGTGGTTGATGAAGAGATAAACAGTAATGGTACTGTCGGTGAAACTACTCCACTGCTAGAACCTCCTATGTGTGGAGATGATAGGAGAGAATACCTGCTCGAAGAGATGGGAGAGTCAAAGAGATCTATAGCAGGAGACGGCAAATATGCATGTGCTGATTCACAGGACGTATGTGTTGATACAAGCGCTGAAGGCAGAAAGATATTCGAAAGAGAGGAGTACCGTCAGACCGACGAGCCTGATGAGGACTTTGGAAGAGCCAAAAATGATAAAGAAGTCTGCGCAATGGTAGACGACGACGAAGTCGCAAGATGGTATGATCAGGACTTCAAGGAGAGGCTTTGCCGAGAGAACACAGTTTACGGGCCTGAAGGCATAAGATGGTTTAGCGAAGGTCAAATCGCTGAGCATCCTGCAGCTTTCAAGGGCGGTATAGATGATGACTTCAACCAGTTTATCGAAGAGCAGAGAGCATTGAAAGGAGAAACATCAAGAAATATTGACTCAAGGCCAGAACAGACCTTCACTTCATCAAACAGTCTGGGGTCAACAAGCCCAGTACCAACAGGTTCGACAGACCAGAGAAACGGTGTTACAAACGATACAATAGCAACACCAGGATTCTGTGGAGGAGACGATGACTCAGAATATCTTGTTACACAGGACTGTGTCACAAGTCTATGTGATACCAACAACTCTGTAGTCGGAGTAGCATCAAACAGCGAAGCATGCATACTAGATGGAGAACACTATTCCGAAGTAGGAACCTCTAAAAGAAAACTATACCAGCCCGGAGCACAGATAGACTTCGACCTGGGAGGAGATACAAGAGTAATCTCATGTTACGGAGGTTCCTGGTACGAAGAATGGCCTGTAGTATTCAGAAAAGACAAAGTACAGGTACCAAGAGGATCCTCAAGGCTCGCACAGTTCCAGCTAATCAACGTAGAAAACACAGAACTCACATTCAACGTAGAGCTCAGAGACTCAACCTCAACACCTTGGAACGACCCATGGTCATTCTTCTCACAGGATGAATCCACAAAAAGCGACACCTTCCAGGTAACACTAGGCCCAGAATCATCAAGAACATACACAATGAGCCTGTACGGAGGAAACCAGAACGTAGACAACACACAACTCACAGTCTACGCAGAATCCGAAGACGGAACAATCACAGGATCAGACAGCATCAGAGTAAACGTCACAGAACCAATCAACCAGACAATCTCCAGCACACAGGGCTCAGGAGAAGCAGTGCCAGGAATAGGCCTCACACAGATCGTAGTCCTCATGCTACTATCCAGCACAGCCTACCTCTTCATGGCCCGACCATAACATACTTCCAAATCTTCATTTTCCTACCTCTCTTTTCTTTAAATAGAAAAACGTTGCCTTCAGAAACCAATGTATGAGCCAGGAACTCGGAATCACGGTAAAGAAAGATCAGAATCCTTCAGAATGGTATACACAGGTAGTACAGAAAGCAGAAATGGCGGACTACGCACCTGTCAAAGGATGCATGATCATCAAACCGTACGGAATGAAGATTTGGGAAAGCATCAAAGAAGACTTCAATACTAAGATAGAAAATACAGGAGCAGAAAACGCATACTTCCCACTATTCATACCTGAAAGCTACCTGGAAAAAGAAGAAGATATTGTAGAAGGATTTGATCCAGAGGTCGCGTGGGTAACACATGGAGGAGACAAAGAACTTGAGGAAAGACTTGCGGTAAGGCCTACATCCGAAAGCATAATCGCACCATACATGGCCGACGAAGTCCGATCTCACAGAGACCTGCCGTTAAGACTCAACCAGTGGGCCAACGTCGTAAGATGGGAAGCAACCGACACAAGGCCTTTCCTCAGGACTCGAGAGTTCCTCTGGCAGGAAGGCCACACAGCACATGCAACAGAAGAAGGTGCTGATGAAGAAACAATGCTCCGCCTCGAACAGTATCAGGAAGTAATTGAAGATCATCTTGCTATTCCGTCAATTCTTGGTTACAAGCCGGAGCATGACAAGTTCCCTGGTGCAAAATATACTACAACAATCGAGACCTTGATGCCGGATGGAAAAAGCATTCAGTCAGGAACTTCACACCAGCTAGGCCAGCACTTTGCCGAGGCATTTGAAATCGAGTTTGAGGATGAAGACTCCGAAACTCAAACCGCGTGGACAACCTCCTGGGGCCTCTCTACGAGGACGATCGGTGCCTTGATCATGGCACACGGTGACGATGACGGTCTTAGATTGCCTCCTCGTGTTGCACCGACACAAGTGGTCGTCGTACCTATCTATCAGGAAGACAACAGAGATGAAGTCGTAGAATACGCAGAAGAAGTAACTGAAGAACTGGAAGAAAAAGGCCTAAGAGTAGACCTTGACGACCGCGACCACAGAACACCAGGATACAAGTTCAACGAATGGGAACTGAAAGGAGTACCTCTCAGGGTAGAGATCGGGCCTAACGAAGTAGAAGACAACGCAGTTACACCAGTCAGGAGAGACAACGGGGAGAAAAAAATGGGCCAGGACAGAGAAGAATTCGTCGAAGAAGCAGAAGAAGTACTGGAAAACATTCAGGAATCACTCTACAACGAACTGGAAGAATACCTACAGGAAAACATCCGCGAAGCAGAATCCAAAAACGAGATTCTGGCGACAATCGGCAAAAATCGTGGATACGTCAAAACCCGGTGGTGTGGAAAAGAAAGCTGCGAAGAAGAGATCAAGGATGAAGTCAGCGCAGAAATCGTAGTCCTGCCGTTCGAAGAAGACTCCAAACCAGCAACAATCCAAGAAAAAGAAGACCATATTGACGGTGAGTGCGCGGTCTGTGGAGAAAAAGCCGAAAGATGGGCCTACTTCGCCAAGAACTACTGATTTTTTCTTTTTTCTAGGTGTAGGATTTGACGACATATGTTTTTGATTTTTTTAATTTATATTTGCCTGAAGGAGAGGTTTACGTATATGAAGCAGAGGGTGTGAGAATTGAACCTCTTAAAGTAGCCGAAGATTTTGAAGAGGGTAGGAGAGATTTTAATTCTAAGTTTAGAGATAAAAATTGGAAGACTGCTAAATGCTACATAAAAACTGGAGATGAGGAAAAAGCTAAGAATCTGGCAACTTGGCTGAGCTTTATTTTTTCTTTTGCATATAGGAGAAATGTATTCTATCACGGTCGATACAAATACAGCAAGGGTTACAAGTCTAGGTCTGTAGCTTCCAAAAATCTTCCGAGAATATCAAACAAGAACATTCCATTGATAGAGGGGATCTCTACTAAAGGCGCGTTCTTTACGCGCGATATTTCTGAGTTTGTTGATGTTGCCTTGGAAACCTTAATTGATGCCAGTGAAGAAGAGCGCCAAAATATTCTGTCCACAATCCGTGTTTACCTCTATTCCTTAGAGAAGGGAGCTCTTTTTGAGATAAAATTTCTAATGAGATGGCTGCTGTTAGAGAAACAGGCAAATAGGAATTATGATAAATATGTCAGACCTAATGAGGAAAATAGAATACTTTCCAGAGATGAGCAAAAGGATCTGAAAGAAAAATTAGATAGGTTTTTAGAACAGGAACTGGATTCCCAAAAGGCAAAATTCTTCAAACATCGGTTTAAGGCCAAATTTCTGTATGAACACAGCATAAAGCACAAAATCTTAATGTACTTAAACAATGAGCTGGATTTTGAATTTGAACAGGAAGAGATTGAAGATATAATAGAAACTCATAGGAGTATAAGGAATCCAATTGCCCATAAAATGGACTCTGAAAAACTCATGAATAATAAAAGAGCTCCAATGCAGCTCAAGAAGATAGTTGAGCTGATAATTTTTGATATCCTAGGTTTGGATAAAGAACTTGGTGAGAAATTAATGCTCAGGCAAGAAGACTCTCCTTCGGTTAATTATCCAAACTGGCCTGGGGATTAAATCCTTATCTTTCGATGATTGCTTTGAGTTATCAATCAAATATGTTCTGTACTTAGTTTTGGAGTGGTTGGAAGTTGGTGAATTTTGTCCTGTTAATCACAGAATAGGGATATGTTTAGAGTATAGCTACATATATTCCCTCTATTTATTTAAGGCGGCTGAAAAAGGGATTATACATGAGAAAAGAGGCCAAGTTGGCATCGCTTCTGATAGTTTTTGTATCTCTGGCCTCGGTAGTATCGGCACAGTCAGCTGCGGAAGATTACAAGGATAGTTTGAGGGCTCAGTGTGATGTGGCCTCGGATGGTGCTTTTGTAGATATTACAGGTTCTCCTTACAATGCCACGCTCTTCGGAGAGCAGGTAGAAAAAGTTGAATGCGGTAATCTTGATGCATATAATTTCTCAGGAGGAGAGCAGAGAAATGCAGTCAGCGATGGCGGCCTTACACCGGTTACATTTGTAATAGGCCTGATACCTCTTCTGGTAACTCTTGGATCATCAGGATATCTTTCCTATGGATATCAGATTGAACTGGATGAAGGCCTTGTCCTGATCGCGAGCGCTGTCACCTCTTTCATACTTGGAGGAGTCCTGGCATTAGGTGTAGGAAGTTTGTCGTTTATTCCATGGCCTGTTCAGGCAATACCGGTTCTAGCAGGTTTTGCAGCTCCCGCAGTACTGATCTTCCTCAACGAAAACATTGAAGAAGACGACGTCAAACTGAGAATGCTGATTACAGGAATAACCTCTACAGGACTACTTATCACCACATTAATGCTTCTGATCTTCTCCTCAGGCTCACTGTAGAAGGATTTATTCTTAAGCTTCAGGCCCGGATAACAGCTTTATGATTCTCAAAAATATTCGATACCTGGTGACTCAGAATGATGATAGACAGATACTGGAAAATGTAGATCTGCTGATTCACGGGGACAGGATTGCAGGCATAGGCCATGAAATGCCTGTAGGAGACCACAGAGTAGTCGACTGCAGTAACAAGGTAGTGATGCCAGGCCTGATAAACTCGCATACTCACGCATCAATGACTCTTCTACGAGGAATCTCCGACAATAAAGAGCTGGAGGACTGGCTGCATGAAGACATATTCCCAGCGGAGGAAAAGTTGGAGGCCGAAGATGCATATATTGGTGCTCTGGTTGCATGTATTGAAATGCTTTCTACCGGCACGACAACCTTCAACGACATGTATGATCATATGGATCAGGTAGCAGAGGCAGTAGACCAGACAGGAATAAGAGCAATGCTGGGAAGAGGCCTTCTGGATGTCGATGGGGAAAGAGACTGGAGGCTGAATGAAGGAATTGAACTAGTTGAGAAGTATCAGGGCCACGAAAGAATTGCAACGTGCTTTGCTCCTCACGGAGTATACACTGCATCTAAACAACTTTTACTCGAGGCCAAGGACTGCTCGGAAATATTCAATACTTCCTACCATATCCACGTCTCCGAAACAGAAAAAGAGGTAAACGAATCAATAGAGGAGAATGAAAAACCACCTCTAGAATACCTTGATGAGCTGGATCTGGTCAATGAAGACTTAATCGCGGCCCACGGAGTATGGCTGACGGAGAAAGAGAAAGAACTGCTTTCAGAGAAAGGAGGCAGCGTAGTACACAATCCTGCAGCAAACCTCAAACTTGGATCTGGCGTAGCGGATGTACCAGAACTTCTGGAAAGAGAAATAAACGTAGCTCTAGGAACAGATGGCGTAGCATCAAACAACAACCTAAACCTGTTTGAGGAGGCAAAGACAGCCTCGCTAATCCACAAAGAGAAATCGCCAGAAAGAATAGATGAACAACAGATACTTGACATGGCCACAAGAAACGGAGCAAAAGCACTAGGCCTTCAAAACGAGATAGGATCAATAGAAATCGGGAAAAAAGCCGACATGATAACTATAGGCCTTGACTCTCCGGACATGACTCCGATCCACGGCAAAAAAGGCCTGATTTCAAACCTTGTATACTCATTCTCCGGTAGCGTAGATGATGTAATTGTCGACGGGAACATAGTAGTACAGAGTGGAGAAATGGTGGAGATAGGTCGAGAAAAAGTCCTCCAACATGCAGAACAGATGGCCAGGAAATTCAGATAACTCACAGATATTTTCTAGAAGAGGAAAAGAAGAGTAAAGATTCTCTCCAAACCTATTTACTATACATTGGCATCTTTGAGATTAGGTTTCTCTTCAATTCTCGGAATGCTCTTCCTCTTCTTGATCCTTCGGAACTTATCGTGATCCTTCGGCTCTAGAAGAGTAATTGCCTCTCCTTCACGGCCCTGACGTCCAGCACGGCCAATCCTGTGAGTGTAGGTATCGGCGGTATCAGGAACATCGTAGTTGAACACGTGAGTTACTCTATCAACGTCGATTCCACGGGCCGCAACATCTGTAGCTACAATAACACGGATCTCTGCGTTGGCAAACTCTTCAAGAGTCTTCTCCCTCTGCTTCTGACTCATATCGCCGTTTAATTCCTGCGCATCGATACCGTTCTTCCTCAACTTGTCAGCCAGCCAACGTGTCGTGGCCTTGGTCTTACAGAAAACAACGGAAAGATCACGGTCGCGGTCCTCAAGGAAGGTGTAAAGCATCGAAAGCTTGTTATTCGACTTTGCATTCACGTACTTCTCATCAAGATTTCTAGTATGCTGAGACTTCTTGATTCTGATAGTCTCAGGATCAATATCGTAACGATCACACATCTTCTTCAGTGAACGCGGAATAGTGGCCCCGAAAAGAAGATTCTGACGCTCATCAGGAAGATAACTGATAATATCCTCTAACTCGTCCTGGAAACCCATGTCAAGCATGCGATCGGCCTCATCCAGCACGAAAAAGTCAAGATTATCAACTTTCAACTGGCCACTGCTCAGTAAATCAAGTACACGGCCTGGAGTACCTACAATAATATTAGCGGTCTTCGCGCCCTCAACCTGAGGGTCATAACTTACTCCTCCGTAAATAGTAACTGTTTCAACAGGTTTTCCAGCAGCGGAATCAATCTCCTGCGTAATCTGCTTGGCTAGTTCGCGTGTAGGAGAAAGCACAAGGGCCTGACTCTCACTACCGTGAACCTGCTCCATTATCGGAAGCGAAAATGCCAGAGTCTTACCTGAACCGGTCTCCGACTCCACAAGCATGTCTTTACCTTCGAAAACTTTTGGAATAGCTTTTTGCTGAACCTCAGTAGGCTCAGTAATACCGTGTTTAGCAAGTCTATCAACTGTTCTATCTGAAATATCTAGCTCTGAAAAATTCATATTAACAAATCAAATCCTCGTTTATAACACGAAATTAGGGCTCTGTCTTTTTATTACAACTCAAAACAAGGGTAGAAGAAAAAAGTCAGGAAAAATTCTTCCTGACAAAATCCATCATAATACTGTAGTAATCCCCAAAGCTATCGATAACAGCATACTCATCAGGCGAATGAGCATTGTAGCCCTCAGGCCCGAAAACCACAGCAGGAATACCATTCTCAGTCAAATACCTCATATCACTACCAGGCTCCTTACGAGAAACCCTGCACTCATCCTCAAAACCTTCAGCAGAAGACTTCAAGGCCTGAATAAATTTATTGTCGTGAGCTGTGGAAAGCATTGACTCATCAAGATTTACCTGATCAACACTCAGGCCTTCAATACCTCTAATATCCTCAATTACCTCCTCGTTAGGATATTCTCTGGCTGTACGGATATCAAGCCAGGCCTCTGCTTTCTCTGGAACCTTGTTCGTTGACTCGCCAGCCCGAACCTTTCCAAGATTGACGGTCGTAACCCATTTTTCACCGTCCTGATGATCCTCGAACAGATTCTTTATTTCAGGCCATTTCTCCATAAAGCTCTCCGCAGCATTTTCCCCATTCCAAGGCCTCGACCCATGAGCTGAAAGGCCCTCTGTAGAGACCTTCAACTGGAGAATGCCTTTCTGATCGGCTATAATATCCAGGTAGCCTTCAATATTGTTTGGCTCAGCAGAGACTGCAAATTCCGGGCTGTAATGCTCGCCGAATAGATGGCCTGCTCCATTGAAACCGCCCACTTCCTCATCTGAAACAATCATCAGGCCAACGCTCGGCTTTTCATCCTTCAAATCTTTCATAACCTGCATTAATGCGGCTACACCGGCCTTCATATCGCCGGTACCTCTACCGTAAAGTTTTCCATCCTCTATATTGGTCTCAAACATTTCGTCAGGAGCTTCAATCACATCGATATGGCCGTGCAGCATCAGATCAGGATTCTCTTCGCCAAAAGTGACAACCATCGAAGGAATACCCTCGCTCTCGTGCCGGAAAACTTCAAACTCCGGGCCTGAAAAGTAGTCCTCAATAAAATTCAGACAGTTGTTGATCTCCTCTAGATTATCGTTAGTCGATTTAAAACTGACAAGATCCTTAGTCAACTCCAGTATTTCATCCTGTCTGTCGGCCATAAACCAAAATTAACGATAAACTGTATTAAATTCTAGGAATCTTCAACGTAAAAGATAAATTTCTGGCCGACAAAAACTCCGGTATGAGCCCTCAAAAGAAAGCAGAAAACATCTTTGAAAGAGCGAAGGAAGCCGCGCCAAACACCTTGTACGGAGACTACAATACTACTTCAGACCTTGATGAAAGATACGTAATTTTTGAATACGAAGGCCTCGGCGAGGGAATAGGTGTAATACCGTCAGATGAGATTGAGATGATTCTAGAAGGCGGAGCAGCAAATGGAGAAGAATTCCCGCTGTTCAGAGGCATTGAAGCTAGCGAGGGATACATCAGAAAGGCCCTTGAAGACGGCGAGGAGTTAATGGCTGCAAGAATAAGAAATGGGGAAGTAGCCGATACCGGCTACATGATTGAAGAAGGAGAACTGAAAGGCCTGATGGCCCTGAAATCAACTGACTGAAACATTCTGCACTCCCGGAACAGGGCCCTGACCTCTATCATCGAACTCTGTGCCAGTAGCTTCCAGGGCTTCTTTTGCTGAATCAATCAACTGAATCTCTCCAGTCCCATCCTTGTGGAACTGGTATCCCATGGCATCGCTGACATCATCACCGTAGTTAATGGCCTCGGGACTGTATCTTTCTGGCGTGAAATCTCTTTCCGAAAGTGCCTGACTGACTTCCCATGCTGATTCATCGTTGGCATCGAACTCTACACCAACCCAGCGAACATCATCATCGTCAACAGCCTCATCTATAGCATTCATGGCCTCATCCATAGACTTGCTGCCGCCGGGAACAACCTGGAAACTGGCCATACGGCCAACTTCATCATCGTAAACTTTCTCAGTCACGCTGTATCCATCGACATCAACATCTTCTGGGCCTACCTCAAGATCCCGTGCAAGAGTTTCATCCCTCTCAGAATTAACTCCGGACAACACGTTGTCGACAAGGCCAGCAGTCTCATCGGTCACGTAGACCTCTCTGGAATCACCATCGGTATACTGAAAGTTGCCATCAGGATAAACCATTGGAACAACTGTCTCGCGGCCTTCTCCCTGGAAAACCTCAGGATACTTGTTGATGCTGACTCCTTCAGGAACGGCTCCTTTCTTCGCGTGACCATGCTGAGTTTTCGCGTGAACAGATGAAACCGGATGAGTAACATACCTGTCAGCTCCGGATTCCCTGGCAGTCTCAACCCTCTGATCAACAAGATCCTGGTAGAAAGGCGCACCATCCATCTCCTGAAACTCAGGATCAAGAACAATACCGCCAAACTCGGCCTCATGGCCATCCCGATGATACTTTACGGAACCTGTACCTACTACGGTATCCTCAGGAATCTCTCTACCATCAACTACCTGGCCGCCATCAACTTCAACCACGAAGTTGTCGCTGTCACCGCCCGGTATAACCTCTTCCTGAACCATCTCAGGATCAGTAAAGGCCACGAAAGGATAGTCCTCATAAACCGAGTTATAGGCCCCTGCAATCCCCTGTGCATCAAGCTCTGTAGGTTCTGCAGGCCTCAAATGATAATCTACTGATTTTTGCTCTTGCTCCACGTAGGCCACCGATAACTAGAGTTATTGAAAGGTTTTGATCGCGTTTTTGCGTCGCGTGATGTTGTAATTGTGTGTTGTAGTGTCATTGAATTGTTCACCTCAAAAACAGAAAGACACTGTAGAGGCTCTAGCTCTACAGAATCAGGATAATCAGCAGGATAATAGCAATAGCTAGCTGATCAAGATCAAAAGTAGAAAGTATTCGAGAGTCAAGGCTAGGGCCAGAATAATTATCGCTCTTGTAGAACACGGCCACCCTTCTCGAGTCGGCCAATAAAGCGTCCACCCTTGGTTGCCTTAGACATATCTACCGTATTCGTAACAATTTTTTATAAAAATACTGCTGGCAAGGCCTATGCGCCGGAGTTCCACATACCTATTTAAAGATAAGAGAGCTATTTTTGCTTAGTAAGTTTTAATCCGTGGAAGTTTTTCTCGGAGGATTGATTTATAATGGAAAATAACCAGGTTCAGACGAAACAGGACATGGACGAATTCAAAACTGGCACGACTACAGTAGGCCTAACAACCGACAGAGGAGTAATTCTGGCGGCAGATCGCAGAGCTTCAATGGGAAGACTCACTGCATCCAAATACGCCAAGAAGGTGTACAAACTGGATGATCAGATCGGCCTAACAATTGCTGGCAGCGTAGGTGATGCACAGAAAATCATCAGAATGATGAGAAGCCAGCTAAACCTGCACAAGCTTGAAACAAAAGAGCTATCCGTCAAAGGAGCAGGAACACTACTCTCAAACATACTACACGGCCACAAGGCCATGCCATTCTTCAACCAGTTCATCATGGGCGGTATCGAAGATGGCGAAGGAGTACTCTACGACCTTGATCCGGCAGGAGGCCTGATGAAACACGAAAGATTCACGGCCACAGGATCAGGAAGCCAGATGGCATACGGAGTACTGGAAGACAAGTTCGAAGATGAACTTGACCATGAAGAAGGTAGAAAGCTTGCAACAAGAGCAGTACAGGCCGCAATGGAAAGAGACACGGCATCAGGAAACGGTATCATGGTAGCTGAAATCACAGAGGACGGCTACAATGTACTGGATGAGAAAGAAGTTGAGAGCGTCCTGAAGTAAAGTAAGGAACTCTCAAAACTCTTCTTTCTTCTCCTGTCAATTTTTCTACCATCTTCAACAACATTTTTGACACAAAGAAAATTTGCATACGCGATTTTACACACAACCAACGGATTTGATTAACAATGGAAGAATTAAACGACGTAAAAGACCTTTTGCCCCCAGAGGCAAACGTAGACGACATAAAGTTCGAAGCATCAGACATAGTGGTATACACAAACAGCAAGGACTTTTTCCTTGACCACTCAGATGTAATACAGGACATAGTATCAAAACTCAAGAAAAGAGTAGAAGTAAGGCCTTCATCAAAGCTTTTCAACAAGCCAGAGGCCGCTGAAGAAAAACTATACGACCTAATTGACGAAAGAGATAACGCTGAGATAGACAATGTTATCTTCCAGCCTTCTCTAGGAAAAATGATAATCAGAACACACAAACCTGGATCAATCATAGGCAAGAAAGGAAGAGGCCTCCAGAAAATAAAGGAAGCTACACTATGGGCTCCACAGGTTGAGAGAGTGCCTGCTATCAGCTCCAAGGTAGTTGACAGGGCCCGTGAACTGACTGTGGAGGACCCGGAATTCAGAAAGAAGTTCCTGCACGACGTAGGAAAGAAGATCCGACTCGACAAATCAGTTGGAGACGAATGGATCAGAGTTTCAGCACTCGGAGGATTCCGACAGGTTGGAAGAAGCTGCGTGCTACTCCAGACAGAGGAATCCAACGTACTGATGGACGCAGGAATCAACCCGTCAGCAGAATCAGGATCAAAGGAAAACTATCCATTCCTCAACGCGCCAGAGCTTGATCTACAGCAGCTTGACGCAGTAGTACTTAGCCACGCACACATGGACCACGTAGGAATGATCCCATACCTCTACAAAATGGGGTACGATGGCCCACTTTACTGTACAAAACCTACAAGAGACCTGATGATCATGATGTGCCTAGACTACATCGGACTGGCACACAGCGAAAACGCCAAAGCACCATACGATTCATCAGACATTAAGAAAGCAGTCAAAAGGACAATCACACCGGACTACGGTGAAGTAACCGATATCACGCCAGATATGAGGTTGACACTGAAGAACTCTGGCCACATCATCGGAAGCGCACTATGTCATATCCACGTAGGAGAAGGCCTTCATAACCTTCTGTACACAGGAGACTACAACTATGACCAGACAGAAATGCTCAGGCCAGCGGACACGAACTTCCAGAGAGTTGAGACCATGATCACGGAATCCACATACGGAGGCCGCGACGACAAGCAGACGCCAAGGGAAGAGTCAAACAAGAAATTCCTCTCCAAGGTCAAACAGACTCTGAACAAGGGCGGAAAAGTCATCGTGCCGGTATTCGCAGTAGGTAGAAGCCAGGAGGTGCTGGGCCTTCTAGCAGATGAAATGCAGAGAGACTACTTCGACTACAACGTTTACATCGACGGTATGATCAACGACGTTAACGCACTGCACACAGCATACCCAGAGTTCCTCTCCAAGAAAGTACAGAACAAGGTAAACGATGAGGACTCGCCATTCCTAATGGATAATGTAAAACCAATAGGAAGCCATCACGAAAGAAAAGAAGTGTACGAAGACGATGCATGCATAATCCTCACAACATCAGGATCCATCACAGGAGGCCCAGTAATGTCATACCTCCAGGAAGAAGCATCAAACCCTGACAACACACTGATCTTCGTAGGATACCAGTTCGAAGGATCCCTAGGTAGAAAGATTCAGGAAGGAACTGACAAAGTCAACATCAACGGAGACAAAGTCGATGTCAACCTGTCAACATACACCGTATCAGGATTCTCCGCACACAGCGACAGGCAGCAGATCATCAACTTCTCCAAGAACCTCAGATCTACGCCTAACAAGATCCTCACAAACCACGGAGAAGAATCAAAATGCTTCTCACTAGCCAGCTCGCTACACAAGATTCTGAACATTGACACTTCTGCACCTCAGAACCTTGAAACAATCAGACTCAACTAGAACCGTGGTACAGGGGCTTTAAATCGGCCTCTTACCCATATTCTTTCTATGGTTTGGGACGTCAAATGCGATAACTGTGGAGACCTCATCAACTGGGGGGGAAAAGAACCCTCCAAATACGGGCCTGAAGACCCTGAAAAAGTAAAATTAGGAGATGCAGCAATAAAATTCGACGGAAACGTATACTGCAAGGCCTGCGTCAAAAAATTCGTTAAATTCGGCGTAGGAGACGTAGAAGACAGAGTAGACTACCTGGAACAAAGAATGGAGGACGTCATGAAAGCAGTAGGCATGGAAAAAGGCCTCAACCCCGATTAAGTTATTCTCCAAGAACTCTTTTCGCATCATTCTCTTCCAGAGTATTATCCATTTTTAACAAAACCCTGTTCTCCGGAAGGAATGGCGGAGGCAAGAATCTGAGGCCCAGTAGACCGGCCTCGGTCATGAAAACAGGGAATGAAACAAGATGACAGCTGTAACCTTCTTCTCTGTAGATGTCCCTCGCAAGCTCACCGACTGAAACCTTCTCATCGCCGGCAACCTCCAGAATTTCCCCGCTGTAATCATCAAGACAACGATAAAGAATCTCCACCAGATCATCACCCTCTATAGGCTGCATCTGGGTAGGGATATTCGGGAAAATACGGGTAAAAGCAATATCTCTCATCGAATCAAGCATTTTATTACCGTGGCCAAGAACCGTGGAAGGCCTGACAATAGTATAATCAAGGCCTGAATCCTCAATAAGCTCTTCAGCCTTCTTCTTAGTATTGAAATAACTGTGATCAATCTCTCCAGCACCCAGTGCGCTGAGATAAACAATTCTATCAGCGTCAACACCTTTAATCAGGTTACGAGTGCCTTCAACATGGACCTTAAAGTAGTTTCTCTCCGTGTAAAAACCTGGAGCAAGGCCAATACAGTGATAAATAACGTCAAAACTCCTGTCAATACCGAACTCCTTGCAGATATCAATATGGTAATCTCCATCAGTTCTGTCAAGGTACTTAACGGTATGGCCTTCGCTGGAAAGCCTTTCACCGATACTTTTACCGATGAAACCTTTTCCAGCAATCAGAACATCCATGAATAAAGTTTGAGGGCCTCGTGATTAATAAGTCACATGCCTCTACGACAGTTTTTAACCAAGAAGTACACACAATAACTTATGGACCTAGACAACTCAGTGCTCGCCTACCAGGTATTCCGATACACATACCTAGACGACAAAAGCTACAGCGTGCAGATGGAACTCCAGCACGACCTCAACGACGAAGACGCAGAACAAGTAATGCTCAAAGCCTCCGAACAAGGCCTACTACAGGTAGTAAAAGACTCAGACCCTGAAGAATACAAAGTAGACTTCGACGCACTAATCGACAAATTCTACGAATACTGGGAAGAAGAACTAGAAGAACTCAACACGCCAGTCGCCTTCGAAAAATTCCTCAAAGGCTACATGAAATCATACCTCAAACACGAGAAAAACTCCTCACTAAGAGAAATGCTGATTGGAGACCTATACCTAGGACTTGGAAACATGGACTCATCACAAGGCCTCCCACCAGGACTCGAAGAACTATACTTCGAAATGAGCGAAAGATACGAAGGCCCGAAAAAATTCCGGGACTACGTACAGAAAGGCCTCGACCAATCATAAAGTGAAAAACATGTTTGACGCAGAGTTCAAAGTCGGCACAGTAGAAAAAGCCGAAGACTTCTCAGAGGCAGAAAAACCAGAAATGGCCAAACTCTGGATAAACCTCGGAGAAGAAAAAGTCCAGAGCGCAGCACAGACAGGATACAACTACAAACCTGAAGAACTGGAAGGCCGACAGGTAATCTGCGCAACCAACCTCGGCAACGTCAGAATAGCAGGATTCAAATCCGAAGTACTAACAGTAGGAGTACCGGACGAAGACGGAAACCCAGTACTCGTAGGCCCGGACACAGAAGTACCAGAGGGCGGCGAACTCTACTAACAGATATTTACCATTTTTCTCCCAATTCTTAACCGTGGATACAGAAGAAATACACGCCGCCGTAGACCAAACAGCAGAAGAATGGCCAGGCCTCTACACCTTGTTTCAGGACAAAGGCGGAAAAGCAGTCGACATATTATACCACGCAGATCCAGAAAACTACCACATACCAGAAGCAGATGAAATCTACAGCAATGTAGAGGAAAAAGGCCTGATACCACAGAGAATGCCAGGAGGAGAATTTGAAAACATCGTCAACTTTCTATCCCGTGCAGAAATACTTCCAACATGGAACAGCTCAGCACCATTCAGAATACTCATGGACGAAGTAGATGAAACAGAACTGGCCTCAGCCTATGAACATGCCTCAGGAGAACTATACAGACTCCCAGAGAATTCGAATGCAGATCCAGAAACCAGAAGCACACTACCTGACTACTTAGAGTCCTGAACCATGATAGAAGACAAAATAACCAACACAGAAAAAATAGCAAAAGACATCATCGACAGCAACTGGGACAACTTTCTCAGGGCCACACCAGCAGCAGTCGAAAGATTCGAGGAAAAACATCCTGGAGCCTGCGAAGCAGTAAACAGAAAAGTACAGGAAGAAGGAGTGAAAGGCCTTGGAAACGTTTTCAGGCCTGGAGTGCCGGACTTTCTGGCGTTCGATGATACAGGAGAATACAAGTTCATAGAGGTCAAGGGAGAAGGTGACGGCCTCCGACACTCACAGCTCAAATGGTTCCGTGACTTTCAGGAACTTAACTCAGAGATCTGGTTCACAGACAGCAACCAGGGAATAACAGAGAAAATGAATACTGAAAATCTCAATGCCTACAGCCTGAGAAAACCTTCCTCAGCAAACACCAGAGGCAACGCAGAGATAACGGAATCCGAAGAGAAAGGATTCCACAACGTCCAGATACCTGAAACACTTGCAGCAGCAATGAATCTGGAAAAAGGAGACAGAGTAAACTGGAAAATAAGAGACCGATCAACACTTGAACTTGACACAGACTGAAATAGTAAATAAAACTTAATTCAATTCAATACTATGAGGCCTAACCCGAGAACAACAACTGTCCTACTAATTTCAGGCCTTTTACTTCTTGGCGCAGGAATATCGGTCCAGGCCTCCAATCAGCAAAGCCTAACAGGTTATTTCAGATTAGACAACGTTAGCCAGGCTGCTGACTCTTCAGGCCTTGGAAATGATACTGTTATAGAAGGAAGATCAATACTGCTTAACGGTTCTGCAATAACAATCAACAGCACTCCTGAACTACAGTCAACCTTCAGCAGCGCACCTTTTACCATGGCCTTCTGGATCAAACATGACGACAGCGGAGGAGGATGGGATACAGTCGTCAGCTGGACAGCGGAAAACGCAACCGGCGCAACCAAGAGTGCAAGAGCTGAAATGGCCAACTCCAACGAAAGCATATACACGCGATGGATAGCAGAGACAAATGAATGCGGATACAACGGAGGAGGATTCTGGGCCAGAAACCGGAATATGGAGGCAACACCCGGCGAATGGCACCTATACACTGTAACATACGACGGAACCACAATAAAAGAATACACCGATGGAGAAGTTCAGGATCAGGGAGGCCCAGGATGCAAACTTGCGGACATGGTATCAGATCTCACAATTAGAGATAATATAAGGCCTAAAATCGACGACTTCCGCGTATACAACAGAACTCTAGCGGAGTCTGAAGTAGAAAAACTCTACAGGGGCCAAGAAGTCGACAATACTGATCTCGTGCTCTTCCAGAGATTTGATGAAGGATATCAGGGCTGCCACCTGTACTACGAGAGGCCATGCCTGTTCGGAGATACCTCCAACCAGATAACAGCAACACCAAACAGCTTCAACAAAGACAACCAATACGAAGGATGGAATAATGACGTGCCTCGTGCAAAGGCCTCAGAAGGAATATTCTCCAGCAATGCAGTAACTCTCGAACCAGAAAACGGTATTGGAACCTCCAGCTTCTCCTTTGAAAACCATTCTGTAAGCTTCTGGATGAAAACCTCGGGAAAAGGCCGATATACTATCTTCTCAAACCAGGCCAATCAGAATATCTTCAACGAGTCAACGGACTGGAGAGGCGATGTAGAAGACCTTGGAGCTCAGGACGGATTCTCAGATGTCAGACTCGCAAACGCATCTTCCAACGGAGGATTTGAGGACATATTCACAGGCCGGTTCTACCAGGATGATTACCCGGATTTTGCTGGCGATGAAAACTATCTATATCTGAAGTACTGGGCCAAGACCAACAGTATTCCTGTATGGGGTAATTCTTGGGACTCAGAATGGGTGCGAAAACCAGAACCTGATCCTGACAAATACCAGCTTTACATTCTGGGAAGCGATGGAAACGAAGAACCGCGAAAAGAGTACTACAGACTATACTACGACGATGATGACAGCACTTCGTTCGGATACTACGCAGATCCAGAAGTGTACAAGAGAAACCCGCAGATGCAGCTGGTGGAAGACGAATTCAGAGTATACACAGGAAACTACTCCGTGCTTGACACTCAAAGGCCTTCGTCCGCTCTAGAGGAATGGAACAACTACGTATTCAGAAGATCCAATGGAGAAATCCAGCTCTATATCAACGGAGAGAAAACAGATTCAGTACAGACACCAGAAATGAGTATCTCCTCAATTTCAGGATTCAGGCCTTTCTCCGACTACAACCAGCTATCGATCGATGAAATCAGAATCTACAACAAAACGCTTTCAGAGGCCGAGATACAGGACCTTGCGATGAAATGAATACAACTAATTTATTTGATAAAAAGCCATCTCTGAATGTGAGAAACACCAAGTTTGCAGTGGCCCTTGCTCTTGCAATTTTAATGGCTTCATTTGCATCTGCAGGCCTTCAGAACTACTACCGTTTCGACAGCACAGGAATGAGTACACTCGACTACTCTCAAAATGGCCAGGATAACATGCTGAAAGGAGGAAGTTTCAGAATGGATGGAAGAGATGACTACATTTCTGTCAATCATTCAGGCCGCCTGAATCTTTCGATAGACAACGGTTACGCAGTTTCAACATGGTTTAAAGTCAGGAATTTTTCAGATACAAGATTCAGACTTGGATCAATGGGCCACAATGACTACGGTAGAGCTGGAAACTTCAGTCCTGCCTATGACAGCTTCATGAATATAAACGGAAATCAGATCTGCGACAACTGCGCTAGAGGGTTTACAATCGCTAAAATGAACAGCTCATGGGGCCTGAATGAGACCAAAGAGATTGATACTCACGGAGGAGACGGATATGGTGGAGATGCCTGCAATGCCGCAGGAAACATGTCGCAGTATCTTCAGAGCCAGCCAGAAGGCACGAAAATGATAATGATAACCGATGATCAGCCTCATCCAGCAGGAAACTGCGATGATGCAGCAGTACTGGAGGAATGGGAGGAAACACTGAAAGACTACGGCGCCAACGGAGAAGACGTCACAAACAAGTCAGAGTTCGTCAGAGCAAACCACTACAGGGCCTCATACATGCTTATCGGAAGCAAGGGTGCAGGAAACAAGAACGCGTACTACTGGAACTTCAGGCCTCGTTACAGTACAGCACTTTACATGAAAAGCGGCCAGATAGTGAGAATCGGAAGACAGGCCGGGCTAAGAACTTACGATGGCAAACTTCAGGGATTCACGGATGGAGTTGAATCTGAGGCCTCTCTAAGCACGGGCTGGCATCATGCAGTGATCCAGTTCACCTCTGACAACAGGTCAGAGCTCTGGCTTGACGGAGAAAAAGTAGGGGACAAATCGGTAAACCCTTCTGACAACTTGATCTACGGCGCAGACAACGAGATGATCATTGGAGGCCCGCTTTTCCACGGCTCAGTCGACCAAGTAACAGTCTATGACCAGGATCTAACAGCTACAGATATACAGAAACTATCTGAACAGGATTATATTGGGAAGAACTATCTTGAAAGATGGAAAATGAACGGAACAACGCAGGAAGTGGTGTCAACAGGGCCTCTAATGGGAGATTTCCATTCGGGAGGTACAGTTGCAGCGTGGAGAATGAACGATGGAGCAGGCTCAACCACAGAGGATCAGTCAGAGAACAACGTGGATGCCACACTGACTAACACTTCATGGGTTGACGGAGTTTCAGGCCAGGCACTAAACTTCAGCGGAGACTCATACGCTTCTCTCGGACAGGTAGATCAACTTGCGGACAACCAGGAAATCACTATTTCTACATGGGTATATCCGGAAAAAAGAGTGGATGACTGGCAGGCCTTCTTCGGAGATGACTGGGATAAGTACCTGTTTGGAATCCCCAGAAACGGTAAGGAATTCTCCTTCGACGTAAGAAACACCACTAACGACCAGATCAACGCTATAGACTACAGCTTCCCGGAATGGCAGAGATGGTATCATGTAGTGGCCGTAGCAGACGCCAACAGAGGGTTTCTTAAAATCTATGTGAACGGAACACTGGAAACAAGCACTCAGAAAGACTTCACAATGAAAAACACGACAGGTCCAGCATTCATCGGCAGCCTCTCGGACTCTGGCAACACAGACAGATTCTACGGCAAAATCGATGAAATGACAATCTCAACAACAGCGTGGGGCCAGGACGAGGTAGAGAAAGCATTTGAAACACAGAAAGCCAGAGCCGTAGAAAGATACAATTTCACATCTGGAAAATCAACAGGCAGCGAAGGCCTCTTCTACACCAATGCATACAGTTTTGACGGCAGCGATGACTACATCCAGATAGACCACAAACTACCTGACAACCAGACTGTTTCTGCATGGATCAAAACTACTGATGGGGCAGGAACCAATCACTGGCAGACCAAGGCCATAGCACATCAGGAAAACTCAGGCCCTGCAAATGACTGGGGATTCGGAATAGATAGTGAAGGAAAACTTGTCTACGGTAATGGAAACGGCAGCAGCGATAGGTACGTAAACTCTGACAGAAAAGTAGCTGACGGAAGATGGCATCACGTGGCCTTCACACGTGAAAAAAGTTCAGGCCTTGTCAAACTGTTTATAGACGGATCTCTTGATGGTTCAGCATATCTCTCAACTACCAGCTTGACGGATGCAGATCGTTCTGGCGGAGGAATACAGATAGGTAGGGCTGGCGACAATTCTCCGGCCAAGTTCACTAACATGGAGATTGATGAGTTCCGGATATATGATGAAAAACTTGCAGATCAGGAGATTGCACGGCTAGCATTCAAGTAGATCTGTTGCAACTTCAAAGTAACATACTTAATATTGCTTGTTTCATGGCATTCTATGAGAGATCTTCTAAATGGACTACTCGGCGGAGACGGCGAGGAAAATAATACGGCAAACCAGGATCCTGCAGATGTAGAGCAGTACTGGAGAACAATAAGAAATGAGGCCAGATCAGCTCAGAGAGCTGGAGAAAACCTAAACGATCAAGCTGAAAGCCTTGATAGAGACTCAACAACCATAACAGATCCAAGAATACTATCAGAGCATGCCTCCAATGGAGCAGAACATGCAATAAATGTTGCTCAGGGAGCAACAATTGCTCTGGACGCACACAGCGAGACAGCACTGGATGAAACAACACAGTATGACAGATTTGAATCTATTCACGGAAAAATAACGGATCTCAGAGAGAATCTACAGGATGTATACGCAGAGGTAGAACAGTACGGAGACGAAGTTTACGAAGAAGCCAAAAACGCGCTGGAGACAGCATCAGGCCTCGACGTAGAAGTAGAGCTTTCTGATGAAATAGACTGGGAAGATACTTCTGAAATAAGAAGCGAACTTAGAGAAGTAGAAACAGAGTACAAGCAGGCAGCAAACGACTATCACACCAAGCACAAATTCAGCGAAGCAGATCAGAAAAGTGTAGAGGAAGCTGCAGAATCCAAGAGAGAAGCACAGGAAAATATGGAAGGAACAATGTGGGCAGAAGAATACGAAGCAATGGCCGACAGCCTAGAAGAAAGAGCAGAATCAGGAGACCCACTAACATACGCAGAAAAGGCCCAGCAAGCCAAAGAATATGCTTCACTTGCAAGAACAGCCAGACACCACATTGGAGAAGTTGGAGGACTACTCGAAGAAACTGACAACGCTATTGAAGCATCAGGCCTTGCAGCCCACAACCTCCAGAACGCTATTCAGGAAAAAAGACCTGAATACGATGGAGAGGCCTAACAAACCCACTGAAACAACCTCCAAAACCTTTTTCTTTCATTAACTCTATGGCTTTACGTGATACGAGGCCAAGAACTAGACGGAATCACTCACGACACCGAACTTGAGAACTATGTACCGGAACTGGTGCCTGGAACAGTTGAGTACGATGAAACAGTTCTAGAGGCAAGTAGACAGGTAAATGAACTGGATTTCTACAATAACTTCTCTGAAGCTACAGAGGAAATTCGAGAAGCCACAGAGGCCTTCTTTGACGAATTACATAATACGTTATACCTTCTGGATAATGGCCGGGAGGAGAAAGCAGCAGAACACCTAGAAGAAGCGGGAGAAAACTACGAATCTCTAGAAGAAGCATATGAGGAATTCCTTGAGCTGGAAGCGGAAACTGGAGTAGCACAGGAACTGAATGACTACTTGATGGATCTTCAGGAAGGACTCTACTCTGTCGAAGAACTTGTTCCAGAAGTGCAGAAACCTTCAGCACATGCAGGAGAGCCAAGAAAGGCCTCCTGAAACATTCCTCTTTTTTGTTACTGGTTCGATATAAAAATTTGCTTCTACTCTGTATTTATGCCGGCCAGTTTGTTTTTCGAAGTAGATGAACCTGACCTGGAAGAGGAGTTATCCCGATGGGCCAACGAGTTCCAGTTGAGGCCGGCAGGATTCTACGGACGTGAAAGAAGAGAATCAAAGCATATTTCCAGAAAAGTTAACGGAGGCTCACATACAGATGAAGAGCTTGAAGCAGTACAGCAAAGAGTCAAGGATATGCAGAGAGCGCCTTACACTACCGACAGACTTGCAATGCTGCATACCTCCACGCAAAACATCAGCCATGTAGAGGAAAAAGGCCAGCTACCTGAAGGATTTCTGGACGACCTGCACGAAGCCGCAGCACAGTACATCGATGGCTTCATCCCCGGCCAGAAGATAAAACCTCCAAAAATGACCACACTAGAAGATACTGATAAAAAATACGCCGGCACCCACACATTTCAACAAGACAAATCAACACTTTACAGAAAATCAGGGAAAGCAACGGAAGGAACTCCAGCAGCAGAGACAGCAGCACATGAAACAATGCACAAAAACAACGTAGAGGCCCTGATAGATGATGCCGATAAAGTAAGAGATCTCGCCACAATCTACGACTACAATGCACCGGAAGAATATCGGGAAATAGTAGAAGATACAGAAGTACCAGAAGTAAAACACGATCTTGTAGCAGGCCTATCACTCCTTGTACTCGACGAAATATACGACGCAGGAATACTTGACGCATACCACGAAAACAGAAGACACGAAGTAGATCTCCATCAGTATGTACAGGAATTCGAATACGCAGCAGGCCTTATGACTGATATCTTTGGACTAGAAGACTTTGATGTCAGAGATGAAACAATGGCACAGGCCGTAACATACTTCATGAAAGGCCGTTTTCAGGAAGGATTCGAAAACCATCTCTCAAACACAAGAGCCAGCTACAACGAATTCTCCCAGTACCAGGAAAACGCCGGCGATAAAATAGCCGAACAACTCAACGGATTTAGAGAAGAAATGCAAGAATTAGAAGGCCTACAGGGCCAGCGATTCAAGAAAACAATGGAAAACAGAATACCGTTCCTGAAAGGAGAATACAGCTTCAGTACAGAAAAATAAGAACTCCTAGAAAAGGTATAACACAAGACCTCACATGCAATAACTATTCTTCGAAAAAATCTTCCAGAGGCCTTGACTCTCCATACATGTCCTCAAAAGTTTCTTTCCAGGACCTGTATCCTTCCTCCTCAAAGGCCTCCATACTGAGGCCGTCAAGCCTGTAGCTGTTGATATACGAATTGATAGGCCCTCTAGCTATCAAGTCTAGTACTGGCGTGCCTTCTTCATCGTGATATCCAATGTAAAGCTGTGGCTCTTCTATATCTGCCAGCTCCAGCTTGAGATTAAAATCTACGACGTGATCCCATGCTGAGTAGTCTAACGACTCTATTTCATCGAATGCATCCATTACTCCTCTATAGGAGTGAAAGCTTATACACTTATCTGTTCAAACAAGAAAAATAAGTTTAAAATCTTTCAAGATGTCTGCCTATATCTTCAGTACTCTTGAAAGTATCTTCAAAGGTGTCAAGCCAGATATCATAACCTAGCTGTTCGAATGCGCCTACAGATAAGCCTTCTAAACGATAGCTATCAATATACGACTTTTTCTTTCCATGAGCTGCTACATCAACTACAGGAGTATCTTCCTCATAGTGAAATCCGACATATAGATCTGGATCTCTGATTCTACGTTCCTCAAGATCATCTTCAAGCTCTAATACATGATCATAGGCCGCATAATCAAGATCCATGAGTTCCTCCTCTGCGTCCATAAAACTGCAGTACCCACCAACTCTTTTAATCGGAGAAAAGATTCTCTACACCAGATCCTAAATATAATCAACAGATATCGATTTATAGATTCTCTACATATTGTAGCTCTTACCATGAAAAAACTTGCAATACTTCTCGTACTACTGGCCACAGCAACAGGAATGGCACTGGCTAACCCAGTATACGAGGCTAGAGGAAACATGCAGAGCAACGCACTCTACCAGGGAATTGACTCAGGAGACTGCGACGACGCAGACCGATGCGTAAGGCTTGGCAAAGTAGCACTTACAGTCCAGACCTGGGTAGATCCTGACAGCGACGGAGATGGAATCCTGGATCTGACGGATACAGAAGTCATCTCTACCAATAGAGGCCAGGTAACTGCAGCAGTCACATCAGAGAAGAGGCCTAAGTTCAAGGCAGGAGCAGAACTCTCCAAGAACGTAAATTCAATGTACGTAGGAGATCTTGACGGCGACGGATTCGGAGACGTAGCAGTCGGCATCAGAAAAGAAGTTCAGGAAAAGAAAAACAGCTACAGAGTATCAGGAACATCCATTGAAGACTGGAGACTACCAGCAAAAGTCGAAGCAATGAACAAGGCAGAACTAATCGAGGCAATAGCATCAGAATCAGGCCTATCCAAAGCAGATTCAAAGAAAGCTCTTGACTCAATTACAGGAGAAATAATTCTCGGAGAGGACCGCTAAGGCCTTCTCTCCTTTCAATTTTTATTCTTCAAGCAATTCTCCAATCTGGGAAACTGAATGAAAACTGTCCTCAAATCCATGAGTCCATACATCATAACCGAGCTCTTCAAAGGCCTCAATACTCATTCCATCAAGAACATATCTCTCAACGTAACTTCCTTCAACAAGGCCGCTGGCAGAAACCTCTACAACCGGAGTATCCCCGTCATAGAAGAATCCAACATCCACATGAGGATCAATCATTTTTCTGTTCGCTGTTTTTTCCATAAAGTCGCTTACGTGGTCATAAGCCACGTACTCAAGGTTCAACAATTCATCGTGACTGTTCATTACTCTCAAACAACCTGGAAACTTTATAAACAGAAATAGATCAGCGAACTACATAGAGTATAAATGAAACAAAAAGTAGAGAAAGCAGTCAAACAAGTATTCGGGGTAGAGGCCCAGGAAATCAGCGAAATATCTGAAGGATTGAAACATGAGACCTATCGGGCCACGGTAGACGGCAAGGATTACATCATCCAGTTCTCCGGCGACGAATACGACAACCATGCATCCCTCAAGCACTGCCTGAACATGTACGAACTTCTCTCAGACACAGTCAAAATCCCACACGCAGTGACCAAACAAGTCCAAGAAATCAACGGCCAGAAATACACGGTAGTCGAGAAACTCGAAGGACAATCAGGAGAAAAGAACATCTCACCAGAGAAAACACGGAAAGCAGGCCGCGAACTAGCCAAAATCCATAATTACACGACACTCGAAAAAGAAGGCTGGATAGAATTCACAGAAAAAGGCCTTGAAATAGTAGAGTTCGAAGAAGGAAGCCTCAAACAACACTACCTCACAGAACTCGAAGAAAAACTTGAGATACTGCGTGAAGAAGGCCTGGAAGAACTCGCCGACAAAATACAGAAATTCGTCGAAGAAAGAAAAGACCAGTGGCCCGAAGAATTCGAAGCAGTAATCTGCCACGACGACTTCACACCCGACAACACAATATACCTCAACGGAGAAATCAACGGCATAATCGACATGGACTACGCATTCTCAGGCCTCGATGCCAGAAACATAGTCAAAGCAGCCAACTCCTTCTGGATGCACGACCCAGGAAAAGAATGGCCTAGAGAAAAATTCTACGAAGGTTATTCCGAAGAAAGGCCTCTGCCTGATAATTTCCGGGAGATGGAGGAGTTGTTTAGGGTAGAAACTCTAGTACAGCTAGTGGCCTCACTGATAGATATGGAAGTCTTATCGGAGGATCAAGTGGAGTTTTATGAGAGGGAAATTTTAGAGGAATTGGAAACGCCATCAATATAATTAGGCGATATAGGACGTAGAATCTCGTGCTCTATCTATTTTCCCGAAGATCTTTTTTATATTTTGCAGAGTTGTCTCCTCTAGATCTATATCTTCCTCAAGCACTTTTTCGTAAAATAATTTTGATGAGAGTGCCTTGCTTTTATTTGCGCGCTTCATATACATAGAGTTTTTGGACTTAAACTGCTTCTTTGGAGACTCTAATACATGTTTTTTGAAGTCTTTCTCTGTGAAGACATCTTCAATAGCACCATCTTCTACTGGAATTGAAACTATCTTATCTTCGGAGATTCCCAATTCTTCTTCGTTCATTAATTTATCTCCTATACCGTTACTACTATCTTCATCCAATAGAAATATTGGGTCTGTTCCCCAGCCATAAAGAATGGGTGCTATATGGAGCATAGTAGTATCTCCTGTAGAAGGAACTACATTGAGCTCAGAATCAGTCTTCTCAATCAGTTCTCTAAAGGCTTGTAGGTAATAATAATCTGAAATCCCTTCTACAACAACAGTATTTTTCTTGGATGCTTCTAAACCTAAGCTGGGTGCAGCTCCCATTGCAGTCAGTATAGGAGAAAGTGTCTCATAGTCTGCACCCGCATGGATTTTGCTTATTTCAGTGCCAGATGAGTTCTCTTTCTCAATAAGTCTTATTCGGTTAAGTTTATTCGGATCTATAAGGTAAGGAGAATGTGTGGTGAAAACTACTTTAGTCTCTTCTGACAATGATTCCAACTTCCTCAGTATGTCCTCCTGGGCCTTTTTATGAAGGTGAATACCAGGATCGTCTATCAATACTATGGGGGGATTTCTTTCATTAGCGTGTGCTGTTAGCTTAGTGTAAAATGATAGGTGCCACTGTTTACCTTTGCTTCTTATAGAAGGCTCATAATATTCGGCACCTTCTTCTATCCAAAAATATAAGCTATCGGAGTCCCAGTCCACACTTAATTTAGATGCGTCTTGAGTCCAGAATTGTTCATAGTCCTCATTTAACTTTAAATTTACTTTTTTCTTATGCTTCCTCTTTGCTCTATTATCCTCGTCCTGTTTTATTATCTCTGGATCCAAATCAGAAATTTTCGATAGATCTTGAACAAAATTGTTATCCTTCAAATCATAAAATCCAACTTCATTAGGTATATTGTCCTCTACGGAGTCGAATAGTATGAATTTTGGTAAAGCCTCTGAAAAATCCGTTCGCCTTATGAACTTATCAAACTCTTTGTAGTCTAAAAAATCACTATAGGCGCCCTTTATCTTCTCTTTAACCTCTTTAAGCTCATTTGCCTGCTGATTATTGTTATTAGAAGATATAGCTCTTTCTAATTCATCTATTATTTTCGGAACCGCATTACTAATATTGTCTTCTTCTAAGAATTCTTGCATTTCTATTGAACTGAATTTCTCAATCTTGCCTTTTCTGCTTGCTATTACACTTTGTAACTTCTCGGACATCTCTTTCCTCCGATCTTCAACGCCAGGAAATACATCTTCGAGTTTTTTATCAAGATTGTAAGTATTAGGGTAAACCTTCGTTATAGTAGCTGTTAAGCTATTATCAACCTCATTAAACAATGACCTTTCAGCCTCGCTAATTTCAAAAGTTAATGAAATCTTAGGAAGGCTCTCGTCTTTACCTATGGGCTTTGCTCCATCATCAATTTCCTGGTTAAAATTAAAGCTCTCTAAGGCCTCTAGTATTGAGGTCTTGCCTGCTTCATTCTTACCTGCTAGAATAGTAATTGAAGGCGATAAATAACATTCTCCGCTATCATCTATAGATCGGTAGTCGTTGATGTTGAAGCTTATTAATTTCACAGAATCACTTTAGAAAGAGTAAAGTTTTAGGAGTACTCCTCAATCAGAAGCTGCTCCAACTTTTGAGTTGTTGTATGCTGTGATTTCTGCTTGTTTGGTTTCTGGCCTTACTCCGGTGTCGAGTTGTGTTTGTTCGAGTTGGTCGTAGTCTATTGTTGTGCCGACTGGGCCTAGGTATTTGTCGTCGTAGTCAGAGTCTGTTTCTGTTTCTATTAGTGTGTCTTGTTTTGTTCCTGCGCCGGTTGGTTCTCCTGGTGTTAGCAGGGTTCTTACTTCTTCTGTGGTTGGGATTTCGTTCATTTCTGTGACGTGGAATAGTTTGTATTGGCCGAGTCCTTTCGTGTCTGACATGGTTTATCGAAAGCATTTCCAACCGGTTAGATTGAAGAAATGCTGGTGACAGGGATCAAGAGGCTCCCTGTCAGGCCTTTACTTGGAATCCATTCTGTGAATGGTTTATTGCATTGGCTTGGCGTAACAAGCCTAGCACTTGGACCATCCGCAGTCTGGGCATTTCTTGCAGCCTTCTTGGAGGACTAGCATTCCTCCGCAGTCTGGGCATTCTGGGTTGCCGCCGTCGCTGACGATGCTTGCTGCGTCTCCTTTGTCGGCCTGTTCTTCTGTTTCTGTTTTTGGCTGTGTTGTGCCTTTTTTCTGTGTTTTTTGGGTCTGTGTTTCGAACTGGTCGACTGTCTGCTGGCTACCTTTGTGGTTTTCCAGGTGGCGTTTCATTGCTTCTGCGATTGCGTCTGGTACTGAGTGGATCTGTGTTCCCTGGTCCCATGCAATCTGCGGTGAGCGGATGTCGTCAAGCTGTTTGATGACGTCGTTGCCTGATGCGCCACTACGTAGGGCGAGGCTGGTCATTCTTCCTAGGGCCTGTGTGAAGCTCTGTGTGTAGCCTCCTGATTTGCCTAGGTTGGCGAATACTTCGAATGGGCCATTGTTCTCTGAGTTGTTGATTGTGACGAACAGGTCTCCGTAGGCTGTTTCTATTTCCTGTGTGGTTCCCTGTGCGACTTTTGGTCTTTCCTTGATTCCGTGGCCTCCGCCCATGTTTGTGGACTGCCCTGTGTCTTCTGTGTCGGCTTGGATTCCTTCCTGTGTGACTTCTTTGGAAAGTTCTTCTTCCTGTAGTTCGAGGTCTGTGTCGCCGACTACTTCCTGGAATTCGTTGGATTGGAGTAGGTCTTCTGCTCCTCCGAATTCGTTGATGATTTCGGATAGCATGTCGACTTTGTCCATGTCGGTGAGCTGGTTTTCTTTGTTGGTCTGCATGACCTGTGTTTCTCTTGTTCCGTCTCTGTAGACTGTCATGCCTTTGACGCCTTGTTCGTAGGCTCTCATGTAGGCCTCTCTGACGTCTTCCTTGGTTGCTGAGTTAGGGAAGTTGCAGGTTTTGGAGATTCCACTGTGGTTGTGTTTCTGGAATGCTGCCTGAATGTCAATGTGTTCCTTTGCACTTACCTGGTTGGCTGTTGCAAAGATTTCTTTGACGTGTTGAGGCAGTACGTCGTCGGGGATGGATTCTACTCCTTCCCATTCGTTGTTCTCCATTTTCTCCTGTGCTGCTTCCTTGACTTCTTCTACGTCGACGTTGTTGGCTTCAAGGGCCTTGATGAAGTAGTCGTCGAATTCGACGAGCATGTCTTCTCCCTGGATGTCCTTTGCGACGTTCTTGAAGTAGGCCAGGCTGAAGATTGGTTCACATCCTCCGGAAGTGTTTCCGATCATGGAGGTTGTTCCGGTTGGTGCGATGGTTACTGTGTTGTGGTTTCTCATCTTAAGGCCGTCTTCAAAGTTTTCTGGGTCTAGGCCTCCTGTGTACTGTTCAAACCATTCTTCGTATTCTGTTGGGTTGGCCCATTTGGATTTCTCCCATTCTGGGAATTCTCCTCTGACTTCTGCGAGTCTGTTGGATTCTTCTACTGAGAACAGTGTGATCAACCGCTGGATTTCTTCTGCTGCTGCGACTGATTCGTCTGATCCGTATCTGATTCCTAGCTGGATCATCATCTGTGCGAATCCCATGAGTCCGAGGCCTACTTTTCTGAGGTCTGTTACTGTTTCTTCGATTTCTTCCAGTGGGAAGTCGGACATTGTGACTACGTTGTCGAGGAAACGCAGGCCTGTCTTGGCTACGTATTCGAATTCTTCCATGTCTACTGCTTCCTGGATGTACTCCTGCATTGCTGCCTTCAGATCTTCTTCGTCTTCGAAGTCGTATCTGTCGGAGTTCTCCTGTTTCCATTCAGGGAAGCTTAGTGCGGAGCCGTCTCCCTGGTCGTCTACGAGAAGACTTAGGTTGATGTGGCCCAGGTTGCATGCCTCGTAGTTTTCAAGCGGCTGTTCTCCACAAGGGTTTGTGGCCTCGATGCTGTGTTCTGGGTGTTTTTCTGTATCAAAGCTGTGCATGTCGTTGGCTTCGTCGTACATGAAGAGGCCTGGTTCTCCGTTTCTCCATGCGCCGTCGATCAGTGTCTCCCAGATGAATCTTGCTGGGAGCTTCATTTCTTCTCCCGGTTCGAGGTTGATGTCGAAGTCTTCAATTTCGTCTCCGAAGCTTGATGCGTGGTCTCTCCAGAAGTTGTCGTCTTTTCCTGTGTCTGATCCTTCGGCCTGTGGATACCATTCTTCGTCGCTGTTGTAGAACTGTGCTGTTTCTTTTGCTACTTCGAATGGTTCGTCGGTTCTTGGGTTGATCAGTGTGTATTCTTCGTCGTTTTTGACGGCTTCCATGAAATCTTCTGTGAGGCCGACTGAGATGTTGAAGTTGGATAAATTGCCTTCCTTTCTCTTTGATACAATGAATCTGAGGACGTCTGGGTGGTCGATCTTCATGATTCCCATCTGTGCGCCTCTTCTCTTGCCTCCTTGCTTGATTGTTCCACACATCGTGTCGAATACCTGCTGGAAGCTTAGAGGGCCTGATGCGATTCCTCCTGTTGAGGATACTATGTCTCCTTTAGGCCTCATGAGGTGGAATGGGTATCCCATGCCTCCTCCGGACTGGAAGATCTTTGCAGCGTCGTGTACCTTGTTGAAAATTGAATCCATGTCGTCTTCAGGGTGGACGACGAAACACGCTGATAGCTGCTGTAGGTCTGCTCCCGCGTTCATCAGTGTTGGGGAGTTTGGCATGAATTTCTGATGGGTCATCAGGTCGTAGAATTCCTGCCATGAATTATCGAAGTCTACATCATCGTAGTTTTTGTCTGGTTGTGCAACGTTCTTGGCTACTCTCTCAAACATTTCTTCAGGAGTCTCTACCACTTCACCTTCTTCATCTTTCAGAAGGTATCTGGCCGGTAGAATCCTCTCGTAAGCGTTTTCCGTTAATCTCTCTTCAACGGTTTCTCCTTTTACGCGTTTGACAGGTAGCTTAAAGTCTGACTTTTGTTCTAGTTTTGCCATGTTAACACCATAAGGTAATACAGGTTCGCAATCATGATTTAGTCCTCTTTCAAGGCCTCAATCTCTTTCTTGAATGACTCGACATCATCGAAAGAGTCGTAAACTGATGTGAAACGGATATAGGCCACTTCGTCTCTTTTCTGCAGCTCTTCTTTCACTTTTTTCCCGATTTTCTCGGCCTCTATCTTTTTTCGGCCTCTCAACATCGACTTGACGTTTTCAACTATTTCCTCTACTTCTTCGTCGGTGATGGAGGTCTTGTTGGCTGCGATTTCAACTCCTTCGCGTACTTTCTCTTCCTGGAACTTCTCGTCCTCTTTATCTCTTTTTACAACTGTCAGGTCCAGTTTCTCTGCTGTCTCGTAGGTGGTGAATCTTCTGCCGCAGTCCTTGCATTCTCGGCGTCTTCTTACTTTATCTTCTGATTCTCGAGTGTCCACCACTCGTGTCGAACTTTCGTCGCAGTAAATGCATTTCATAGGATATAATTGCCTCTGATTGGTTGAAATCAATTTTGGGTGTGGCCCAACATGTAGGGAGAATTCTCTCCCTCCCCCACGATATGTTGTGTTTTGTCTGTCAGAGTTTTTCTGACCTATTCCTTAAATACCTGTCCATGTGAATGGCGTGCACACACCGAGAATGTTTATCAGACAGTCACAACATAATCGGTGTTTATTTAATACTCGTCAGAACTCGACTATATATGAGAGAATCTGCCGACGACCCTCAAAGACTGATTAACCAGAGTATTTCACGGCTTGACCAGCTAAGCACGGAAGAAGTAGAGGAGGTTGATAGAAATCATCAGGGCACAGTTGAAACAATCGATAACATTGATTCTCTGAGAAGGCTGGCAAAAGGAGCATTAAACAGGCCTGCAGAAGAAATAGCCCGAGATATAGATACTGAAATAATGGATGAAGTTTATTCATCGAATAGAAATAATTCTTCAAGAAGAAATGAGGGATACAATGAGATCAGAGCTCTCAGGGCCGTGAACAAAGGCATTGACCCAAAGATGATTACCGGGGCCAAGCCAGGGACTGTGGAAGAATGGTTTGAGGATTTCAGAAGTTCAGGCCTTACTTATCCCAGTGATGAGGGAGAGGAAACTACTGTTGAGGGAGAGATTTTCGTAAATGAATACGATAACTTTCTCAGTAATCAGGGCATGGATCCTGAGAGCCGTGAGGCCCAGGACTTTGTTGCTGACGTTGTTGGAAGCCTGAGCAGAAGAAGTTCCGCGCAAAAAGTTACTCCTCTGGAAGGTTTTCTTTACGCAGCCGAGGAAGAGCCTTCGGCAGCTGAGATTGCTGATTCAGTCGATGTTTCGAAGAGAACAGTGTATAACTGGATGAAGAAATGGAATGGCGACTCAGAGGATGGCCTAGGGCTTATTGCTGGAGATCCAAGCGATCGAAGGCTGACAGGAAGAGGATACAATACTTATCAAATGGTTAAGAATCAGCATGATGCTCTTCAGCTAGCATCAGAGATGAAGGCCCAGATGATGGAGGAGCTTGATGAAAGAGGGATCCACAATGCGGATATATACGGCAATAGAGGCCTTGTTGAAGAATATCTTGAAAACCCTGAACTTGCGGATCGGTATATGCCGTCCGAATAACAGATTTTTGAAACTTAGCGGACAAGCTATTCTTAGAGTCTGAAATTTATGAGCCAGAAAATCGTGCCTGACACCTCTATTATAATCGACGGAAAACTCTCCTATCTTATTGAAAAAGGAGATATAGAAGGAGAGATTATAATTCCCGAATTTGTAGTTGACGAGCTGGAGAATCAGGCCAATGAAGGAAAGGAGACAGGTTACAAGGGAATTGATGAGATCAAGGAAATCAGAATGCTGGCCGAGAGAGAAGGCATAGGATTCCAGTTTAAGGGCCGCAAACCTACTACAGAGGAAATTGAAATGGCTCACGCCGGCAGGATCGATGCCTTGATCCGTGATATGGCCGAGGAAATGGGCGCAACACTTTATACTGCTGACAGGGTTCAGGCAAAGGTTGCCAGGGCCAAAGGAATAGATGTCAAAGAATTTGAGAAGGAGAGAGATGTCAAGTTCTCGCTGGAAGACTACTTTGATGATAAAACTATGAGCGTTCACCTGAAGGAGGGATCAACTCCGAAGGCCAAGAGAGGTCTACCAGGTGAGTTCGAGCTTGAGGAAATAGGTAAAGACAAGCTCACAAAGGACAAAATGTATGAACTAATTAATGAGACTATTGAGAAAGCAGAAATTTCTGACGAAGGCCTTGTAGAGATGGAGGAAGATGGCGCCACAGTCATCCAGCTTGGCCCTTACAGGATTGCAATGACACGACCTCCTTTCTCAGAGGCAGCAGAGATTACAGCTGTCAGGCCTGTCGCAAAGGTTTCCCTTGATGATTACGAGATGAGTGAGAAACTTCTCAACCGTTTGAAGACTGAGGCCGAGGGAATACTTGTTGCAGGAGCACCAGGCCACGGTAAATCTACTTTCTCACAGGCCCTTGCAGAATACTACAGAGAGCAAGGCCAGATAGTGAAGACCATGGAGAAGCCAAGGGACCTGGACGTCTCCGAGGATATCACTCAGTATACGGCCCTGGATGGTTCAATGGAGAACACCGGCGACTTTCTGCTTCTCGCCAGACCTGACTACACAGTGTTTGACGAGGTAAGGAAGACCGACGACTTCGAGGTTTTCTCCGACATGCGTATGGCAGGAGTGGGAATGATCGGTGTTGTCCACGCTTCGGAAGCCGTCGATGCTGTTCAGAGACTGATCGGAAGGGTAGAGCTCGGAATGATTCCACAGGTCTGTGACACAGTAGTCTTCATCAGAGACGCCCAGATCGCAGAAGTATACAAGATCGAACTTACAGTCAAAGTTCCTGAAGGAATGACAGAGGAAGACTTGGCAAGGCCTGTAATCCAGATCTCCAGGTTTGAAGATGATTCTCCTCAGTACGAGATCTACACCTACGGAGAAGAGACCGTTGTTGTGCCTGTTTCAGAGGCAGCCGGAGGCCGCAAAGAAACCGGAACACAGAAACTGGCAAAAGAGCAGCTTAACCATTACTTCAAGCAATACGCCGATAATCCCAGGATAGAGTTTCTCTCCGACAACCACATCCAGGTAGAGATTGCGGAAGACGATATAGCTCATATTATTGGAAAAGGTGGGCAGAACATCGACAGGATTGAGGACGAGTTAGGCCTTAACGTTACAGTAGAACCTAAAGGCCAGACTCTGAAGAGTAGCACTGACTACAGTGTTGAGGAGAGAGGTAACTCTGTCATCATTGCTGTTGGCGAGGATATGAGTGGCGAAGAAGTCGATATCTACGACGATGACGAGTTTCTTTTCGCGGCTACCGTTGGAAAGAACGGGGAGATATCCCTGACGAAGCAGTCTGATCTTGCTGGACGGGTTCTTGGTGCAGCTGAGAGAGGAAGTCTGAAGGTCCGGAACTAGAACCAATAAATACTGGATGTAACAATTCTTGGCTGTGAGACAGTTACAGGTAACAGTTCCCAGGGATTCAAAGGATGTAGCTGAAGAAGTTCTGGAAGACTATTCTTCGGATATTTCATCTTCAGAGGCCGAGAAAAATGATGAAAAAGTAATAGAGTTCACAGCTACTGTCGAATCCGACGATATCGACGAACTTACAGAGGAGATGAAGTCTATAGAGGATATCGAGGTCGGCGATCTATCGATCAGGGTTCTTGAACAGGAATCCCTTATACAGAAAGGCCAGAAGACAAGAGGATCAAGCTCCGAACTGTCTCAGGAAGAACTTTACAGCAAGGCCCAGGAATTCTCAGGATTTTCACGGCCTCAGTGGGGATTAATCGGACTTTCATCAGCTATCGCGGCCTACGGAATCGCACTTGACAATATTATCGTTGTTATCGGTGCAATGATGCTTGCGCCAATGCTCTCACCTTTCGTGTCCGCAGCCCTATCGTTGACGGTCGGCGACAAAAGTTTGTTGAAGAGTTCTCTGCGCGCAGGCCTTGAAAGTATTGTAATATCTATAATTGTAGCTACAGCAGCATTGACTGTTATACCGCTGGGCCAGACCTCGGTGCTTAACTTGATTGTGTCTCCAGGCCTTCCAACCATACTTTTATCGCTTCTTGTCGGTGCAGCAGCTGCTCTGACATTTACTACAGGCCTTCGTGATCAAATTGCTGGTGTTGCAGTGGCTATTGCACTGGTTCCGCCGCTGGCTGCTGTTGGTGTAGGCCTTAACTTGAATGATTATGTTCTTGCGGCTCAGTCTCTTTCAATTGCTCTTCAGAATGCTTTATCGATTATTATTGCTGGTTTTGCTGCTTTCAAGGTTCTTGGTGTGAAACCCAGCACTTACTACAAGAAGAAGGAGGCTGAGAAGTTGAGGCCTGTTGTTACTGCGGCAATTGTGATAATGTTTGTAGTGTCTGTTCCTGTGACCTACTTTACGTATCAGAGTCAGGAGCATTACACTGTTCAGAAAAATGTTGAGAACGCGGCGAACGAGTTTTTCGGCGAGGATCTTGTCTCTGTAAGTTTGAATGATTCAAAGGTCAGGGTCCTTGTAGTTGGAAATCACAGTGAGCAGGCCTTCCAGAATAGAGTTTCCGAGAATCTTGAAGTGAATGTTGTGGAGTTAAAGAGAATAGAAGAATAAAAATTGGGGGAGAGGGAAGTTATCTTCTGTGTTCTTCCTGTTTCTCCTTTTTCTTTCTGACCTGTGTGTTGATGTCGCCTAGTGCTGTGTCCAGGACGTCCATCATTTCCCATCCTTCTTCCTGTGCGGTGATCAGGCCGTACTCGCAGTCCAGTTTGACTGTAAATTCGTATCTGTGTTTCTTGCCGTCTTTGTCTGATTTCTTGACTCTGACGGTCATGTCCTGAGGTCTGTCGACTTTGCGGCCGATTGATCCTCTCATTGCTTTCTCAATTTTCTCGTGGACAACTGCTTTTTCCTCTGCAACTTCAAGGCCTGTGATCTGTACAAGCATTGTGTCGCTCATCTGGAAGTCTGCCACGTAGTCGATGAAGTCCTTTACTGCTACGACGCTGACAGGATAGTCATCTTCTGTAATGATGATCTCGCTGCTGTCGTTGTCGTTCATCAGTTCAATTGCTTCGTCTCCACGCATGTGGCCTTCATGTGTAAGCGGTGTCCGGTCCATGACCTCTGTGACGTCAATGTCTGTCATCTTCAGTTTCTGGTTTCCGCCTGCGATCTTGGTTTCTTTTCCTGTTGGGCCTGATGTTCCTCCTGCTGAAGGACTTTCCTTTGGCACGATTGTTTTCAGGATGGATGTGCTGTCTACCATTCCTGTCATGTTTCCGTTTTCGTCAAGTACTGGAAGCCTGGAAATGTTGTTGTCCAGCATTTTGTGACGGGCCTCTTCAATGCTGTCCTCTTCGAATACTCTGATTACTTCCTTCGATCCGATTGTACGAGTGTTGACGTCTTCAATTTCTTTGGCATTTGCGAAGGCCTCTCTGAATTCCTGGTCGTCGATTTTTCCTTTCAGTTTTCCGCCCTGCTCAAGTACCAGCATCTTGCGGCCTGAGTTGATTCTGAGGTCTGCGAGCTCTACTAGAGAGTCTCCTTCCTCGAATCTTGGAGGTTCATGCATTACTTTGCCGACTTTTGTGCTCTGAGGGTTGAACTGGATGTGTCTGATGACATCTCTGTATCCGACTGCTCCCTTCAGGTTGTCCTTTCCGTCGACTACAGGAACTGTTCTCAGGTTGTTTTCCTCCATTCTTGTCTTGATTTTGGATACGGCCATATCTGGCGAGACCGTTACAGGGTCTTCGTTAACTACTTTTTCTGCTGTGATGTTGTTTACGGATTCCATTTTGGTTCACCTAGTGGTTGACAAGGAACTTGTCTGAGTTCTCATCCATGTCTACAAAGTTTGTTGCTGCTTCTCTGATCTCCTTTGCGGATGATCTTCCGAAGCTCATTACTTCTACTCTACATCCCATGGACTTGAGGTGGTCAACAAGTACTGCAAAGTCTCCATCTCCTGTGACGAGTACGATTGTGTCAAGTTTTTTGGCCTGCTGGATCATGTCGACGGTCATACCGAGATCCCAGTCTCCTTTCTTTTCTCCTCCGTAGAACTCCTTCAGTTTCTTGATCTCTACTTCGTAACCGATCTTTCTGAGTGCTTCAAAGAAATTGTCTTCATCAGGAGTATCGGCCTGAATAACGTAGGCAGATGCACGAATAAGCTTTCTATTCATGACTGCTGCGTCAAGAAGCTTCTCAAAGTCTACTTTAGAATTGTATAGGTTTTTAGCGCTGTAGTACATATTTTGAACGTCAACAAAGACGCCTACTCTTTGGTTCTTATGAATATTAGACATTAATTTAACCTCTAATTTCTAGAAAATCGATTTAAGAACGATTTTCTCTACAAAGAAGTAAACTGCTGCGAACCTTAAAAGCACTTTGGTAATTCAATCTAAGGCCTTCCACAGATACAGCGAGGCCTTGCTGCGGAAAGGCTTCCAGTCAAGGCTTTTCTCATTCATTGATTCTCTGTCCTCAATCCCATATAGTTTTTCCATGGCCTTCCTGATGCCCAGATCTTCAACCGGGAAGACGTCCTCACGGGCCAGCACAGAGATCATAAACATTTTTGCAGTCCAGACACCGACACCGTGAATATCAGTCAATTCCTCAATGACCTCTTCATCACTCATTTCCGAGAATTTTTCCAGTGAGAGATTGTCCTCCTGGAAATGCTGGGCCGCAGATCTGATGTAATCAATTTTCTGTCGTGAAAGGCCTACATCAGCAAGATTTTCATCATCGGCATCCAGTAGAGAATCCGGAGTTATCTCAAACTTCTCGAAAAGTCTTTTTCTGATGGCCTCAGCTGACTGAGTGGATAACTGCTGGTTTACTATAGAAATCACCATTCTCTCGAAAGGATTCTCCGAGGCCTCAAGCTCCAGATCTCCGTGTTTTTCTACTAGAGGCCCTAGTTTCTCGTCTTCTCTTAACTGTTTCATTCTCTGAGTTCCAGGATGTGTTCCAGGTTCTCCTTGTAGCCAGGCCTTTCTTCTGAAGGTGTTTCGAGTATCATTGGTAGGTCTTCGAATTCTTCTGCATTGACAAGGTTTCTGAATCCGTCGTCGCCGATTTCTCCACAGCCGATATCCATGTGGTTGTCTTTTTCGCTTCCTTTTTCGTCTTTGGAGTCGTTGAGGTGGAGGACTTTGATTCTGTCGAGGCCTATATCTTCCTTGATCTCCTGGAGGAAGTCCTGAAATCCTTCTTCTGTTCTTAGTTCGTATCCTGCTGCGTGTGCGTGGCATGTGTCAATGCAGACTCCGATTTTTTCGTCTGGAGTTTCTGCATGTTTGATCATGTCTCTAAGTTCTCCAAAGGATTTGCCCAGTGTTGTACCTTTTCCTGCGGTGTTTTCAAGTAGTAGAGTCACGTTTTCTGGTATGTCGAGTTCGTCGATTCCTTCTGCTATTCTTTTGACTCCAGTTTCGCGGCCTGATCCCGTATGAGCTCCTGGATGGAAGACTACGTATTCTACGCCGAGGGTTGCTGCTGCGTCAAGCTCACTTTGCAGGCAGTTCAATGATTTCTCGAAAAGGTCGTCTTTTGGTGTTGCAAGGTTTACAAGATAGGTTGAGTGGATGACGTATGGGTTCTGGTCTTTTTCGTCTCTCAGATCCTGGAAGTCCTGGCCTTCATCTTCGTCGTATTCTGATACTGCCCATGTTCTCGGGGATCCTGCAAATATCTGGCCGCAGTTTCCTCCGATGTCTTCCTGTCTTTCGATTGCTTTGTCCATTCCGCCTGAGATACTGACGTGTGCACCTATCCTGATGTTCATAGAGAATGCTGGTGGGGAGAACTTGAAATAATCTTTTGTTCGAGGCCTTACCTACCGAGAATAATCTACAGAAGCAGGCCTTTTATAAAGAATAAGGGATAATTCTTCCAAGTCGTAATACGATGTATTACGTTGGTGATTTTTGATCGAGTATGTACCAGTAGTAGACGAAGACGATGAATGGATGTACAATGCACGCAGAGAGCTTGTGCACGATGAAGAAAATCCTGCATGGCATAGATCAGTGACAGTGCTTACTTTCAGGACTGATGAACAGGAAGAATTACTTGTACAGAGAAGATCAGAGGATAAAGAAAGAAAGCCAGGCCTTCTCGAGTTTACCGGAGGCCATGTTTTATCCGGTGAATCGTATAGAGAGGCCGCCATCAGAGAGTACTGTGAGGAGTTGATGGATCGTGAGCCTGAGCAGACCTCTATTGAAGACGATGATTTTGAGGAATTAACGAATGTTGATAAGAAGAGTCCCGATAACTGGGAGAAGGTGTCTGTGTATCATACTATTTATGACGGGCCTCTGGATCTTTCGGAGGAGGTTGACTCGGCCTGGTATGCTCCGGTAGATGAAGTTGTCGAAGATATCGAAGATAATCCAGAAATGTATACGAACTCTGCTGTAGAATCTCTGAAAGCTTATCTGGAAAGTTCTGAGGGCAGCGATTCTGAAGAAATAAGAATTTAGATCAAGAGCATAGATTTTGCTCTCCTTTTCTCTATTTTAGATGGCTTCTTCGATTGGCCTAACCATTAAAAAGAGTTTGTGTAATATTGTTGAACTAAATGTCACAGAAAATGCTGGATAAGTTAACGCACCTGCAGGAGAATCATGCACTGGAAGTTGTACTGTTCTTCCTCATGCTTTCTCTGGCAATGATTCCAGGGATGGGCCGTGTCGAGACGATTGTGGCTCTGGAGAATATGATGCCTGCAAGCAGCGAACCAGTTAGGGAGTTCAACAATCTGAGGGCAGAAGGCCTCGGAAAGGACTCGATCGCCGTCCAGGTTACCGCAGGAACTAGCGATGAAGGAGTCAACTCAGTATCAAGTCCGGAGTCAAGAGAGTATATCGAAGGCCTCTCAGAGAATATCGGAGATATCTATGGAGTAACTGAGGTCTACAGCCCCTATCAAACCGGGGGCCTGATCGATGACAGAAATAGAACTGCCGTAATTATCGCATATACCTATGTAGGAGACTCAGGTAGTTCAATGGAAAGAATATTCAATGAGATAGAGGAGCAGTCAAGCTATCACAGGCCTGAAGGCATTGAAACCAGTGTTTCTGGAGTTCCAGCAGTCCAGCAGAGACTTTCATCAATGGTTGAACGCGACAAAAATGTTACAACAGCTATCTCCCTTTTACTCGTATTTTTAATCACTTTAGGCCTGTTTAACGGATCTCTAACTTCCTCTCTTATGCCTCTAGTTGTTGTGGGTCTGAGCGTGGTCTGGCTCTACGGAACCATGGGCTACCTGGGAATCCCTCTCTCAACCCTTGCAGGATCGGTAGCAGCCCTGGTTATTGGCATCGGCATAGATTACTCGGTGCACATCCTCAACACATACAGATTTCATAGAAGAGACAACACAATCGGGGAGGCCCTTTCAGAAGCCGTAGGAGAGACAGGAGTAGCAATTATTGCAACTTCAATAACTACAATAGGAGCTTTTATGGCCTTTCTCTCAGGAAAAATGCCGGAAATGCATCGTTTTGGCCTGATAATGTCCATAGGTATTGCCTATTCTCTGATCTTCAGTTTCTTCCTCTTGCCCTCGGTTTTCGTCCTTGAAGAGAAGATAGTCAAAAAGATTCACGAGTCTGTAAAGTGGAGGCACGATTTCAAATGATTATTGAAGAGATCGCGGCAAGAACTGTTGAAATACAATCTGAGAGCCCTGTAAAAGTGCTTGTTGCACTGGGAGTTCTGACAGCAATGGTTTTACCAGGTGCCTTGATGCTTGATATTAAGCCAAGTACCGAGGCAATTTTGCCAGCAGATGATCCGGTAGTGGAGTCTCTGGATACTTTACGGGCCAAGTTTGGCGGCGATACCACGTACTTGCTGATTTCTGTTGAAAATGATGTTAGACGGGCCGAGAACTTTGAGAAGATCTCCAGGATACAGAACAGGGTAGAGCTTAACGAGAACGTTGTATCTTCCAGTTCTCCCTCCTCATTGCTGATTAAAAGATATGGAGAAATACCTGAAAACTCTGAAGACCTTCGAGAATTTAATTACCGCAGTATGATAACCAATGATAGAAGAACAGCTCTTGTAGCTTTTCAGGCAGATACACAGGCCAGTTCTGAGGAGATTAGAAATCTTCACGATGACATACAGCAGGCTGCGGCCTCAGAGTTCGAAAGATCTCAATTTCATCTTACAGGATATAATATGATTGATCTTGCCACGTTCAACGTGATAATTAGCGACTTCATGACTATTACAGCGGTCTCATTTGCAGCAGTTCTCGGCGTGCTCTATGCAGTTTTCAGAGATCCTGTGCGGATGATGTTTCCTGTTGTGCCGGTAATGTTTGCTCTTGTCTGGATGCTGGGCCTTGGAGGATACCTTGGTGCAGATCTAACCATCATTTCGATGGTGAGTGCTGCGATGATCATGGGCCTAGGAATTGACTTTGGCATCCACGTTACGAAGAAGTACTTCTCAACTCGGAGAGGCTCAGAAGGAATGAGTGAGACGATGACAGAGCTTTCAAGAGGCCTTCTTGGAGGAGCTACAACCACTGGCGTAGGCTTCCTGGCCTTGCTTGCTGCGAATCTTTCAGGTATGCATTCTCTGGGAATTTTTCTTTTTACAGGAATTATTTCCGCTTATATTGGCGCTACGTTACTACTTCCAACCCTTATACTGCTTTCTGATGGTACAGAGAGCGTTTTATGAAATGATACTATGAAACGAACAACTACACACTCGACGACTTTCAAAATTGGTTTAACCCTTTTAATCCTTGTAATGGCTCTTGGACAGGGCTTTTCCAGGCCAGCTCTTCAGGATGTTAGCTTTGATCCAGGCGTTGTAGCTGCTGGAGATAGAGTTGACATCACGGCCTCGCTTCACTACGATATACAGGATGGAGATGAGGAAGAGAAAAATATTGACGTTTCTCTCAGCCCGGACAATACTCTTGCTGAAGAGTACGTTACTATTGAAGATGTGAACAGTGATGAGATCTTTATCTATCCTGGTGGAGGCTGGAATCAGCAGTTTCAGGTTAAAGTTCATGGAGATGCTCCCTCAGGTCAGTACCGTTTCACGGTAGATGTCACGGAAAGTGGCCAGAATAGCTCGGTAACTTATGAGGAAGAGTTTACGATGCCTGTTGAGAAAGAAGGCGTGGATCTCACAGCAGACGTTGTGAAGACCTCACCAGATACTCCGAGATCAGGAGATAACGATGTCAGAGTTGATCTCAGAGTTTCAAATACAGGAAGTAAAACTGTTGAAGAGGTAGAGATTTACCCCGAGTTCCCTGAAAACATCTCCTCCTCAGATTCAATGACCGAGAAACTTTTCATCGACAGAATAGGTAGAGAAGACTCCTCAAACCAGGAATTAGAAATTGATCTGGATGAAAAATTGAAGGAAGGAGTCTACTGGATAAATCTGTCAACCAGTTACGAAGACTCAGACAGCAACAGCTACCAGGAAGATATGCAGATCCCTCTGAGAGTTGAAGGAAGGCCTGATCTAGAGCTCAGGAACTCTTCAATGCAGATGAAGGCCGGCGAAACCTCCTCCATGACTCTCGATGTGGTTAACACAGGTCTTCAGGATGCCGAGGCCGTATCTGTGAGAGTGATTGCGCAGAGTTCGCAGCCATTCAGCTTATCAGATAGATCGGATTATATTGGAGAGCTTGAGCCAGGAGAAGAAGGAAAGGCCGTTCTGGAGATATCATCAGATAGATCCGCAGCTCTGAAATCACATCAGCTCAAGATTGAATTAAGAGCAAACGGAGATTCAGATGAAGGAGATAGCTCTGTATACACATTTACAGACAACATGGATGTGCAGCTTACTGAGAGATCAGATTCAAACCTTGTTTATCTTGGTATAGGTGCTGCAGCTCTTGTAGCGCTGGCTGCAGTATTCAAGCACTTGAAAAGCGGAAAAGGTGAAGAAAATTGAGTAAGAAAAAATTTGTTAGAGGCCTTGCCGGAACTGTAATCACTGTGGGCTTTCTTGGAGGATGGTTTGTAAACGATCTTTTCTTCCTCCTGGATCTTTTTGCAGGCCTGAACCTGCTTCAGAGCTCGGTCACCGGTTTCTGTCCGCCAGAAATAATTTACGATAAAATGAGAGCCTAGTTGATTTCCAGGCCTTCCTCTGTCTCTCCTTCTTTCCATTCTATTTCTATTTCGATGGATTTTTCTCCGTCTGCTTCTTGTTCTACCTGTACTTCAAGTTCTGGCATGTCGGAGAGGTGGAGATCGATCGAGTTCTGGCCGGATTTCAGGTTAATTTCTCCTGATTCTACGCCGTCAGCTATTTTTCTGATGTACTGTGCGATTTCAGGCCTTGAAAGTTTCTGTTCCGATGTGAAGAGTTTCTTTGACATACTTTAGTTTCTGAGAGCTGAGAGATAAATCTCTTTCGGACAGAAACCGGTAAGGCCAAACTGTTTAACACTTGAAATCTCAGCTAATACATGGAAAAGAACGTTGGAGATACAGACGCACTTGTAAGAATAGTTGCTGGAGCAGTTGCAGGCCTTACAAGCCTTGGAATTCTTGTTGACATGGTTCCAGGCCCTGAAATTGCCTCACCAGTACTTGGAGTTATCGCAGTAGTACTGCTTGCTACAGGTTACTTTGGCACCTGCGGCCTTTACTCCGTGCTGGGAATTGACACTTCCGAGTAAAAAATTTATTTTACCCATGCTTCTTTCTTTTCTCCCTCTTTAAGATTCTGGCGACCCCACTCTATCATTTCCTCAACCAGGGGAAGAAGCTTTTCTCCAAAATCTGTCAATGAGTATGTTATTCGGACAGGCTTTTCATCCTTGACATTCCTGTTAATTATTCCCTGTTCTTCCATCCTCTCCAGGTTATCTGACAGTGTTTTGTTGGTTATTCCGCCAATTTCTTTCTTGAGCTGGTTGAATCTTATTTCTTCATTGTCGCCTACATGGAAGACTATCACCGGCACCCATTTATGGCCTAGAATCTTTGAAGTTGATTTTAACGCACACCATTCGCTTCCTTTGCACCATACCGGAATTCTTTCTGTCATTAAGTTTACACCCTGAAACCTTGTGAATAGGTTAATACTTCTCCCTTTAATATCTTATAGAAACCTGGTATATTCATGAAATCTTATAGATTGTTAATTATCTCGTCAAGAGGTAGAAGTTTGTGAAAAATCAGGGAGTAACTCTGGAACTTACTGCAGCGCATGTCGGTGTGATATCACTTATTTTAGGCCTTTCTATCGGAGGTGTAGCTGGATACAGTATAGCAGGTGATGGTGGTTCTTCTCCTAGAGAGGTTGACGCAGATTCCTCTCCAGAGGATGTTTTCAGAAGTATATCCAATGACCTGGAGTTAGATACCGAAAAAGTAATGCAGTGTTACAGTAATTCGAACAATAGCGAGGCCTTGGAGGATAAAAATAGCGCTGTGAAAAATATCGGTCGTTTTGGAACGCCGACGTTCTTTGTAGGAAATCAGCAGAAAGGCTTTGTGAAAATAAGTGGAGCGCAGACAGTTTCCAGATTTGAGCAGGCCTTTGAGAAGGTTCGTAACAGCGATTCCGGCGAACTTACGAGTTTAGAGGGCATCGACCTGGAAAGTGAACCTAGTAAGGGGAGTGATAGTGCTCCGATGAAGATTGTTGAGTATAACGAGTATGGCTGTCCTTTCTGTGCTGAGTGGAACGGTTTTGACGCCTCCGGTAGAACACCTATTGATCGGATGAATATAGGGCCTAGCCTTGAAAATCAGTACGTGGAAAGTGGCGAGGTCGAACTTATTTTGAAGGATTATCCTGTCCCTCAGCTACATCCAAACGGACCTCTAGCCCATAAGGCAGCAAACTGTGTTTACGAGCATGAAAAAGAAAGTTACTGGGATTTCCATGACAAACTCTTTGAAATGAGAGATCAATGGATGGCAGAATAGGATGGCTGTAGAAATTACAGTTAACCCTTACAACTGGAAGAAAGATCTGCTGGCAGGTTTAAAGGCCTCTGTTTCAAGCAGAAGAAGAGCTGCAGGCACAGTTATAGGTGCCTCAACAATTTTTCTTCTTTCTCTTTTTTCCTCCAATCCTACTTATTCTGCTCAAATGATTTTTTCCGGGGTAAGCAACTGGGGTATAGCCTTTATGACAAGATTTACCGGCCTGTTAATGAATACTGGTTATATAGGCCTATTTTTAACCATGAGTTTTTCTTTGCTGGCCGGAGTAACTTTGACAAATAGTTTTATTCAGTTCAGTATGGATAGAATGAGTTATGATGCTATAGGTGCTTTGCCAGGGTTTCTTGCTGGTGGTTGTGCTTCCTGTGGTGTAGGAGTTTTATCTCTGCTAGGTTTCAGCAGTGTGCTTGCTTCACTGCCTTTTGAAGGTATTCTTCTAAGACTTGGCGGTGTTGTTCTCCTGCTAGGTTTAGTTGTAAGAACAGGAAATCCTGAGGCCTGTAAAATAAAATGAAGAAATATGTGATTAGAGGTTGAGCTGGACTGGTGTTTCGTGGCTGATGTTGTCCCTTACAGGGCAGCGGGCCTCTACTTTTTCGAAAAGTTCTCTTTCAGTTTCTGCGTCTGCGTCTGATTCTACTTCTATGTTCATTTCGATGTGTTTGAATCCTGCTCTGTCTTCTGTTTCTTTTCCCTGGAATTTTGCAGGGTTGAGTTCTCCTGATGCGTAGATTTCAAGGCTTTCAATGTTGACTCCCATTTCTTTTGCTACTACATGTGCAACTACGTTGAAGCATCCTGTAAGTGCGCCTAGTTCGTATTCTACAGGGTTTGGTGCTGATCCTGTTCCGCCGTGTGATTCTGGTTCGTCGATTTCGAAGCTGTAGCCTCTTACATTTACTTCTACTTTCGTAGGATTCTTGCTCTCCGCGTGTACGTTTGCGTCCATAGTTGAGTCCTCTTTTTACTGGTTTTTATCGGCTCTGGTAAATTATTCAAATCAGGTGATTCTGTCCCTGATTGCCGACAGGATTCCCGGATTTTCCAGTGCTTCAGGTTCTTTCTCGCCTCTGGCCACTTCTATAGCAGTTTCAAGTTTTTCTTCTGCCATTACTCCCTTGAATCCTTTTTTCTGCTGGATTCCCGGGCCGTCGACTACTGTTGTGGGTACTGCTCTTACACCGTGGTTTTTGGCTCTACCGTTTTTCCTGGCTACGTCTGTCATTCGCACTCTGACGTTTTCCTCATCTTCGAATTTTTTGGCCAGTTCTTTCTGCGGCGGGCAGTTTGGACAGGTCTGTGAGTAGAATACTTCGACTGTGACGCGTCTCATTTTTCTCAGGAAAGATGAAGAAGGAAGTTATTCCTCTTCGTCAATTGCTTCCTGGATTTTGTGTGGCTGAAAACCGATTACGGCCTTCTCGCCGATAAAAGTCTGTGGGACTCCTCTCTGACCTGTTTTCTTGATCATTTCGCGGGCCTTTTCCCTGTCGTCGGCTACGTTGTGCTCCTGGTACTCGTAGTCGTTTTCATCCAGCCACTGTTTGATTTTCGTGCAGTAAGGGCACGAAGGTGTTGTGAATACTTCTATGTCTGTTGTCATACTTTGTGTAAGAATGTTGAACTTTTATACAGTTTCGGGTTAGATGTCTTCCAGAACCTCGAGCTTCTCATCGGCCCATTCATCCATGCGAACTCTGACCTTCTCCTTGAGTTTTTCCTTGTCAGGAACGCTGTACACGTAGTAGCGGCCTCTCTTACCCTCTTCAACCATGCTTTCTCTCTGAAGAAGGCCTGTGCTCTGCAGCTTTGAAAGATATCTCTGGATAGTCGATCTATCCTTTCCCAGCTCATCCGCTATTTCCGAGGCCCGGGCCTCGTTGCTGCACAGGTAGTAGAGAACCTCTGTCTCTGATGATGAAAGGTTGTAGAGTACTTTCAAGAGTTGTTTGATCTCGGTTGGACAGTTCATAACTATTGTTTGTGCAACAAGATGTAAAAAACTCGTTTCTCTAGAGTCTGCCGGTAGCTACTGCGTAACTTACTGGCAACATGACGTCCTAGATCATTCAAGAAGTTTCTATAATTCACAAAAATTTGGTACCGAAACCCCTAAAAATTTGTTTTAGATGAAATATTTTCCATGAGTTCGCGGAGAATTTTGGACGATCTTTCTGGTTATGATTTTGAGGATGTTATGATGGATGTTTACAGAAATCTCGGTTATGAAAACGTCAGAAATCCAGGTAAATCCGGTGATGAGGGCCGAGATATTCTAATGGAGAAAGATGGGAGGACTTACGTGGTTGAATGTAAGCATATGGCTAAAGTAGGTAGGCCTAAGGTGCAGAAGCTTCACTCAGCGGTTTCTACTTATCCTAATGATGCTACTGGAATTCTTGTAACAACTGGCAGATTCACAAAGCAGGCCCGCGAATATGTTGAGAAGGTTAATAACGGAGATAGTGTTCTTGAGTTAACTAACGGTAAAGATTTAAGGGAAATGGGCGAGGAAATAGGCCTTGATCTATACAGTGGTAAAATTGAGGTGCTATGCGATGAAGTGGTAGATTTTCCTACTGAGAGAGATAAAGCTGAAAGAAGAGTTAAGGACAAGTTTAGTGATATTCGGAATTTCAATGCTGAAGATATAGATGATATTACTCTTAACGCAGAGTTATTGCCTTCTTTACATGTGAGGGTTTCTACTAATGCAACTTTTGAGACAACTGTTGGAGTAATACACAGGGTTGATGAGAGGGATGAGATAACGATAAAAGCAGATAGAAAAGGTCCTGAGTTTGATGATGGCACAATATCGGATATCGTCGCTCAGTCAATGATGGCGCGCACTGGCACGGTGGAGTTAGATGAGGAGAAATCCTCACAGGTTTTTGATAGCTTTGAACTAAAACGCTATGGCAAAACAGAGACGGAGTACAAGGACGAAATTAAGGAGTTCATAAAGGACAGTTATGAGGAAACCGTGACGTATACTGGAGATAATAATGTTACATACAGTAAAGACTGCAGGCCCAGGAACTCCGATGTTTCAGTTGAAAGCATCACTCCGGTGTACGTACCTTTTCTCAGCACACAGACAGAAATTAAGAATTACAGCTACAAGGAAGACTTCTATGTTTCAACTGATGGAGACAAGATTGACAGAGATGAGGTTCATAACTGCGTTCACTGTGGCCTAGATATTCCCGGAATAAATCTGACATTTTGCGAAAACTGTGGAAGTATTAACTGTCTGCTACACACAAGAATGGAAAGAGTTGAAGAAGAACCCATATGCACGGGATGTAGCAAAACCGAAAGATTCTTCCTTCGTAAACGACACTTCTACAATCAGGAAAACCTAGAAAAATTCAGAAAAGAATTTGAGGAAAGGCCATTACCAGAAAAAATGCTTGAAAATAAGCCTCTGATAGCGATCTCTCTTATGGCCATGTTGCTGCCATTCCTAATTTAAACAATGAGAATTGTTTCTCTGGCACCATCAAATACTGAAATACTGTATGAGTTAGGTCTTGGAGAGGATGTAGTGGCCACGACTTCTCTTTGTGATTACCCTGAGGAAGCTGCTGAAAAGCCGAGTATTGGCGGATGGATCAATCCTGATATTGAGAAGATTAGAGATTTTGAACCTGATTTCGTGGTTGCGTCGGATGATCTTCAGGATGAAGCAGTTGAAAAGATGGAGAATGAGGATTTCAAGGTTTTGCAGGTAAGGCCTCATACACTGGAAGAAGTTAAGAAAAGCATCAGAGAGATTGGAAAGGCCTTGGAAAGTCGTCAGGAAGCTGAGAAAGTTCTAGAGAATTTTGAGAAGAGGCTTGAAGGCCTTGATTTTGATGGTTCTCCACGTATTTACTGTGAGGAGTGGATGGATCCTCCAATGGTTTCCGGCAACTGGATTCCAGGCCTCATTGAAAAAGCCGGCGGCACGTACTTCATCGAGGAGGGTGAGAGAAGTAGAGAGTTTGATTTAGAAAAGTTGAAGGCCTTCGATCCAGAGTATATTTTTCTGAATGTCTGTGGTGCTGGAGAGAATGTTGATGCATCTGAAGTTTTGGAAAGGCCTGAGTGGCAGGACATCACTGCTGTTGAAGAAGGAAACGTGTTTGTTATCGATGATTCTCTGTTGAACAGGCCTTCTACAAGAATAATGGAAGGATTGGAAGAAATAATTGAGAATGTAGATGGTTAGGGATCACATATCGTGATCCTGGTATGGTTCTCCATTGATCTCGCTGATCAGGTTGGTTGCGGCCTTTGTTCCGTCGCCGATTGCGAATGAGGTCTGGTGTACCCAGTAACGTGCGAGGCCTGCTGCATATACTCTGTCTGCGGCCTTGTTGTCTTCGTCTGTGTCGATGTGTTCGTCCATCAGGTATGGATCGTCGCGGCCCTCTACATAATCCAGATCAAGGTCTTCCAGGAAGTCGTGTATTCCTGCTGAGGCCACGATTACGTATTCTGTTTTGTATTCGTCTTTTGAAGTTGTTACTTTCAGGCCTTCGTCGATTCTTTCTACTTTCTCTACTTTTTCTTCTTTGAATTCTCCGTCGAATTCTTCTAGTTTGTCTTTTCCTCTTTTGAGTACTTCTTTGCCGCTGATTGAGTCGTGTGTGATCATGTTCTGGATGTTTGAAGTGTTCAGAACCAGTGATTCTCCTGTGTCAAGTACAAGTGTGTCTTCTCCTGCTTTTGCTGTGAAGCTTCCTGCCTGGAGCCCTGCGACTCCTCCGCCTATTACGATTACAGTCCTCATAGAGAAAGTTTCAGAAATTACCGGTAAATACTTTTTGCCCAACCTATTCCTCTTTCACAGTTACCTCTGCGTTAAGGCCTTTACTCATTTCTTCCTCCAGCATTTCAATTTTCTCACTTCTCTCGGCTTCAAGAGCTAAAATATCGCTTTCGAGATTGTCTTTTCTCTCCTTCTTTCTCTCAATCTTGTCTTCGATATTTCTCAAATCTCTTTCAAGATCCTCAACCTCTTCCTTGACTTCCATTCCCTCAATCTCATCTTCAAGTTCCTTGATCTCGGACTTGAGCTCTCTCATCCTTGTAATCATTTCATTGAAGCCCTCAAGTTCTTTTGAGGAGTCTACAAAGTTCTGGATCTGTCTAGGTTCAAGCAGCTCTTTCTCCTTGATCTTCTTCCGGGCCTCAGAAAGTTCTTTATCAATATTTCCCGCTCCCTGGTATTCGTGTTCTGTGATCATGTCAAGCTTGTCAATGTTGGATTCGAACTCGATTTCATCGTTCTGAACCTGGTAGACCAGCTTTTTCAGGCCTCTACGCATCGTTGAGATATTCTTGGAAATCTTGGATTCTAGATTTTCTTTTTCCTGTTTCAGCTGTGAAAGATTGTCCTTTTTGCTCTGAAGTTTTTCCCATTCTTCGCTGTCTTTAAGCTCTTCAATTTTTTCTTCAGCCTCCTCTCTTTCCTCTTCGAGGCCTTCCATTGAGATGCCGTTTTTGCTCATTCTTTTTTCCTTTATTTCTGTATCAATGTCTTCCAGCTCTTCTGAGAGCTTCTTTATTTTACGGTACTGTCTTACAGCAGTGTATTTTGAAGATACAAACTCCTGGGTGTTTTCTACGTGGTCATTGATGTCTTCAAGCACGCTGAGAAGTTTGGTTCTCTTGTTTATTCTTCTCATTACCTGGCCCTGTTTTTCAGATACGTCGTTGAAGTCGTTGAGAAAGTCTCTGAGGTCCTGTAGGTGTTTATCGATTTTTTCTGAGAATTCGGCCTTTTTCACTGTCAGCTTCTGAGACTGTGCGAAGTCTTCTGCTACATCGTCGACTACTTTCAGGTCTTCGTCGTCGCTGTAGTCCTTCATCTCCTCAAGATCAGATTTCAGGCTCTGCATGTACTTGGATGTTCTTTCCCGCAGCTGGTCGGCTCTGTCTCTGGCCTTCTTGATTTCCGCCAGATTTCTATCTTTGTATATTTCCGGTGCTTCAGTGTATTCTATCTCGATTTCTTCTTTGCCGAATACTTTCTGCTTCAGTTTGTCAGCCAGACTCATGTAGAGTAGTTGTTTGTGAAGAGAATTAAATCTGATGAAAAAAGAAAGAAGAAAAAAGAGAGGCCTTTTTACTCGAATCTCTGTGATAGGTCCTCGAATTTCTCCTGTGGGTGCTCCCAGTCCACTACTTCGAAGAAGTTGTCGACGAACTCTCCTCTTTCCGGACCGTAGTCATGGTAGTAGCTGTGTTCCCATACGTCAACTGCGAGTACAGGGTGTGCTCCCCAGACGGCGTGGTTGTCGTGTTTGTCGACTACTACGTTGTGCAGTTCGTCTTCTGCTGGGATGTAGACAAGTAGGGCCCATCCTCCTGCTGCGGATGCTGCTGCCTTGAATTCTTTCTTCCAGTTTTCGTAGCTTCCGAAGTCTTCCTCTATTTTGTCCATGAGTGCTCCTTCAGGCCTTCCTCCGCCGTTCGGGCTCATGTTTTTCCAGAATAGGTTGTGTAGTACTGTTCCTGAGTGGTTGTGGGTGAAGTCTTTCAGGATTGAACCTGTTGAACTGTAATCATCTTGATCTCTCTGTTCTTCAAGTCTTTCTTCTGCACTGTTCCATCCGTTGACATAGCCCTGGTGGTGCACGTCGTGGTGCCATTCCAGTACCTGTTTGGAGATATGTGGGGTTAGGTCGTCGTATTCATACGGTAGTTTCATTAGTCCTTTTTTCTTGCTCATAGAAAAATCACCTTTAACCATTACTTGTAGTTCATCTATAAGCACTTTTTGGTTGGCCTAAAAATCTGGGTAAAGAAAGAGAGGGAAAATATGGTGGAAAAGAGGAAAAGTCACTTCCCAGGTTTACTGGGTTGTGTTTCCTGTTGTCTGGTTGGTTGTCGGTTGATTCCTCTGCTGTTCAGCAGCACTTATTGCATCCTCAACGTCGATAACCATTGAGCTTCCTGTAAGAGGTGATTGTTTTGGAATAATCTTATCGCCGTCAAGAGTCATGTAGAAGCTCTGAGTCCTGGTAACTGTCTCATTACCCTGCTGGCCTGAACTTGTGATGTTGAATGTGTATAGGCCGTGCTCTGTCTCAAAGCTTGAGAGCTGTACTTGCTCTCCAACAATCTGTGTGACGCGATCCTGTGCTGTCTGAGGAGAGACTTTATCCTGTCCTCCTGCCATACCTGAAACGCCCATTGCTACTAGTCCTACAAGAAGGCCTAGGATTAGTCCTCCTGCAAAGATAGAGTTCTTGGAGTATCCTCCCAGGATTCCTCCTGCTGTCTCTTTCTCTATCTCTTCGAGAACTTCTTCCTCTGAGACATCTTCAGCTTCTTCGGAATCGTCTTCTTCGTCATTGCTCATTTTACTTTCAATGTATTCTTTAACGGTTTTTCGGTCCTTACCTTCCTCCTCTGAACTGAGGAGAGAACTGTAATCGAGATCTGTGGCTTCATCGATCTTGTCCTTCACTTCATCGACTGTGCCATCAAGAAGATCGTCGTTATCTGTCATACCTAAGAATTGACTTAACATCCTTTTAAAAATTAACAGAAGACCGCTGTATCCTCGTATTTCAGGCCTGTAGAAAAAAACTGTAGAAGTAGAGTGTTGGGGCCGGCAGGACTTGAACTTGCAACCTTCCGCTATCTCCGGAACTTCTGGAAGTTCCATCACCACGGAGCATTCCGAAGAGAATGCACCTTAAGATTTAATCATCAGCCTTGGTAAAGGCCTCATTCCTCCAGAAACCGTAACAAGCTGGAGATGGTTCATTGAACCATCAAGTACTGTCGACCTGCTACAGCAGTCGCTGGAGGCGGACGCTCTGCCAATTGAGCTACGACCCCTTGTAATCTGTAGGAAAGGTTTAGATGCTGAATCTTTAAAACTGGTAGTGGGGCCTTGGCCAAGTCTCTGTTTCATGCTTAAACATTTTGACTTCTATACTGGTTACATTGATGATCAGGGAGAAGGACGGCATCCATTTTGATCTTGAAGAAAAAGTTGTAGCTGATTCTCGTAAGGCCTCTGGAGATGTAAATATTGTTTCTCATGCTCACATGGATCACGTTCATCAGGGAGATAACCCTGTCGTGGCATCGGAGTTGACGAGAAAGCTGGCGGAGGCCCGTACAGACAAGGAGTTTGAAAGTTTTGAGAGTTCTTCCTACGAGTTGATTCCTTCAGGCCATATTCTTGGCTCCACTGCTGTAAGGTTCGGGGACGAGAGGAAGTATCTTTACACTGGCGACGTTTCCTTGAGGGATAGAGCTTATCTTAACGGTTTTCAACCTGTCTCAGCAGATGTACTTGTTGTTGAATCTACTTACGGTATTCCAGCTTACAGGTTTCCTGATCAGAAGGAGATTGAGGCCGAGATACGTGACTGGGTGCAGGATAACAATAATCCGCTGTTTCTATTTGGTTACTCGCTAGGTAAGGCCCAGAAAATCCAGCATATTGTAGAGGAAGCTACTGAAAGACCTATTGTTGCACACGGTGCTGTAAAGAAGATGAATGATGTAGTTGAAGAGGTTACAGGCCTTGATTTCCGGGCGAAGCCTTACGGAGAGAACAAAGATATGCTAGAGGATAACGCTATTTTTATCGGGCCTTCTCGTTTCTCCCGTAACGATGGCCTGAACAAGTTTGTGGATAAGGTTGATGGTTTAAAGGCTGGATTCTCTGGCTGGGCTGCTCAGGAGGCTTTCAGGCATCGTGGAGGCTATGATAGGACTTTTCCGTTCTCCGATCACTGTGATTTTGATGAGTTGGTGCAGCTGGTGGAGAAAGTTGGGCCTGAAGAGGTTTATACGCATCACGGTTTTGATGAGGCCTTTGCATCTTATTTGAAGAGGGAGAAAGGGATTAATGCTCGTGCCTTGAAGCAGAATCAGGCCTCTTTGACGGATTTCTAGTTTTGGAGTTTGCCGTTTTCTCTGACAGGTCTGAGCACATGGTTCTCCAGGTAGTCTTCCAGGCCTCTTACTTCGTCTGCTAGTTCAACATTTCCGTCACGCGTCATCTGTCTCTGTAGGTTATCAAGTTCGTTGAGGCCTTCAATTGTTTCAACCATATGGTCTTCGGTGTACGTGCCGTCTTCGTTTACTGAGTACGGCATTGACTCTACCATTTCAATTGCTTCTTCCAGAGGTTCCTGATATTCCGCGTTATCTTCAGCGAATCTGTAGGCATCGTCTATTACTTTTTCTACTTCTAAAGGATCGTATCCTGTCTCGCTTACACTCATGGAAAATATCGCGCTCTATAATTTTTTAACTACATTTGACAGAGAAAATCTAGAGATCCATGTACAGGCCTGAAAGCTGGGCCTCAACAAATTTTCTTTCCTTGTCCTCAAAGAGCGGTAGGACGGCCTCGACTGTTCTTCTGCCTGTTGAGGTTAGCTGTGTGCCAAAGTCTTTCCGGGCAGAGTGCATAACATCTATTTCTTCATTGAGGGCCCGGGATATTTTCTTGTGCTGTTCTTTGCCGTGTTCATCGAAATCTGTTAGCACCACTACTCTTTCTGCGCCTCTGGCGACGTCTTCTACCAGGTCTTCCACTGTTCTTTCTGCTGACAGAAAAATCTTTGACCGGAATCCAAGTTTCCTGAGCGCGATCTTGTCGGAGAGGCCTTCTACTATTGCTGCATCGACGTCTCTTTCAAGTTTGGCGACTTCGGCTTCCAGCCTTTTCTTTTCAAGAAATTTTTCGTCTTCCATACCGTTCTAGGTACCGTAATAGTTTTTATCTGTGAAAAATCTTTCTACACCATTCTCTGAACCTGCTTGCTGAGCACAGGGTTCAGTGCGGAGCCGTAAATGCTTCTTACCGTGTCTCTGTAGCTTTGCCAGCTTTCAGTTCTCTCATCGTAGGAGATAGATAAATCCTCTTCAACGCTGAATTCATGGCTGAAATTTCTGCCTTCAAGTTCTCCAAGCTCTTTCCGGGCGTTGATAGAGTTATCCTTGATTCTAGAGGCCGATGTCTCCGGAAGCCGGGCTGAAACACTGTAATCTCTGTCATTACTGGTTTCTACACGCAGCACAAAGTCAAGGCCTTTCTTCCCTCTGACAACGATTCCTGAATCAGTGTATTCTTTTTCTACCGGGATTTTCGGCGTGAAAATATCGACTACATCCTCCGGCGAGACTATAGCCGCTGTCTCCTGTATCTCGGACTCAAGTTCTTCCAGGCTGTAGATGAAACGGCCTTCCTCCGAGCCAGAGGTGTCGATCGTAGCATAGTAAAGTTCTTTGTCAAGGCCTGACTCCATTCTGCTCTTGACTTCCTCAACTTTTTCCTCTACATTCTCAAGACCTCGAGAGGTGTACGGTATATCAAAGAGAAAGGCCTTTCCACGGTCTTCATGTACCAGTACTGCGTCGACCGGCACCTGGAAGTCAAAGCTGTCGAGAGGTGGTTTCTTCAGTTTGAGGCCTACGTATTTTCTCTCTATTCTTTCAAGCTCTTCCATTGCTCTCTCAATATTTTTCTCGAAAGGTTTCATGGATCGGAATAGCAGTCGGGCCTCGCTGTGAGATAGTTGTTCTCTTTCCGCCATTTTGGCAATATCTCTGATCACTTTCTCAGTATCTGTGTAAATTAACTCTTTCTGCAGGAACTGATGTAGCTGAGAAAACTTCAGTTGCTCGTAGTTATCCAATTGTATTTCTCCACGGTTTGTTACAAAGATTCCACGGAATTTGTATTCTGAAAGTTCTGAAAGCTCAAGGCCTATATCTATGGGATCATTTTTCGCCATTTCAACGTATTTATCCATTCTGTTAAGGTCTTCACTGTCGATTTCGGCCTTGTTTTTGGCGTCGATCACCCAGACCTCTTTTTTATCGTCGCGGGAGATTCTTGCGAATGCGTCAGGCCTCGAGTTATCTCTGAGACTGCCGATTCTCTCGAAGAAGTCGAAAAATCCCTGGTACTGTCTTAGAAGATCGAGTACGTCGGTTTGAAATACTTCCCAGTTGTTCATGGAGACTTGTTTGTATTGGCCTTTATTCTACGACTTCGAAGCTGTCTACTTCTCCGTCACCGTCCATGTCAAGGCCTCTGACAATTTTATAGTAATCTCCCCCGCTGTAATCTTCTGTTATGTCTTCCAGGTTTTTGAAGGCTCTGACTGCGGCCTCTGTACCCTGGTTTCTGATGCCGGCTATAAGGTAGACTGCGTTATCAGGGTTTTCCGGATGCTGTGTCTTGGCTACTACTCCGATTGAGGCCTCGCTGTAGGTTGAGTTGGGTGTTGAAAGCTCTCTGTATGGAAATTCTTCTCCCGAGAAATGTGCCGGGAAATGTTCATTGAATTTTTTCGTTACTGTATTTGTCAGGACTCCGCCTACAAGAATCATGTTTTCATCAAAGCTTTCTCTCCTGAAGATTTCTGTATCCAGTGAAACATTACGGGAATCGGTGTCGCAGTATTTTCCGAGTTCGAGACCTATTTCTCCTGCGAGATGGCCATCACGTGCTCTTACCTGGTCAGGACCGTGTTGATCTGGCGAACCAACCACGATATCTCCTTTCAGATCGCCGTCAACGATGAGAGGTGATAGAAAATCTGCGGTGCCCTGGCTTGTTTGCTGTACGGGTAGGCCTTCCTCTGGATCTGTCAGCAGTAGGTAGTAGGCCTTTGACTTCAGAGAGTAGTATGTGGCTGTTCCTCCGGATTTTTCCTCACTTCTTGTTTTCTCTATTATTCCTGCGTCCTGAAGTTTGTTGAAGTGGTAGTAGGCCTTCTGTTTGCTGAGCTCAAGTTTTTTTGCTACTTCTGATGGGTAGGCCTCTCCCTCTGCTATTTCCCCCACTATTTTTCTTCTGGTTTCATCGGAGAGAGCCCTGATTATTTCAGGTGTGATTTCTTCCGCATTGACGGATTTTCCGTCTTCAATTACTCCAGCCATTTCAAACATTATTTTACTGGTACAAAATCTTTTTTACTGCTTTTGGTGGTTTCCACAGCAACTCTTTAAAAGGAGATGAGTTTTGAGCAGTTTCAACCCGGTTCCGTTACAAGCTCTCTTTTACCGGTTTATGGCCTTTAGAGAAAGTATTTATAAAGTCTGATTGGTAATGTAAGGTTGTAGTCATGTGTGGAATTGTTGGATACAGCGGTGAAGATGAAGCGGCCGAGAAAATTTACAGAGGATTGAAGAAGTTGGAGTACCGGGGATATGATTCTGCTGGTATTGCCACGGCAGGAAACCCTACAGTAAAGGTAGAGAAAGGAACAGGTACAATCGACGAGGCCATCAACGATATCTCAGAGGCTGAGATCGATGGCAACGTCGGAATCGGACATACTCGCTGGGCCACACATGGTGGTGTAACAGACTACAATGCACATCCTCACAGAAGTCGTTCGGGAGATATAGCGGTAGTTCATAACGGAATTATCAATAACTACGAGGAGTTGAAGGAGGAGCATCTCTCAGGCCATGATTTTAGGTCGGAGACAGATACAGAAGTTATTCCAAGGCTTATCGAAGAAAAACACAGAGAGCTGAATGATTTCCACAGAGCTGTTGAGGAGGTAGTGGATATGCTTGAAGGCTCCTACGCAGTAGTAGCGGTAAAAGATAGCGGAGAGATGGCGGCATTCAAGGAAAGTTCTCCATTGGCACTCGGGATCTCGGATGGAGAGCTGTTCCTGGCCTCCGACGTAACTCCCTTCCTCGAACACACCGACAAAGCAGTATTTCTCGAAGACGGCGACATAGTCAGAATAGAAGGCGGAAACTATGAGATAAAGAATAATAGAGAAATAATTGAAAGAGAGGTCAACCATATCGACTGGGATGCAGAGGAGGCCTCCAAGGAAGGCCATGATCACTTCATGCAGAAAGAGATAAATGAGCAGCCAGATACAGTGAAGAGGGCGGTTTTCCAGGATCACAGCGATGTGAAGAAAGCAATTGAGATGATTGAAGAGGCCGATACAGTATATCTTTCAGGATGCGGAACCTCAAGCTACGCAGCCGATCTTGGAGCAAAATATCTTAGAGAGGCCGGTTACGATGTCATATCTGAGCAGAGTCACGAAATGGAGTACTGGAACAACCATGTCAAAGACGACGATCTGATTATCGCGATCAGTCAGTCAGGTGAGACAGCGGACCTTCTTTCCATGCTGGAAGGGGTTGATGCACCTGTCCTATCTATCGTTAACGTGGTAGGTTCCACACTCGCACGCAAAGCAGACCACACCATGTACATCAACGCAGGCCCAGAGATAGGGGTCGCATCTACAAAGGCCTTCACAGCCCAGCTTGCAGTTCTCAAATTGATAGGAATGACTGCACAGAGCTCTCTCAAAGAGGCCCGCGAATCACTGATCAAGTCAGCAGGAAAGATACCAGAAGTTCTGGAAGATAATGAGGATACTGTTGAAGAGGTCAGCGAATACCTGCAGAAACAGGAACACGTATACTTTATCGGCAGAGAGAAAGGATTCGAAGTCGCAAAGGAATCCTCTCTCAAGTTGAAAGAGCTATCATACATTCACTCTGAGGCCTTCCCTGGCGGAGAGTTCAAGCACGGTACTATCGCACTTGTAGAGGAAGGAACTCCGGTAGTCGCATTCATGCGTGATGAGGGCCTTGAAGATATTTTCTCCAATGCGAAGGAGGCTGAATCCCGTGGCGCAGACATTATCGGTGTCGGCAGGAAGAATATGGGGGATTTCAAGCACTTCTTCGAGGTTCCGGAGGATGAGAACTCAGAGATTCTGGAAGTTGCAATCTTCCAGCTGCTTGCATACAGGACCGCGGTTAAAAGAGGCCATAACCCTGACAAGCCGAGAAACCTTGCGAAAAGCGTGACAGTAAAGTAACAAAGGATAAATAGATGCGCTGATTATCGTAAGGTATGAAATCGAAACTTGTATTTGCAGCTCTGATGACTGTTTTCATGATCGGAGCTGTTTCGGCCCAGTCAAATACCACTCAGGACTTCAACGTTGAAGAGTACAATCTCTCCGAATATGAGGACACTATCAATACTTACAGCGATGAACTTCCGGGATGGATCAAGGATTTGATCGGCGACCAGAATATCAATATCTACATTGATGAAGGAAGCGATGATGCGACAAATATCAGCATCAAAATGAACGGGATGAAGGTAGATGAGATCGACGACTCCGCGCTTGAAAACCCTGACATCGAGGTATGGACCTCTACAGACGTTATTGAGAAAGTAGTCGAGTCTGATAAACCAGTAGATGAAATGAGGACAGCAATAGATGAAGGAGAAATAGATTACCAGGCCAACGGGACCTGGAATAAAGTGAAGGTTTTCTTCGCCGAGATGCTTTTCAAATACCTCTAGGACTCCAGCACAACTACTTCACTGCTGGTTTCCTCTTCTACATCTTCTTTAAATCTTTCAGGATCGGCCGTTGTCTGATCAACAACTCCAAAGTGGATAGGAACAACCTTCTTCGGATGGAATTTTTTCACCGCTTTAACAGCTTCATCCTGATTCATAGTGTAATGGCCTCCTACAGGCAGGAATGCCACATCAATATCTGAAGGCAGATCCTCCATCTCATCTATCGGATCAGTATCCGAGGCATGGTAGAACTTCTGGCCATCCATCTCAAAGACTACTCCCGTGCAGAAACCTTTCGGATGGAACGGCTGATCAGGCTCCCTAAACTTGTCAACGTTATAGGCATGAACACCTCTAATCCTGAGGCCTTTAGCCTTCACACTTGAACCAGGCCTGATAACCTTATACTCAATATCTTCAGGCACCTCTTCCTCAGAGTCCTCAGTACACACAAGAACAGTATCGCGCTTCTTCAATGATTGAATCATCTTCTTGTCAAAGTGATCGAAGTGGTCGTGAGTCGAGATAATCACATCGGCCTTCTCGTACTCGCCGCTCATTACATCTCCCCAGGGATCGATATAGACCGTTTTGCCGTCCGAATCAGTAAGTTTTACAGATGCATGGCCAAGCCACTCAACATCCACAGAACCAAAACTCGTAGAATTATTCATTTTCATTCACCTAGAAAATTATTGGAGTCCAAATGACTTCAAACTAATCATTCCATGAGATCGCACGAAAGATTTCTTCTCTCCAGCTCAGCCTTGAAACCTCTCAGATCAACATCCTTATCCTCGAAGAAAGGCCTGCCATAATGATAAGGAACAGTCATACGAGGCTTGATCTTAACCGCCATACTCGAGGCTTCATCTACATCCATAGTGTACTCTCCCTCAACCGGAAGAAAAGCATAATCAACACGGCCCTCAAGATCCATAACCTCATCAAAGATTCCGGTATCACCAGCAACGTAGAAACTGGTATCAGCCATTACAAAACGGTAGCCAAGGCCTTTACCTCTCTCATGATACTCGTTGCACATCGGCACTCCCTCAATCTCAACATTGTAGATATCAATTCTCTCACCGACATCAAGATACTCGACATCGTCAACAGGAGCATCAACATCTCTCATCGCTTCAGGAAGCAAAAGTACCGTTCTCGGAGTAGAAATATCCTCAATAACCTCAGGATCGTAATGGCCTGAATCCTCATGAGTTACAAGAATAATATCGGCCTCAAAATCAGGAGAAACCTTGGAATAAGGATCAACAGCCACGGTAAAACCGTTATCCTCTACGCGAACAGATGCATGACCATCCCAGAAAATTCTAAGGCCGTTATCCTCTATCAAAGATTTATACCCCTCAAAAACCTTGCCGGGACCTATGTTTAAATCCATTCCGCTGGACACAACGGCCTCAACCTCACACTACAGTGCCTATTAAAAGACTTAACCCTCAGTAATTCTTTACACACGTTACCAGTACATGCGGGGGTAACCAAGTGGCCAAAGGTGCAGGATTTAGGCTCCTGTCCGTTAGCGGTTCGCAGGTTCAAATCCTGTCCCCCGCAAGCCCATATTTCTATTGTGGATATGTTCGAGAACACTCCAAATAATTTAATAAATAGTCTCTTAACCTCTATCATGACATCACCGGACGAGCTCTCGAATAACCTATCTTACTATTCTCAATGGGCCTTTGGGCTTCTATTTCTGTTAACAGGACTCGGATTCTTTGCTAAGTCAATAATTTCAGGCATTATTACTATAGCAGTTGGGTTTTTCCTGATTCCTAAAGTCCGAGAGTCTGTTCTAGATAGCTTTGAGTTTGAATTACCGAAGTATGCTGTCCCTGCCGTAGTTATAGTTGGTATGGCAATTTCTGGAGGTTTTCTTCCTTCAGACCCAGCACCACAGTATGAAGTTGTTTCTCAGGATTTAGGTCTTCAGATAGATAACGAGTCTCAAACTGTTGTGGTATCTGGGACAGCTCAGGTGGAGAACACTGGAGATGCTTCAGGGACTTACCTTGTAGGCCTTTATCGAGAAGGTAGAAAGGTAGAGAATGTTAGCAAGACTATCAAGCCTAATGAGACAGCTTCCTTCGAACTTAGCTATACTGTTACTGAATCAGGCACACATAGTGCCGAGTTAAGGTCTTCGACTTCAGGAGATTTAGACTTTTCAGGCAATGATGACGGCGAATTTACCGTCTCCGAAAATATAGATGTTCCGTATGTCCTAACTGATCAAAGCACCAGAAGCTTGATAGAAGATAAAGCCGATTATGGTCTTGGTTCTACAGATATTCACAGAATCTCTGATGTTAGCATCGGAGGAGTTGGCAACTTCACAACAATCTCAGTATATAATCGGGGCGAAGCATACTGGGATAACAACGATATTTTCAAAACAGGCGTGGCAAACTCTTACGCTATAAGTAGGGTTATTTTTGAGAACTTTGAAGAGGTTGATGAGGTTGTCAGTTTCACTAAAGCAAACTCTACAGACCAGTATGGTAACACTGAAAGCTCTACTGCTGTTAAGATAGCGGTAAGTAGAGAAACTGCACAAAAGGTCAATTGGGAAGGAATCCAAGATAGAATTATTGGAGATTACTCGCACTGGTTAGAAGTCTCAGATAGGTACAAGATTCAGTATAATTTATGTCAAGAAGTGGAGTTGAGAACCTGCTCCAAGTAATTAGCCATAAAAAGCAGGAAGATCCGCTTTTACTCTATTTTGCGGGTCTTCCTCACTACAGTTTCTATCAAGATTCTTAGAAAAACCCAAAGAGAGTTAACATTTTCTATCTAAACGGTAATTGGCCTGGTAAATCCGGGCCGGAACCAATAGTCCCGCCGTTAATGCGGGGCGGGTCGGGCTTGGAAGACTCCCTCTCTGAGGGTTTGAATAGTCGTTTTCTTGACTGTAACTCGCTCTTCGGCCCACCCTTCATTTTTCAGAAATTTAATTGAATACGTCCGGATGCTCTCTTTCCATAACTGTATGAGGCCTTAAATCGTCTCCTAGAACTTCTGCGTGCTCCATCAGATCTATTTGAGGGTCGTAGTTGCTGGCTATTTCGTCCGCTGTTTCAAGATCTTCATTCTGCAGGGCCTGGAAGAATTCGCTGCCTTCTTCGCTTGTTGAACATGTCTGGTTGTGGACTGGAGGTCTTGTGTTTCCTTCGTAGTCTGCGCCTGCCAAAATCTCTGGTTCTACTACTCCTTCATGACCTACTACTGCGTATTCCACGATCGATTCGTATGGTGTGTTGACGTCTCTATGATCTACTTTTGATACATCGTCGGGCACCAGATTTTCTACAGGAAGATCTGCGTAGACAAGCATGCTTTTTCCTCCAAAGTGCTGTCCCGTTGCTCTTTCAGCGTAATTTTTGGCGTCGGAATATACCTCTACAGATGGAGAACCCATTTCCTCTACTTCTTCACTGTCCCGAGGCCCAAAGAAGATTATAGGATCATCGCTTTTGGATTTCTCAACTGTAAGAAGATCCTCGCTCGGAACAATACCGTGTTCAGAGATTGAGTCATGAAACCTGCTTGTAGTACCGTGCACGGCCCTGACAAAGTCGTAGTTCTCCTCAAGCTCTTCCTGAGAATCCACTACATAAGGAACATCCTGAATGTAGACACCGTTTCCCTCACTCACTGTGGAACACCTCCAACCTCTTCACGAGGCTGTCTCATTGGCTGGCGGACAGGTTCATTCATTCCTCTGTAGACCGTTGCCTGTGCCTCAACCACTGAGGTAGGGCCTTTTCCAGCTGCTCTGTCCCATGTGTATTCTACTGCCGAGAGTATTACTGAGGGGAAGAATATTGCTGCTCTGAAGGCCGGCATGAAAGGTATCATCGCCATCGACATTCTATGATCCTGCTGGCCTCTATAGTAAGTGTAAATACCCATTACTGTGACTAGCATCATGTCTGCTGTGTAGACTCTTCGGGCCAGTGCCGCCATTCTCAGGAAGCGGCCCTGCGCAAGCATCATGAAAAAGTAGCTGACAAATCCGAATGCAATCATTATGAGAAATACGTCGTAGAGCGCGATGTGGCCCATTCTTGTCATCTTCTTGATCTCTGACTTGAATCCTTCTCTCTGGAAGTCAAGTGACTGGAAGACTCCTTTACTCCATCTCTTTCTCTGCGAAACCAGTGTAGAATAGTTTTTCGGAACATGAGTCTCGAAGTCAATTTCATCGTAGAGATCGATCTCCTCCCCCAGCTCGAACTGTATTATAGATGTCAGTTCCATGTCGTCACCAGAGTGTCTTCCGCTGTGATACTCGAAGGCCTCAAGAAGTGTTTCTCTATCGTACATTCCTCCAGCTCCTGGCACACATCTAACTGTTTTCTGGCCTCGGAACCTCAATCTCTCACTTGAAGTATAGAGGTGTGAAATCCTTCCTACTCCATAATCAAGATCCTGAACCATCGACCAGATTTTATCCTTCAGTGCGGAAGGCCTGTCAGGCACGACTTTGAATGCAAGCCCTGCAAGGCCTTCGTCTTCAATTATTTTTTCGGCCTCTGTAATTTTCTCAGGGTTTCTGATTCGAGTATCTGCATCCATCAAAGTAATTTTGTCGGACGAGGACATTTCTACGGCCTTTTTGATTGCGCCGACTTTGCTGGTATTTTTCTCCAGCTGAATGAACTCTACCTTTGTCTGCTTGACATCCAGAAACTCTCTCACAATCTCTGGAGTGTAGTCCGTTGAACCATCGTCCACTACATAGATCTCGTTGAAGTATCTCTCAATTCTGGTTAGATGTCGGACTGCCTCCACAATGACATCTTGTTCATTGAATGCAGGAACTATGAGAGAACTTGTCACATAACCCAGTAAAAACCCTCAACTTTATATGTGTTACCCTTTAGTCACAAACAACATTCTTTTTTGCTTAACTTGGAGTAGAAGGCCTTTAGAATAGTTTTTATGCGGCTGCCGGGATTTTCGAAAAAGCAGGTTTTTCGTCTAAATCTCCGGATTTAGCAGCACGAAGTGATGCGGCTGCCGGGATTTGAACCCGGGTCTACGCCTCGAGAGGGCGTGATGATTGGCCAGACTACACTACAGCCGCCTGTTGACAACCAGTTATTGGACTGTAATTTTCAAATACTGCTACCTTCTCTGTTGCATAGCGTAATTGATGACAGCGTAGAGAACGATAACTACGAAAGCAGTTTTCACAGCGCTGAAACCATAGAATTTCTGCACCAGCGGAGGTACTACAAGTATGCCTGCCAGGACAGCAACTATTCCAGCGATCGTCAAGGCCTTCTCTCTGTCAATATCCATAAGCTTGGTTTTGAAAGCCAGAGTTAAAAACTGGAGAGGCGTTGCTACTTTACTGTTAAAACAATTATGATAGTATAGCATATGATGTATGTTGTCAGAAGATGAAAGGGTTGAATACGAAGAACTGATGGAAGGCCGTTTCACTATGTCCGGCTATGGACCAGGATCAGAAGAACAGGAGAGAAAGTCGGAACTTAAAAACATGATGTGGCAGGATATAGGCCTTGAAACACTTTTCAGTCAGGGAGAAATTACTACAGGAAAATTCAACAGAAAAGACCCTTACGAAAACATAGGATACCAGGGCCACTTCAACATTGAACTAGATCAAGAAAACTGGGATGAACCAATGACATACATGCCCTCTTTCGACCTCGACTACAGAGATCAAACACTTGAACTAACAGCAGGAGACACAGAAATCACTGTAGAAGAAGGAGAACAGGTAACAGAAATCAATACGGCCGAACAGGTTCAAGAGGTCGTAGAAGAACACCTTGAAATCTAATCCATATCCTCAATTCTTTCCTCAAGCTCCTCAAGGCCTTTCTCATCAATCCTACCCCAGTAACCAACCAGGATAATCGACAATACAAAGATCAGGCCCCAGCCAATAGTGGCAGAACTCTGAGGAACATAAAGATCAAACAAACCGCTGATCACACCCTCCAAGGAGAAAACAATAATAACAGGCCCAACAACCTCCCTCGGCAGGAAATAATCAAAATAGGCCTTCAGCTTTTTTCTTTCCATAACAGAGTTTCAATTTTTGTAGAATAAAAAATTAGATATTCTTGGTTCTAGAGTCGAGAGGCATGCATTAACTGCTAAGATATTTTATGATATTTGCTTAATCACCTGAGAAAAATACTCAAGAGAACTGTGAAGACAGAACGATATAGTATATTTTTACCTAGAGTAATTATCGCTGATTTTCGTTGATATTATAACACACGTTGACTTTTCCTAACAATGCCATTTTAGCTTATAACCAGAATTCCCTTAAGTTATCTAGCTTAGCGGATAGTTTCTTGAGTAGGTCTGGGTCCAAAACCAGTTAAAGATCAGTCATTCAGAAATATTTTAACTTTATTCAATAATATTCTGATGTGCCGTCAGACAAAACAAGATCAATAGGAGATTTTTTGATCGATTATTCAGGCAAAATAGATTCTACGGAAGTGGAGAGTGTTTCGCAGAGAAATTTAATGGATATATTTGATGAAGATAGTACTCTCAAGATCAAAAGGAAACCTTTACTCGAAGTACTTGGTGAAGACTTCCTAGTTCCACGTTACCAAAGATTGTATTCTTGGAAACTAGAACAGCATAAGGACTTATGGAATGAGATAGAAGAAATGTTGGATCTGGAAGTATTCTTTGCTCAGGAAAATGTTCAGCCAACTACAAAACTAACTGATGTATTCTTTGGGTCTATATTTATTGCAGACGTAGATGGAGATAGACTGGAAGTAATAGATGGCCAACAAAGAATAACTACTGTATTTCTTATTCTAAGCCTAATTAAGAAGAAATTAGAGGATCTAGAAGTCAATGGCGATCTTGAAACAATGAGAACTAACGCAGTTGACCAGATTGATAGGATGATCTTCCGTATTCCTGATGATCAACTCTCCAAAGAACCAGCCATAACCTATTCCGATGCCCATAACAACGAGTTATTCCTTTGCCTAATAGGTGACGAAAACGAGAAGAATGAGTGGCTAAAGAGCAGAAATGGTTCTGATGGTAGAAAATCAGATTCTAGAAAGGTTGAGAAGCTTGCAGAGAGATTAGGGACAGATGTTCCTTCTGAGAGCCCCGATCACATATATCATCCCGAATCTAATGAGAGGCTTCTACAAGGATTCGAATTTTACCAAGAAAAGATTTCAGAAAGACTTCTAGAGGCAAATTCAGACTCAGAGAAGGCTAAGATGTTAATCAACTTGAAGAATTATCTACTACGCTCATTTATCGTAGGGAGAGTCGAAATAATGTCGGATTCTTCGCCCGAATTAAGAATGAATATCTTTCAATCCTTGAATGATAGAGGCTTAGAACTTACTACTGTGGATTTGATCAGAGCTAGAATTGTTAATAGGTTTTACAGGGATGATGACGAAGATGAGTACGTAAGAATATGGGAACGGATAGTAAGAGACTTCGGTACTGATGATAAGGATATTCGGAGATTTATCAGGACTTACTTAGCCGCATACGAAGATGGAGTATCAAAGCTGGAGGAAATAGACAAAGATAATATCTTAGAGGCTTTCTCTCTAAAGGATAGAGATAGCCATGAAATTAGTTCTAAAATAGCGTCAATTGATGATGCTAAAAGGTTCTTGCAAGATCTTCAAAGACATGCAGAGCTTTACCTAGATCTTGTTGACTATGAAAGTGCTGAATTTGAGAATTTAGACGAGAAAAATACAAAAGATATTTTGAGAAGGCTAGGAAAGTTAGGTACTAGACAATGGCGACCTCTTATTTTAAAAGCATACTCTCATGTTGATGAAGACAGTTCAAAAGACTTCTTGAATTTGTTAGAAACTGTCGAAAAGATATTCCTACGACTAGCAATTTCAGAATATCGAGCTAATACTCTCGAGTCCACTTTCGTGGTTTCGGCACATAAACTGGACGAAAACCTGGAAAATAGTGTGAGTGTTCTTCTAGAAGAGGCTGAAGATGATCTTAGCGGATTATTCGGAACCGACTTTGTTGAGGTCCTAATTGGAAGTTCAAATCTTAGTTCTAACGCAGCAAGATTGATACTAGAGAAGGTTTCTGATCAACTTCTAGACAAAAACAATGCAGGTAGGCCGATCCAAGAAGAGATAGTGATGAAGAATACAGAGCTAGAACACATCTTACCTCAGACTTTCGTCAGAGAAGATTCGGATGATCCATTAGTATGGTGTAGAAACTTCTTTGCGAGTACTGATATAACTCTAGAGTCTGTTGATAGAGGTACGGAGGCTTATCAGCTCATCAAAAAAGAGTTTATAGAAGATATGGCTAACATGATTCTTCTAAAAGATGTAGATAATAGTGCGAGCGGTAATAAGCCGTTCTCCAAGAAGATCAACTACTATTACCAAGATGACTACTTTGAAAACATACCTACTAACTGGTACTTTACCGGTTCGAATCCAGATTTTTCAGAGGATATGCTCGATGCTACCGGCTCTGAAGATGAGTTCTGGAACGCATACTGGAATCATGAAAACTTCCTCAAACGTCGGTCAGAACTTTTCGCCAAAATACTGTTCATCCTCGCTGTCAAGGAAGATGAGTTTTCCGACTTCATAGATGTCGAAGAAAACAGAATTAGGCCACAAGACAGCTTGAAAGATAGCAATGATAATGAAATAGGTTCTCGACTTGAGAGACTTGATTTCGAGCTCGAAGCTGATGGGAAACTGATTACCAACGAATAAAGGAAGTTTCAGTATGTTGTCCATCAACATCCTCACTTTTCACCGATCACTTCTACACCACAGAGTATAGAATCCTCAGATGCTCTCTACACTCTCCATCATCTTATAGACATTCTCCAAGCCCGCCATGAATTTTCTTAGCGACTGAGGAGTAATGCTTATTTCGCAGGCCTGTGAGAAAATCAATTCAACCAAACATGTTGTTGGATGGTCCACCCGGGATTCGAACCCGGGACCGCCGCCTCTCTTCGAGGCCATCACACAGGCCATCTCTAGCAACGTTTTTCTGTATGAGGTCCGTATAAGGACGGTGCTCTAACCCCTGAGCTAGTGGACCGAACGAAAAAATTCGTTCGAGTGATTAAAACCGATTCAGGGAATCGGATTTTAGTATCTACAGTCGAGGCCTCTGGAGGCCTGTTCATCCTGTTATATTGGTGTTTGATGTGGTAATCTAAAAAAGGCTTTCTTGACCGGCCGATATTGCACTCAAGGTTCGGATCAGGTTAATAAATCTTCCATGGAATAGGTTTGTTGTAACGTTCTAAAGGTGAGAATAATTAATGCAGATGACTAATCCGAATCAGCAGCAATACGACCGTGGAATTACAACCTTTTCTCCAGATGGAAGGCTTTTCCAGGTTGAATACGCAAAAGAAGCAGTAAAGAAAGGTGCAACAGCTCTGGGAATCGTCTACGACGAAGGAGTTGTACTGGGTGCGACAAGAAGCACTCCAGAGCTACAGGTAAGGAATCCTGAGAAAGTATTCAAGATCGATGACCATATCGGTGTTGCAACTTCAGGACTTGTAGCAGACGGCCGCACACTTGTCGAAGAGGCAAGAAACGAGGCCCAGAAATACTTGATGACCTACAGCGAGGACATTCCAATCAGCAACCTCTCAAAGTTTGTAGCTGACAGATGCCAGCAGTTCACACAGTACGGAGGAGTAAGGCCTTACGGACTGGCAACTATCGCAGGCGGAGTAAAAGACGGCAAGGCAGAAGTCTACCAGACAGATCCTTCCGGAACGCTAAGCCAGTGGAACGCAATTGCAATCGGAAAAGGTGGCAGCGAAGCCCGAGAATACCTCCAGGAGAACTGGGAGGAAGGCCTTTCCCGTGAAGACGCAATTGAACTAGCTCTTGAAGCACTCAAGGAAGGAGAGGACGACATTGAACTGAAGAACGTTGAAATGGGAACAGTCGACGAAGAGAACCAGTTCAACAGAATGTCTCCAGACCATCTTGAGGAAGAAGGCTTCGAGCTGTAAACTCCCACATATTCATTTTTCCATCAATTTTTCTCTTCAAAAAACTGTTTAAGAATAGCAGCCAATTAACTTTTCTATGGATACTTCTGACGCCATCAAAGTACGTTACCAGGATTACGAAATTCTAGTTGACCCAGACCTTGCTAAAGAGGCCAAACTCGAAGGCAAAGAACATGAAATCCAGAGACTTCTATTCGTACAGGAAGTATTCAAGGACGCCGACAAAGGAGAAAGAGCGTCAGCAGAAGACCTGGAAAACGACTTCGATACTCGTCAGGTAATGCAGGCCGCAGATGAAATATTCCAGAAAGGAGAGATGCAGCTGACCACAGACCAGAAAAAAGAGATGCGGGAAGATAAGAGAAAACAGATAATCAACATGATCGCACGCAGAGCTATGGACCCGAAAACAGGGAACCCACACCCACCGCAGAGAGTAGAAAATGCACTGGAAGAAGCAGGATTCCATGTAGATGCAATGGTTGATGTAGAGGAACAGTTTGACGAGGCCATAGAAAAAATAAGGCCTATCATCCCGGTCTCACTGGAAGAGAAAACAGTCGGAATAAAGATACCGAACGACAAGGCAGGAAAGGCCTACGACTTGCTGAAAAGAAAGGCAGATATGAAAGAGGAACAATGGGGCAACGAATACTTCATGGCCAAGATCAGGCTTCCGGCAGGAGCCCTAACAGAACTAATGGAAGAACTACAGGAAATGACCGGCGGCCAGGTACAGATGAGCGAGGAAGCATAGATGCACCCAACAGCAGAAAAATTCCTGGACAAAGCAGAGAAAGAATACGACTTCAGCCCGGAAATCAAGGAGTTCCCAGAAGGAACAAAGACAGCGGAAGACGCAGCAAACGCCATCAATTGCGAGATAGGGCAGATCGTCAAAAGCCTGGTATTCGAATCAGAAAAAGGCCTCTACCTTGTTCTATGCAGTGGAGAAAACAGCGTTGATACAGAGAAACTGGCTATGAGAACTTCTTCACAAAATATAGGCATGGCCTCCCCAGACACCGTCAAAGAAGCTACCGGATGGAGTATCGGAGGAGTCCCACCACTCAACTCTGAGATGGAAGTTTTCATCGATGATTCTCTACTGGACTACGATACTGTATGGGCTGCAGCAGGTACTCCAGAGGCCGTTTTCAGTATAGGCCCTGACAGGCTTGTATCTCTTTCTGAGGCCTCTATCGAGACCTTCTTCGATTAGAAACAGGTATTTAAAGATTGCCGGAGCTTTTCTTTTTATAAAATCACATTCTTTTTGTGTGGAAAGTTGAACGAAAAATAAATTGAGGTAATAAGTTTATGTCACGTGTAAAAGACGATAACGATCTAGTCGTACCTGGAGATGTTGTGTTTGAAGGTTCTAACCTTTATGCAAACCAGGGTACGTATGAAGAAAACGATAAAATCTATGCAGAAAGCATCGGCGTTGTACGTTACAGCGGCCAAGGTGTAGAAGTTGTTCCAATGTCAGGAAGATACATTCCTGAAGAAGGAGACGTAGTAATCGGAGAGATTTCTCGAGTCAGCTACTCAAGATGGACAGTTGACCTGAACTCGCCGTACGACGGAACACTTGGAATCAGCGATGCAACAGAAGAATACGTTGATCTTGACGAAGACGACCTAACAGACTTCTACGCAGTAGGAGACACAGTAGTCGTCAAAGTTGACTCAGTAAGCGAGTCAATGGACGTCGACCTATCAATGAAAGACCGCAGATGCAAAAAGTTGCACGGTGGCCGAGTAATAGAGATCGCACCAGCCAAAGTACCACGAGTAATCGGAAAAGGCGGTACAATGGTACAGCAGGTCAACGACAAAACAGACTGCAACATAATCGTAGGCCAGAACGGACAGGTATGGATCAAAGGAGACAACGCCAACCTGGCAGCAAGAGCCATCAAGAAGATCGAACGCGAGGCTCACACACAGGGCCTCACAGACAGAATGGCAGAATGGCTTGACTCAGAACTAGAGAAGGTGAATCAATAATGACAGCATCAAAGGAAGACATTGAATGGTTTGACGAAGAAGGAAAACGTGTAGACGGAAGAGAAAAAGACGAGTACAGAGAAACAACAATGGAAATCGGAGTACTCGACGAAGCCGACGGAAGCGCAATGGTAGAATGTGGAAACACACGAGTAGTCGCATCCGTATTCGGCCCACAGGACCTACACCCAAAACACCTTCAGGAATCAGATCGTGCAGTAATCAAGATGCGGTACAACATGGCACCATTCAGCGTAGACGACAGAATGAGGCCAGGACCAAACAGAAGAGCCAAAGAAATCGGCCTGGTAGCCAAAAGAGCACTTGAACCAGTACTTGAACTGGAAAGATTCCCAAAAGCAGGAATCGACATCTCAATGGAAATCCTCGAATCTGACGGAGGAACAAGAGTAACAGGAATCACAGCAGCAAGCCTTGCACTAGCAGACGCAGGAATCCCAATGAAAGGAATGGTATCAGCAATGGCATCAGGAGTAGTAGACGACACACCAGTACTCGACGTCAACGGGAAAGAAGACAAGGAAGGAAACGCAGACATCCCGATCGCAGTCATCAACTACGAAGACGAAGAAGAATCACAGGAAATCACACTCCTACAGATGGACGGAGACCTCACAAAAGAACAGGTCGACGAATGCATCTCACTAGCCAAAAAAGGCTGCAGAGACCTCTACGAGGAACAGAAACAGGCCATCCTAGAAACCTACGAATCAATCAGAGGTGAACAATAATGAAGATCAACCAGAAGACAATCAGAAAGATCATTGAAGACGAAGAAAGACTCGACGGCAGAGGCCTCGAAGAATACAGAGACATAGAAATCGAAACCAACTGGGTACGCGAAACAGCTGAAGGATCAGCAAAAGTAACAATAGGAAACACCCAGGTACTTGTAGGCCTATCAGTCGACGTAGAAGATCCTTACGACGACAGACCTGACCAGGGAACCATCGTAACCAACGCAGAGCTAGCCCCAATGGCAGCACGCGAATACGAATCAGGCCCACCACAGGAACCAGGAGTCGAGCTTGCAAGAGTAGTAGACCGTGGAATCAGAGAAGCAGAAGCAGTAGACCTAGAAGAACTCTGTATTGAAGAAGGAGAGAAAGTCTACACACTCTTCATCGACGTCCACGTACTCAACGACGACGGCAACCTGATCGACGCATCAAGCCTTGGAGCAATGGCAGCACTCAAAACAGGATTCATCCCTGTATACGACGAAGAGGAAGGTCTGAAGAGAGACGAAAAGGCAATGGACGTCCCACTACAGTACGAGCCAGTTACAGTAACAGGCCGCAAGATCGAGGACAAACTACTCTGGGACACAACCAGAGATGAAGAAGAAGCCCTTGACGCACGACTAACAGTATCCATCAAGAAAGATGGAAACGTAGTCGCAATGCAGAAAGGAGAAAGACAGCCTTACAGTCAACAGGAAATCAGAGAAACAATCGACAAGGCTGAAGAAAAAACCGAAGAAATCCGCGAGCTTCTAGAAGAAGCTTGCAACTGAAGAGGAAAATCAACCCTCTTCAAAGTGGGAAAAGCCTACTTCTCCAACAGGAGAATAAAAAGCTTTTCTCACATTTTATCTTTTATTCAAAGTGATAAACAATGGCTGAAAACAGATCATCCAAAAGATTCGGATCTCGTTACGGAAACAGAATTCGCAAAAACGTAGACGAGGCCGAGAAAGGAGAAGAAGACTACGAAAGAGTAGCCGCAGGAATTTGGAAAGACAAAGAAACAGGAGAAATTGTCGCAGGCGGCGCATACCGCAAAGATACAGGCGGAAAAGAAATGCTTAACAAAGCACTCGAACTCGAAGGCGGAATCGAAGAACTCGAAGAAGCCAAAGAGGAGATCGAAGAATGACCGCATACAAATGCGTAAAATGCGAGGAAGAAGTAGACATCGACCCAGTAAACGAGAAAGTAATCTGTCCAAAATGCTCGCACCGCGTACTCCTCAAGATGAGGCCTGAAGACACCGACCGTGTCGAAGCAGTATGAAATCAACGATAGAAATAGACACAGAACGGCCTTCAGAACACAAACAGATACTTGCCCAAAGCCTTACCAGCAATCAAAAAGTCCAGTACCAGCTCCAAGCTGAAAAAGACTCACTGATTGTTGAGGTACAGGCGGACGGCATCGGCCCTCTAAGAGGGTGCACAGATACAGTATTCAGGCTTACAAGCCTGGTAAAAAAACTATATTAGGTGAACTATTCATGGAAGAAGACGCACAGCAGATGATGATGGAAATGCAGCAAACTCAGCAAAGACTACAAGAGGTTGCTGTTCAGAAAGAAGAAACTCAGGACGAACTAGACGGAATCAACAAATCTCTAGAAGAACTTGAGAAAGACGAAGACGGAGAGGTATACCAGGAAGTTGGAAACATTCTCGTCGCAAAAGACCGAGACCAGCTAAAGGACGACCTTGAAGACAGAAAAGAAGATCTAGACGTAAGAAAAGAAAGTCTGGACAAGAAAGAAGAAGAACTAAGAGAAAAACTTCAGGAAGCACAGAGCCAGATTACACAGAGCATGGGCCAGTAAGGCCTGAAAACTTGGTGATAGACAATGCCATCAGTTGAAGCAGTTACAGACAGGATGAGGGATCTAGCCGAGAAAGATGGCGTCCCATCAAACATTTCAGACCTACTGGATGAAGCAGTAGAAACCCTACAGGAAGAAGACAAGGAACTTTCCGTAAGGGTCAACACTGCATCTTCACTGCTTGATCAGATCAGCAATGATCCTAACATCAAGCAGCACACCAGGACCGAGATATGGAACCTGGCCTCCAAGGTTGAAAGCCTGGAGGATTAAAATCCTTATTCTCTATTTTTCTACAGCCGTTTTTGAAAAGGTATAAAAGTTCCAGAGAACCAAATTTTAACCAAGAGGTAATTAAACTATGCCGCTAGGATTTCTGAAAAAAGAAGGGGAAAACGAAGACACCGAAATAATGAGCGAGGACTTCGTTGAACTGGACGCAAACATGTCTGAAAACAATAGTAAAGTAGTGATCAAGGCAGAAACACTGAAAGAATACGACGACGCAGAGAAAGTTCAGGAACACCTGCGCAACGACCACATCGTATGGGTCAACATCGCACCGCTCAAAGAAACTGACATGACCAACCTGAAAAGAGCAGTCAAAAAGCTCAAGAAAACCGTCAAATCAATCGACGGCGACATGGCAGGAGTAGACGAGCACTGGATCGTAGTATGTCCAAACTACGCAGAAATCCAGAGAAGCGAAGAAACACAACAAGCCGGCGGTCAATGAAAACCGTCATCCACATTTCCTCCAATAATTCTGACAAAATTGCGGAAGCAGTAGCCAACGCCCGCAACCTATTACAGGACCCCACAGTAGAAGACCCGGAAATAGCAATACTTCTCAACGCAGACGCAGTAAAAGCAGCCAGAAAAGACTCGGCAGCAGAAAAATACTTCCAAGAACTACTTGACAAAGAAGTACAGATCAAGGCCTGCAACAACTCACTGGAATCAAGAGAAATTAAAGAGAAAGAACTACTTCAGCGAGTAGAGGCCGTGCCATCAGGCATAGGAGAACTCACAAAACTCCAGACAGACGGATACGCATACATAAGGCCTTAAGTTCGAAATAGATCGAACAATATAATATTCTTTTAAACAGTTCCGCAGCCTATCAACAAGTATGAAAACTAAAGCACTACTCACGGCAACAATACTACTATTCGCAACAGGCCTCGCAACATCCGTAGTCGGAGGCCCAAACGCATCAGATGGAGAATACGCGATCACAAGTACGGGATCATCAGCATCAAGCACTACGTCTGTCGGGCCTAACGGCACAGAGTACAGCACACATTTCTCGGTGACAGGATCTAACTACAATAACCAGACAGGAGTTATCAACTCCAGTCAGGACAACATGACCTACAGATTCAATGGAAGCATCGAAACCAATGATGCCTGCTTCAACGTCAAACACTCGGTCAACGAAACTGGAGAAAACCAGTACACATTTGACATCGTATCACAGGAAGAAGATGGAGCATGCATCCAGCCAATCACATACCACAGCTATCAGGCCAGCTTCCAGGCAGAACAACCTTACAAACTGACAATCACACACGACGGAGAAACAGTAGACACATTCACACATCCAGACTACACAGAGAACTCCGGCAACAACAATAATAATCAGGATGGAGATACTGGAGGAGTCAGAGGCCCTATCGCAAGCTTCCTCAACTTCCTTTCCGGACTTTTCCGATAACCCTCCGACCTCAATTTTTTCTTCTTTTTAACTTTCAACACCTAGTTCTTCAAATATGACAGAGGAAAACCAGGTTCTCATCAGATACGGAGAAATAGGAACTAAGTCCAGGCCTGTACAGAAAGAGATGCTGCAGACACTCAGGCAGAGAGTGCAGGACAAACTCGAATACGAAGAAATAGAGACTGAAAAAATATCTCAGAGAAAAGGCCGGGTAATAGTAGAGACAGAAAACACCGGTGAAACAGTAGAGGCCCTCAAAAACCTGCCAGGAATAGTATCGATCTCACCCGCAGTGAAGACAGACTCCAGCATTGATTCAATCAAGAAGGCTTCGGAAAAGTTTGAGTACGGGGAGACATTTGGTGTAGATGCGACCACTGCCAGCAACCCGATTTCCTCAATGGATATAAATAGAGAAGTTGGAAGCCACGTGGAAGAGTTCACAGGCTCATCAGTAGATCTTGACAACCCTGAAACCTGGCTGGGCATAGAGGTCAAGGAAGACGAGACCTTCCTATTCACCAGAACAGTTTCCGGGCCAGGAGGACTACCTGTAGGCACCCAGGACGAGTATCTTTCACTTGTCAGCGGAGGAATCGACTCACCAGTAGCCACCTACAAAATGATGAAAAGTGGGGCAGACATCACACCAATTTACTTCTACAACAAACCAATCGCCGCCGAAGACCACCTACTGAGATTTGAGGCCGTGCTCGACAAGATCAGAGAATACCATCCAGGAAAGAAATGGAACTACTACATCGTCGACATGGAAGAAGTCAACAACAAGCTGATGGAAGTAGGAAAAGGCCGCATGATACTCCACAGAAAAATAATGTTCAAAGTCGCAGAAAAAATAGCGGAAAAAGAAGGCCTCCGCGGCCTGGTAACAGGAGAATCACTCGGCCAGAAATCAAGCCAGACAGCCAGAAACATGGAAAACACATCCTCAGAAATAAAGAAACCGTTGATGAGGCCTCTGCTAACAGACTCAAAAAACGACATAACAGAAAAGGCCCGCGAAATAGGAACCTTCGAGCTCTCAGAGATAAATTCCGCCTGCAGATCACTGGCACCAGAAAACCCGGCCACGGAACTGAAAGAACACCGCCTCAAACAGCTGGAAGAGGAAATAGGGATCGATGAACTAGTGGAAAAAGCATTGCAGAGTACGGAGAAAAAAGAACTTTGAAAAACACATTAATCAATAACTAAATCAATACAAATTATGGAAAGTTCTAAAACCCTCAGAACGTTGTTTTTAACAGTTATAGCTGAAGTAATAAGCTTTGGAATACTTATACCGATCGTACCTCTTTTCTTCACAGAACCAAGCTCCTCATACTTCTTGCTGCCAGAAGGCCTATCCATCAATATGGGATACATACTGCTTGGCCTGCTAATCGGATTGTACCCTCTAGGACAGTTCATAGCAACACCTATACTCGGAGAAGTAAGCGATATCTACGGCAGAAAAACAGTAATCCAGCTATCTATAACCGGCACAGTAATCTCAACACTCATATTCGCCTACGGAATCATAGCAGCCAGCATACCAATACTCTTCCTATCAAGAATAATCAACGGACTAACAGGAGGGCTTATCTCAGTAGCGCAGGCCACTATCGCCGATGTCAGCAGCAAAGATGAAAAAAGCAAGAACTTCGGACTAATAGGAGCAGCTTTCGGAACAGGATTCATACTAGGACCGTTCCTCGGAGGCCTTCTCTCCTCAGATCTCCATCCATGGTTCTCCGCCACTCTACCATTCTACTTTGCAGCAACACTCTCAACAGCAAGCCTGATCTACTCAAGATACAAACTTGACGAAACAAGCCCCATGGAAGAAAAGAAAATTAACTGGAAAAAACCTCTCACCCAGCTAAAGAAAGGATTCCAGATACCTGGATTGAAAAAACTCTTCGGAGTCAACTTCTTCTACTTCTCAGGATTCGCATTCTTCACCACATTCATACCAGTATACCTGGTACAGAAATTCAACTTCACCCAGTTCAACACAGGAAACTTCTTCCTATACATAGGAATACTGGTAATCTTCGGCCAAACCATCCTAGTACCAAAAATATTTGCAAAATACCCTGAAGAAAAAGTAATGCCAATAACACTATTCCTGACAGGCCTATTCATATTCCTACAACCTATACCACAAAGCCTCATACCTTTCATGGCCGCAGTAACACTATTCTCTGTAAATAACTCACTCACACAGATAGCTCTAAACACTCTCGTATCAAACAACGCATCCGAAAAAGACCAGGGACTAGCCCTCGGAACAAACCAGAGCGTCAGAGCCCTCGCAAACGCAATACCCTCAATGATCTCAGGAATCGCAGCAGCACTATTCACACCAGCCATGCCATTAACAGTAGCAGGAATCCTGATCATGGCCACAGCAACCATCTACAGATACACAAACTAGGAAACCAAAAAAAAAAAAAACTCTAACTAGCTGACTCAAGGGCATCATAGGCCTGTTGCATATCCTCATAGGCCTCAATCAATTCTGTGGAAAAATCAATGATTGCACAGGGCGAAGGAGCTGTTTCATAATCAAGTACGCCCGGAGTTCTACTGCCCAAGTGAGGATCAATCTCCTTCAAGGCCTCAACCATGTGATCAAAACCTTCCGGATCAATGTTGATCTCGCCCTCTCTATCCTCAGCAAGAATAGTATCAGTCTCCGCATCCACAATATCACACTGAATAGGATACCTGATTCTTTCATCAGCAAAGAACTGATCGATCTGTTCCTCAGCACTCTCAAGATAACCGAGAGCATAATCAACATGAGTATCAGAAGAATCAGCGGCCTGTTCAGCAGTCAGAATAGCTCCCTGCAGATTATCAAGCCTGTCAAGAAGCTCGCCGCCCTCAAAAGTATACTCGATATCTGAAAGCCTCACACTACCCATGTACTCGAGTAAATGTTTTATTACTTCAACATTAAAGCCTGAATTGAATGGAAGAACCAGAAATACCATCACTAACCAGCTTCAACCAGGGGGAAGATGACTACGGAAACAAATGGGTAGTAGGAACATTCAGTAAAAACGGCACAGAACTTACGGCACAACAGTATGATGAAGGCTACTCCACTAGCTGGGACACATTTCACAACCTTGAAGGCATAGTGGAACAGTTCTCAAAGTACTATCAGATCAAAGGATCGGTCACAGTACAGGAAAGAGATGAAAGCGGAGGATTCCGACAGAGAAAATACAGGCTTGTAGAAGACCACGGAAACATAGATGACTACGAATTTGGAGATGAAATCCTGGCAGTCGACCTCAGCAGCAGAGACTTCGGAATAAACTGGCGGAAGAACGGAGAGGAACTTATCAAAAACGGATACACCTTCCCATACAACGTAACCGTATACGTAAACGAGGAAATAGATGATATTCCAGAACCATTCATGGAGCCAACATGGCTCGTGATGCCCACAACATCAGGCCCAAACGCAGACACCGAAACAGTAGACCAGCTAACACAAGACGCAGGAAAATTCATCAACCAGACAGACTGGATATTCGAATAAATGAACAGACAAAAAGAGGACGAACTAGTTCGAAGATATAATCTCTATAACATCGCCCTGCTCAAGCTCGTGATCAGCACCTATCTGACGGTTCTCCCTACAATCAACCGCATGAATAAATCCATCGCCTAGATCGCTGTGAATAGTATACGCAAAGTCCTTTGCAGTAGCATTCTCCGGCACAAGGAAACAGTCCGGCAAGATATTACCATGTTCATCGCCGAGGCCGTCAGCACCGCCAGGGAAGACAGCCATAACACCTAGCTCATCAAACAAGGCAGATTCCATCGCCTGCTGGACTCCTGTACCACCGTACTTCTCCATAAACTCTCTTATCTGATCAAGGCCTTTCTCCTTCTCTTCCGGAAGATCATCGGTTAGTATCTCAAACTCTTCATCTCCAGGATAGTAATCAACTACATCCTGCTCGGCAGCATTCTTCAAGGCCTTCTCTGCATGAGCACTGGCCGGCACAAAGTCAAGATGCTCGTATTCAGGATCAGAAGTAATTTCATCGTAGTTATTCTGAGCTTTCTCAGTATCCATTTTATTGGCCGCAATAATCATTGGCTTGGTCTCCTTCCTGATTGAACGGGCCAGATCATGTTTATCCTCATCATCCCATGTATCAGGATCCAGTTCAAGGCCTTCCTGTAAAATTAACTGTTTAATTTCGTTCTTGTTGGTCTTGAACGCTGACATCTGTTCGGCCAGCTCCTCCTCCAGTTTTATGTCCTGCTGCCGGCTCTTCGAATTATATCTTTCAATCCCTTTCTCCAGGATCTCAAGGTACCACATGTCAAGTTCTTCCTCAAGGAAATCGATATCTTTCCTTGGATCGTGGCCCTCAGTCGGCTCTCCCTCGATATCTGTCTCACCTGAGAAATCAACAATATGAATCAGTACATCGGCCTCGTTCAGATCGGTCAGGAACTTGTTACCAAGGCCTTTACCTTCGTGAGCTCCGGGAATCAATCCTGCGACATCCACAAGTTTGACAGGTACGTAACGGGTTCCATGATTACAGAATCCTACTCTTGGATCACATTCTTCGTCAAAGTCAGGTGCTGCACATTCTACCCGTACGTAGGCCTCTCCAACACTGGGATCAATGGTTGTGAAGGGATAGTTTCCTTCATCGACCGAGTTCATTGTGGCTGCATTGAAGAAAGTGGATTTTCCTACGGAAGGTTTACCGACTAAACCGATTTTGTAAGGCATGGAGAAAACTGGTGTAAGAAGATTTTTAACCCAAATTGTATTTATCGAATCAGGAGGAAACTAGGTTACACGTGAAGATAATATCTGTGAACGCAGGATACTTCCTCGGTTACAGCGGAAGACTTTCGAACTATCTCAGGCACCCACTGAGAACAGTCATAGGAGATTCCGAGATACAGAGAAATTCGAGGAAAGAATTCACAGAAATGATTGAAAGAGAAGGCCCTGACGCGGTTCTTCTACAGGAAGTTGACCAGGGCTCGATAAGAAGCTCAAGGCATTCTAACACCGAGGCCCTGAAGAACTCTCTTCCAGATAAATTCGACAGTTGCTCGCGAACAAAGTACAGCGGAGTACTCTCAAGGACACCTTTCTCAAGAAACATGTCAAACATGGTGGCCGCGACAGAAAAAGTTGAGAACCATTACCTGGATAAAGGAACGAAGTCTCTGGTACAGGAAATCCAGAAAGACTCTCTAAGCATTTTCTCAGTGCATCTGGCAAGATTCGGCAAAAAAGTAAGAAGAAAACAGATGAAGCAGATAAAAAATATCGCAGAACAGCGAGAAAAATACATAGTAGCTGGAGACTTCAACTTCATGAAGGCCTCTGAAATAGAGACAGCCAGAAAAATCTTCGACAAACATTTTCACGATGGAAAAACTTTTCCTGCAGACAGCCCGGAGAAACCTCTTGACATGGCCTTCAGCTCAGATAATCTGGACGTGGCCGTGACAACGCTGGAAGAGACATTTTCAGATCACAGGCCTATAAGAATAGAGATATAGGCGAAGAAGTTTTTATTCATCTCCGCGCATCATTTTTACTATGAGCAATTCTGAAGGCCAGATAAATCCTCCTGTAATGATTCTTGGAGCTATCATAATTGTAATTTCACTGACCTTCTACATACCGTCAATTTCAGACAGCTACCGGGCTGATCCTGGCCTTCTGAGCACGGTACTATTTGTTCTGTACGGTATATCGACTTTCTCTGGAGGATTCCTCCAGGGAGAATCAGAGTACATGCACTACATGATAGATATTTCTGCATCCGTAGGAGGAATCCTGATCGCGGTAGGTCCTCTAACCAATATTATCGATCAAGGCCTCTGGATAAAACTTACAGCAGTGGCACTGGTTTTTCTTTCAATCCCTTCAACACTGGCAACCTGGTATACAAGGGAGAAAAGTTTCGACTCCGATCTCTACTGGCCTAGCTAAGTTCAGGCTTAAATTATTTGAACGCCTATCTTAAATATGAGAAAGTTAAAACTCCCAGGAAGAGATAAGACAAGGCCTAGGCTGACAGAGGAGGATATTCAGCTGATTAAAGAGCTAGGCATCCCTGAGATAAAGGATCAGGCCCGAAGAATTGTAGAAAACAAGTTGAGGGAACAGCCTGATAATGATGGCCATCAGACGCCGTCAGCCGGAAACCCTGTATACAAGGCCATGCATGCATGCAACTCAGCTTCCAGAAAAGAGCTTTCCAGAGCTCATAGAATTCCTGCAGGCCCAGAGCTAAGTGATAAACAGATTGATGCTGTTGTAAATCTTCTTACCCGCTGGATTGTACGAGAATACAACTTTTTCAAGGAGGAAAGAAAAGAACAGCAGAAGAACCTTGGAGAGTTCGCCTAAGTTCTGCCGATTTTTAAATTTTGTAGCAGAACCTGTTACAGGGATCATGATTCAGGAATCTGAAAGTTTAGAGGCCTACTCAGGCTCTTTCTATGATGTGGATGTCGATCAGTGCGGGTTCTACGATGGAGCTGTAGCTATGGAAGAACTCTGCTACTGTGTTGGCGCAGTTTCAATCCATGAAGATGGCCTCTACGCCACACATATTTCTCCGGGAGAGATAGGAGGTTCTCCCGAACAGAAAATGGCAGAGTTTCAAGAAGGAGAGGAAACGTACGTATTCTCCGGCGCTAAATCAGATCAGTATGATCCTGAAACACTGAAAACAGTAATATCAGGCATAGAAGGAGAGTTCGAACTCCTAACAGCAAAAAACTTTGTAATAAATGAGGAAGGAGAGATTTTTGACAGAAAAGAAGAGGAAACTAGAAGAGGCCCTCTGATCTGAGATGCTCAAGCACTTCATCCCTACCTAGATTCTCCTCCTCACCAGAATCCATATGCTTCATAGTAACCTCATCGTTCTCCAAGTCACGTTCTCCAACAATCAAGACTCTTTTCGCATTCATGTCGTCAGCGTATCCTAACTGTGAGCCGAAACCTCTTCCGGCCAAGTCAGTCTCCACAGATAGGCCTTTCTTCCTCAACTTGGTCGCATAATCAAGGGCCACGTCTCTGACTGATTCGGACACTGTGAGTACGTAGACATCTGTCTCAACATCCTTCAGAGGATACCGATCCTCCTTCTTCAGAAGCTCGATCGTAGGCGAGTAACCGAAAGCAAATCCAACAGCCGGAACATCCCGATCACCGAACTGGCCAACCAGTTCATCGTAACGGCCACCGCCGAACAAAGCTCGTAGCTCTCCCTCAGAATCGAAGGCCTCGAACACAAGTCCTGTGTAGTATGCAAGGCCTCTGACAATTGATAGATCAATACGGCACATGTACTCAACACCGTAACTTTCCAGGGTCTCTCCAAGAGATTCCATTCTGTCAACAGATTTCTGAACTTCTTCAGGAGCTTTCTCCCTGAGATCATCTATCTGATCGAGGATAGGGCCTGAAATATCGGTGAGTTCGTCAACCTGTTCCGCATCCTCACGTGAAAGGCCTCTGTCCATTAGGTCTTCGAGAAACTCTTCTCTATCCAGTTTCTCCTTGTCATCGACAACTTTCATGGCCTCTTCTGTTTTTTCAATTCCATGAGATTCAAGGATTGACTCCAGAAGCTGTCTGTCGTTGATCAGGAATCTTACCCTGTCATCAAGATCCAGTTTCTGGTAGATCGTTGCTGCAGCCGCGATAACTTCGGCATCGGCCTCTACAGACTCGATTCCGAAAATGTCGAAGTCTCCCTGGAAGAACTCTCTGTCACGGCCTCTTGTCACATCCTCATACCTCCATCTCTTGGAGGTGTTGTACCATTTTACAGGAGTCTTCAGGTCCTTCCTTCTCTGAATCAATCGGGCGCGTGTAGGAGTCTCTTCGGGCACCAGTGTAATCTTGTTGTCGCCTTTATCCGTGAAAGCATACATTTCATCGGTCACGGAGTCCTCTTCTTTCTCCGTCCACAGTTCCTGGCGTTCAATACTTGGAGGATTCAACTCGCGGAATCCAAACTCCTCCGCAGTCTCACCTGCTACCTCCATCAGCTTTTTCCAAGTCGCCCACTCATCAGGATACCTGTCATAGGTACCTTTCAAACTCTCTAGATTAATTGCCATTTTTGATTACCTCTTGTTGATAGATTCTTTCCTCTACTTTTTCAAGTCTTACCGCCTTGAACCCGAAGATATCAGGATAACTTTCAGCGAACAGTACCGGGACAAAAGACTTGTCAGCCAATATTTCCTCACTACCGGATTTGGCCACAGTCTCTCCTTTCGAAACCTCCTGGAAATTCTCAACCGCAGCATTCCAATCTCCTTCAGGCCTATCTTCCACATCATAGACACTGAAAATCTCTGGCCTCGATTTGTTTGCTTCTCCTGCTAGGACTCCTTCATTAATCAGAAAGTCCTTCAAAACCTGGTAGGCCATTTCCGCTGATTCCTGGCTTCCTCGAGGCCCAGTCTCTACTTCAACACCTCCATAATGATTGATGCCGCAGCCAGGAGTGTAACTAATCTCTACCGCCTTATCCACACCTGTACTCTGCAATGTATCCATAGTCTCTTCGTCCATCCAGGTGAAGAGAGCGAAAGGCGTGGGAGCGGACCTGGTTTCATGCAGATCCAGTACTTTCGGCTCCTGCAATTCCTGCATCATTTCTGCCGCCAACCTCTCCTCGTAGCTATCGCTTTCAGAATCTCCAGGAAAACTCCGATTCAAGTCAGTGTCGATGAATCTTTCTCCCTGTTCATAGGCCTTCTCGTTCGCGAAGACGAACTTCACTCCTTTCCTGAAATCAGGTTTTTCATCCAGCAGCTTTTCTACTGCTTTCTTTCCCGCTACCTCATCACCGTGCGTACAGTAGACTACTGCAACTTCAGCCTTTCCAGGCCCTTTCTCTGTTACTTTCATGGATTCATCAGAACTCCTGGCCTAGGTAGATTCTTTCATCGCTTCCAGGTTTTCCAACAAACTCTACTTCCTGAGTTACAGGATCATTTTCTTCTCCCTGAAGGAACGCGCTGAAGCCCATCCTTCCATCCAGCCAGAGCTTCCCGCTGTTTTCTCCGCTCCATTGTGTTCTCTGCATTGCTCTGTCTAGATTATCTCTTTCCGCGGCTTTTCTGAGTGTACGGGCCTCTACCTGAGTTCCTATTCCATTGCCTCTGTAATCCGGGCTGACACCTACTTCGTCGATCATGAAGGTGCTGCCGTCATAGATATCAGGATTTACTTCCTCTAACCCATCCGGGAATTTCTCATCCACATCAACTTCGTCAGAATCAACTCTGTAGCCCCAGGAGAATCCTATAGGCTCGTCATTCAGTACTGCGATCGTTCCCTCATAATCCATTTCTGAAGTCCACTCCAGGAAATCATCGACAACTTCGTAATCCCAGTCCTCATCATAAGGAGAATTCTCCTCAGTGAAGACAGTCTGAAACAGGCCGATCAATGCATCCCTATTCCCCTGATCGTTCAAAGGGTACTCTGTTTCTGAAGGATCGAAACCAAAGTCCAGGTATTCAACCCGGTCACTCACTGAAAATCACCTCCAGAACCTCTCCATCAAAGCTGAAGCCCTCCACATTCTCCAGGCCTGAAAGAAAATCCAGGGCCTTGTCTCGGGAATCAAAGCTTTTCCTGACAACAGTTGAATCCTGAACTGAAAGAAAAACTTTCTGGCCTTCATCCAGATTAAGTCTATCCCTGATCTCGGAGGGAATAGTGATTCTTCCCTTGGAGTCAATTTTTGCGGAAAAGCATGGCGTGAAAACGGCCACCCTGAGTTGAGGAGGCCTGTTCGGTAGAGCTATAGCTGTCTAAAAGGTTTTGAGAATTATCTGAAACTTTTTCGTTCCCTCTCGATTGAGGGATGATCATAGTCACCTTGCATTGGTGTAATCTCCTTGAAAGAACAGTAGTTGAAAGAATTTTTATACAGCTTTGGGAAGGCCGTGGGAAATTCATCTTAACTCTTTCAAACGGGCTACTACCTGGTCAAAAACCCTGTCGTACAGATCCAGGGCCGGAGTCCAGACAGGTTCAAGCCCATCCCATGAAAGATAAGCTACTCCAAGGCCCAGCGAAGCAGCAACCGCCGATCCCAGAATATCTACAGGCCAGTGCTCGCCGATGTAGATTCTTGCAATTCCTGTAAGAAATGCTGCAACAGCCATCAAAAGGCCTAGATTTCTTCTATCTCTCCGGAAGTATGCAAGGGCCGATGCAACAACTACTGTTGTGTGCTGGCTTGGGAATGCGTTCTCAGGTTTCTGAGCTACAAGCGTATCGAAAACCGTGGAAGGATTACCGTGTGAATAGATCAGGCCCATGCCGTAGGACACTGCAAGGCCTGCGACTACTGTATAGAATGAGTATAGGGAGTCTTCCTCTCCGGTTCTGCCCTGGAACCAGAGGTATACCAGTGTTAGAGGTACGAAAAGTACAAGGTATTCTGCAAAGTAAGTCATCAAGCTGTCGATAGCTGGGTTTCCATGAAGTGTGAACAAAGTCGTGTAGAAAGCTTCCCCCAGCAGCATAATACCATGAAACGGTCCCAACTACTTAAGATTTTGCAATCAAAGACTTTCTTGTTAGGTGAATTAAAACAATGGCACAGAGATTTGACGAGGCCGAAGATAGAGTATTCAAGAATATCTACGTATGCAGAAAATGCAACGCCAAGAACAAGACCCAGAACCCTGAGAAGGCCAGCTGCAGAAAATGCGGCTACCCAGACCTCAGAAAGAAGAACGACCAGTTCGCAGGCTAACAAACCAACTTTCAACGGGGTCAACAGGAGCAAACAACTTGGCAGCTGCAAACACAGCTCTTCAAAGCTCCAACAATCCCCCTCCAACAATTTTCTATAATTTAAAGAAACTACCTGACAACAAACAAATACACAACGAGGCCCCGTTGGCTCAGCGGTAGAGCGCGTCCTTGGTAAGGACGAGGTCCCGGGTTCAAATCTCGGACGGGGCTTTCGGAAAACTTCTTTTGGTAATCGCGAACCTTTCTTCGGGAATTTTTAGAGGTTTTAGTAACAAGTTACAGTATATGGCCCTATGTCCTTTCATGCACGGCGGTGAAGATGACCTTAATCACGCTATGATGCATCTTTCATGGAAGGAGATACTGGCCGGATTTCTGATTATGATCATGGTTTTCCTGATTATTCTGCTGGCAGTAGTTCTTCTCAGTTAAGGAAAAATAGAAGAAAAAGAGAAATTTGTGTCCTAGATGTTAGCCAAAGATTCCTCTTAGAAGATTTGAGACAAAGTTAGGCCTTCTCTGTTGTGCCTGTTCGTTTCCAGGTGTTCCGTTGATGTTTTCCTGGGCTTGTTCCGGAGCGGTTGCGTTGGAAGGAACTTCTCCTTCGAACTCTGTTTCTGTGTCACCGTTCTCCTGTTCGACGTCGATCTCTGTCTCGTTGCCGTCTCTATCGATTTCTACTTCTGTCTCTGAATCTTCTTCGGATTCTTTTTCTGACTCCATTTCGGCGATCTCCTGTCTCAGATCCATAACCATTTCTCTGAGCTCTGAGATTCTTTCACGGGCCTCTTCCATGTTCTGGACTTCGACTCTCTCAAGTTCTTCGGCCTGTGACTCGTTTTCAGATTCTTCTTGTTCCTCTGTCTCGTTCTCTAGTTCTTCTTCAAATCTGAAGATTTCTCCGGATGAACCGTCTACCCTGACTTCTGCTTCAGCATCCTGTCCTTCAATCACGAACTCGAACTTGTAGTAGCCGTCGTCTTCGTGAGTGCTGGATTCTTCAAGTGTCCAGTCGTTGTCTGAAAGTGCGTCTCGAGCTGTCTGCTCTGCATTACTTTCGCTGACAGTCATGTTGGTGCTTTCGTCAGTGCCGTCAGTCTCGGAGTCATCTTCCGAATCCTCGGATTCCTGCTCACGCTCTTCCTCGTCGGACTCCTCCTCTTCGTCATCTCTATCTTCATCGTCTTCCTCTTCTCTATCGGAGTCGTCGTCTGGAACATCTGAATCATCATCTGTCTGATTCACATGATCATCTGCGACTGCAGGTGCAAGTGCTAACATCAGGACTGCTGCAAGTACCAAAAACTTGGATGATCCTGATGACATGAATAAAAATAATTTATCAGACCTCATTGAAATACTTCGAGGCCTAGTCCAGCGATTTCACAGCTTAAACCCCGGAGTTAAACTAGCAAAACCGGTCAGGCCTTCAATCATTTTTTATTCCGGTAAAGAGAATCAATAACTGTCAATGAAAGGCCTTGTCACCAAATTGCCTGTTCTCCTTCTGGCAATAAGTGTTTTATTCCCGCTAGCAGCTGCACAACCTGTACATACAGCAGCTAACGGTGATTCATACAAAGGCCTTGCTATATCTTCTTTTGCATCTAATCAGAACTACGATGTTATTATAGGGCTTGAGGAGAGAAGGTCTGAAAGAGTTTCAGCGCAGGCAGAAAAGTTTAACAACTCTAAGGTGATAGGTTTCGGAGAAAAAGGCTCAGCGCTTTCAGGGAATTTGACAGGCAAAGAGATAAGAGATATTGCACGATCTCATAATATAAGCTACGTTGAGAGGGATGGAGAAGTTGAGGTCCTGGCACAGAGCCCTTCATGGGGCTGGAACAGGATTGATGCATCTTCACCTGTTTCTAACGGGATTAGAGGTGAGGGAGTGGATGTAGCAGTAATTGATACCGGCCTTGACGATGATCACCCGGATCTGAATGATAATATTGCTGGTGGCAGGGCCTGGACTACTTGTTCATCTGCAGACACTTCTAACGCCTGTAATTTTAACTGGACTGATGATCAGAAGCACGGGACGCATGTTGGAGGGATTATAGCAGCGGAGGACAACAACCAGGGAATAATTGGTGTGGCGCCCAACGCATCGATTCATGGATACAAGGTTCTTGACTACACCGGTACAGGGTCACTGAGTAATGTTGCAGACGCGCTAGTCTATGCAGCTGACCAAAACATGGATATTGCATCTCTAAGTTTGGGTGCTCCTTCAGGTTCTACAACTCTGGAAAACGCAGTAGAATACGCGGACAACCAGGGTACTACCGTGGTCGTGGCGGCAGGAAATGCAGGGCCCTGTACTGACTGCGTGGACTACCCTGCAAAATACAGGGAAGCTATTGCAGTAGCTGCAACAAATTCATCAGATATGCAGGCAGGTTATTCCAGCCAGGGGCCTGAAGTTGACATTGCTGCACCAGGCTCATCTATAAGATCCACAGTTCTCAACGGAAACTACCAGTATCTTCAGGGTACTTCAATGGCCACTCCTTTCGTCAGCGGTGTAGCCGCACTTCTTGAAAGCAGAGAACCAGGCCTGAAACCGGGAGAAATAAAGAATCTTCTGTATAATTCTACCGAGGATATCGGTTTGACAGCGAATGAAGGAGGCTACGGTCTTCTGGATGCGGAGGCCGCTGTAAATGAGCTTGATTTCTATGTAACTGTTGAAGATCCAGAAAACAGAACTTATACGACGGACGCTGTCTGGCTTAACGTTTCCTCTACAGCAGTTCTGGACACTGCAGTGTATACAGTCGACGGAGGCCCTAACAAGTCTCTTAACAATTACTCGGACTATTATCAGAAACAGGTTACTCTTTCGGAAGGATCTCATTCAGTAGAGTTCTACCTTGAACAGGGAGGTACCACGAAGACAAAGAGTGTAGATCTCAAGGTTGATTCACAGCCTCCAGAACATACTATCGAAAGTCCTACAAACACTACCTACTACAGAGACAGCATAGATCTCAACTATTCAATCACTGATATTTCTGAAATCGAATACTGTAAGGCCGCTATTAACTCGGAGAAAAGTTTTGATCTGGAGTCCTGCGGAAATATTTCAGAGGCCAAATTTGCTCCCGGCGCTAACAACTTAACACTCAAGTCTGGAGATGTCTACGGCAACAATGATTCAAAGACAGTTTCTTTCACTGTAGAAAATCTAACCAGCTGGGAGGACACCTTCAGGACCGAGACAGGAGTTCAGAAGATAACAGGCGATGCAGAGATAAAAGAAAATAAGCTGATGATTGATCAGCCAGAACAGCCTTCCTTAATGATAAACGAATACTTCAGAGGAACAAACGACAGTATAGAAGTTGTATCAACTAGAGAAAACCTGAATATCGCAGGCTACGAAGTTACTTCTGGTTTGATAGATCAGGGAGGAGTCTTCGGAAATCAGACAGTTGATGCAGGAGAAGTTTACTCCAAGGCCGAAGGATCCAGCGACTTCAACTCTATAGCTACATCAGGCCAGACAGAAACCGTCAAACTCTTGAATCCGGAAGGAGAAGTTATTGACTGCCTCAGTATAGGAACCGCTGGCTGCAACTTCACACTGGAAACAGGTCACGAGGCCTACTTCAGAGACCGATCTCTCGATAGAAACATTTCAGGTGACTGGAACTACTCCTCTGAAAGAGACATAGGCAGTCTAAACCCGGGCCAGAAAAAATCCCTGATCAACAACAAAGTAGAAGGCACTGCGAAGAGTCTTACCTTGAGGCCGCAAAACCTTGTTCTCTGGGACAGATTCCAGGCCCAGACAAATAGCTCAGCTACTATAGACCTGATTGACGCTGATACCAACCAGACAGTATGCTCGGATATACAGAGTGAAAAAGTGGATGAATGCCTTCTTGATACCGATGCAGTGATAATTAAGGCCTCTGTGAACGGCAGCGAATCAGCAACTATTGAAAGCTGGAATATCTCATGGAAGCAGTCCGTGTCAGAACCAGCAATCGAAAGCAATCTGGAAGATATTCAGTACCAGAATTCCAGCAATGTTCCTCTCGAGGTTTCCGCTGATCAGAAAATATACGACTGGAAATACGAAATAAGCAACTCCAACACAACCTTCACACCTAACACCTCAATCAATCTGACAGAAGGAGTCCACAACATCACATTCCGGGCCCAGTACACCAATACAGAATACAGCAAGAAAAAAGACAACATAACAATCGACCTGACAGACCCAGAAATAAGTCAGGCAACACCGCGCGACAATGAAAATATCTCAGGCCTTCAGAACATCGAAGCCTCTCTATCAGACAGCCTCTCAGGCCTAAACAACTCAGAATACGTTATAGAAAACGGAAGCACTTTGAAAAAAGGAGGATTCAACTCAACAATTAACACATCAAACTACAGCGATGGTAAGTACTCTATAACTTATTCAGCCACCGATCTAGCAGGCAACAAACTGGAGGAGAGTAGAGATTTCTGGATCGACAATACCAGGCCATTCATATCGATAAATATTTCTGATAACGATAATCTCAGCACTTCAAATCCTTCAATTTCATTAAACAGTACTGAACCTGTAGAAGGAACTTTCAAGATAGACAATGGCTCAGAGAAAAACCTGAGCAATGGCATCTCTGTGAAAAACCTTTCTGAAGGCCTTCATTCTCTTCAGGTATTTGCAGAGGATTCTGCAGGAAACCAGAGAAACCTCTCCAAGTCTTTCACTGTAGACACCACTAAGCCAGTTTTACAGACCGAAATAAAAAGCAATAAAACATGGAAGACCTGGTACAAAGACGGTGTCAACGTTTCCACAGTGTGCAGCGATTCTTTCGGGAATATAAGCGAACTGAGAATCTCAAACAACGATGAAAGAGTTGTCAGCCAGGTTAATGGAACTATCGAACTTGCTGAAAACGGGCAGTTGAATCACACTCTATCCTGCTATGACTACGCAGGAAACCTGGATACAGAAGTTCTGAACTTGAGCATTGATTCAGAGAAACCAGCTCCTACAAGCTATCAGCCATCAGAAAACACAGTTGTCAACTCAGATAGCATAGATTTCACAGCAAACATTGCAGAGGCCTCTGGCTCAGGCCTGAACACCACATCAAGCAAAATTCTCTTCGATGGAGAGGAAATCAATTCTTCTGTTCAATGGTCTAACAGCTCGGTATCTGTATCAGTTACAGGCCTCGATACAGGAGATCATACTATTCAAGGATCTTTCACCGACAATGTAGGCCACGAATCAAACTGGAGCTACAGTTTCAGCTATGAGGAACCTGATCAGGATTCAGGAAGCGGAGGCAGCTCCGAGAATTCAGATTCCAGCTCTATAGGCAGTATTTCACCACCACCTCCAGCCACAAATTCAACGGATGAAAATGAAAATCAGACTACAGAGAATGAGGAGAATAATACGGAACAGAACAGCACAGTAATCAGAACCGGTGAAAGAGAACCTGTTCAGGTTGAGGAAGAAGATCTCTCGATCGAGTCAATCAGCACCGATGAGGAAACCTACGTGGAGATCAGGCCTGTTGAAAAAGTAGATACTACAGAGGCCTCTGAAGTGTACAAGTCCTGGGATATCAAACCTGAGAATAGAACCAGTATGGACATCAATTTCACGGTAGAGAGATCATGGCTCGAAGACAGGAATGCAACCGTCACAGATATCGTGCTCCTGCACAAAAAGAAGGACTGGGTTAGAGAAGAGTTCAAACTGACTGAAAGAGAGGAGGACGTGGTGGTAGAGGCCCGACTTGAAAACTTCTCAATATACACTATAGGCCTTGAGAAGAACAGAAAAACAGCAGTTAATGAAGAAAAGAACATTAAAGAAGATAAACAGCAGGAGAAAAATGGAGGCCTTGATCTGAAGATTCTTCTGTTTGTTGCGGTAGGAATTGGATCGCTTCTGTCAGCGACTTCTGCAATCCTGTACATTAAATTGCAGGAGAACAGTCTTGTAGAGAAGACAGAGATCCTCAAGGATGAAATCAAGAAGATGGAAGAGGAGGAAAAGAGAATCTACCGCAGCAACCTTCATGAAGTTGAGGGCTTGATTGAAAAAGGCCGTGAGTCAAGAGCAGAGGAGAGAATCGACGCATTGATTAGACACGCTAGAAAAGGGACTTAAATAAAATGAGGCCAACGTTTGCCTTTAAGAATTTTCAGGGTAAATAGTAGTTATGTTTTCTATAAATCTTGATTACTACGACAAAATATTGGCCGGAATAACAACTAGTCTGGTTGCAGGAGGATCTGTTGGAGCTGTAACCAAAATATCTGTAGCCTATACTCTTGGCGCAGGCGCAGCAATCGCACTGGTTCTCATGTATGATGGAATGTTTAGAAACGGGCCTCTAGGGTGATCAACACTGAGTTTCACACTTTTAGTTGTATTTGCAGTAGTTGCTGCAATATTTGTAGGAATAAATATCGGTGGATCATCGACAGGAGTTGCATTCGGACCATCTGTAGGCAGTAAACTGGTTTCAAAAACCGGTGCAGCCGGACTTATGACAGTCTTCGCCCTGCTGGGAGGCTGGACACTAGGCAGAAACGTTATCGCGACAATGGGGGGCAAGATTGTTCCTTCCTCCGAATTCACCATGATGGCCTCCGTAATAATACTTTTCTTCATAGGCCTCAGCCTGCTGATCTCAAACCTTTCAGGAGTACCAGCCTCCACATCAATGACAGCTGTAGGAGCAATAGCAGGCCTCGGAGTAGCTACAGAAACCATCAGATGGAGCGTCATGGGAAAGATCATGTCCTGGTGGCTTGTAGCACCGGCAGTGGCATTTCTGGCGGGAGGCCTTATCGGCAGATATCTGTACACCCATCTCGATGAGAAGTTCAAAATAGACAAGAGCGATGGAAAAATGTTCGAATTCAGGTTCTCCCCTGTACCTATCAAGCTTGTTGACGGAACGAGCAGAGGAGAGTTCGTAAGCAGCGTACTGGTAATTGTTATAGCATGTTACATGGCCTTTTCCGCAGGCGCCTCAAATGTAGCAAATGCTGTAGCTCCTCTTGTAAGCAGCCCAACCACACCAGTAACTATGAATATGGGAATTCTTCTCGCGGTAGGAGCTATGAGCATCGGAGGATTCACAATCGCAAGGAAGACTCTCGACACTGTCGGAGAAGGAATAACCGACATGCCTCTTCTTGCAGCCCTGATCGTATCCACAGTCTCAGCATCAATCATCACAATACTGTCAAAAATGGGGATTCCCGCAAGCCTTGCAATCTCAGCAACAATGTGCATCACAGGCCTTGGATGGGGAAGAGCCTCAAGAACAGTCAAAGTGAAGGACGCTATTCAGGGAGAGGCCCCGCCAATGAAGACAGCAGCACTGAAATCCGATGAAAACAGCAAGAAGATCGGAGAAGAATCAGAAGACGATATTCCGGATAAACAGCTTTTCGACCCGGACATTATTCATCACGTGGTAACTTTCTGGATTTTGACCCCGGTAATTTCAGCTGTGTGTTCATACAGTGTTTTCCAAGGCCTTCAGTACGTAGGAGTAATGTAAAGAGAAAATTTTTGAGAAGAAAAAAGAATTTTTTTAGGAGAACTTTCTGGTGTGCTCCTCTACATCGTCAAGGAATGATTCAAACCTATCCTCATAGTTCTCATCTTTAAGCTCTGAATCCTCGTTGAAGGTGCTTCCTACATTTGATACAGGAATGTCAGGGCCTACATAAGCACCGAACTCAAGCGCAACATCGTGAAGATGGCTGAGAGCTCTTACACCGCCAAATCCTCCACCAGAAACTGTTACAAATGAGAAGGCCTTTCCATCGTACTCAGGGAAAAGATGGTCAAGAAGATTCTTCAGGGAGCCAGGCATGGAGTGGTTGTATTCCGGTGAGACAATTACGAGGCCGTCGGCCTCTTCAACTTTCTGTCCGAAAACCTCGATATCTTCCGGGTGCTTGTCGTTGTCGCTGTAACGCGTATGCTTAAGCATTGGAACGTCTCTTTCTCCGAGGTCGAAGAGCTCTGCTTCGTGGCCTCTTTCCGATAACTTGCGGGTCACGTATCTTGCTGGTCTGATAGATTTTCGGCCTTCACGGGCCGTTCCCTCAACAACTAGAATATTGAGTTTGTCTGTCATATTAGGCGATACGAGATTCAAGCTTAAATGGTCTTTCGGACATCAGCCTTCAACCGCTGTAAATATTTCCCAGGGCCTGTTTGAGATTATTTAATCTGTTTATCGGACATATCGGACAGCTGCGAGTCGCCTTATTAGGGCCTGAAGAGGAATTACTGGTTAGAGGTTGGAGAGAATGATAAGAGCTGCTGGCCGCGAACCTGAACCCGATTATGTATCGCTTAAACTCCTTGATAACGATGAAAGAGGTGGTTTCCTTGCGAAAATCCTGCGATGAGTGCGGATACATGAAGCCTTCAGAAGAACATAACTGTCTGAACTGTGGTGCCAAGCCACCTAGAGAGAAAATGTCTTTCGCGATGAAGGCCCTCTACTAGCCCACCTTATTTCTTTAATTTATGCAGTTCAAACTTTCTTGTTATGCAGGAGATAGATCAGCGACTGGTTGATGATGTAGCAAAGGCCAAGGACTTCAATGACCGCGGATTCAAGATGTTTACCCGGAATTTCTATCTATGCAAGGCCTTCCTCAGATATTTTTCGGTCAAGAGGGCCACGTCGTTTAACTCGTCGAAGGTGTCCAAGAAGTTCCCGCTTAGTGTGACGGTTGCCGGCACATGTCTCAGTGTTCTGGAAGATCTGGAAGTTGTTAAGAGCCGTACTTCTTCCTCTTCAGCAAGTCGTTACATGCCGGGATCTGTTGACCTTGAGAGACTGGAGATGGTTGAGAAAGTTCTGATAGAAAATAAAGAAATAGAAGAATATGCGGCCTAGATTTACTGAAGAGATTTCTTGAAGTTATCGAATGTTTCCTCCCTCAGCTTCCGGGCCTCTACTGTATCGAGATCTTCTGCTACTGCATCTTTCTGGAACGGTGAGGTACCGGCAATGTCCAGTGTAAGTGATGAGAGATTCCATCTTCTCTGTAGAAGTGTCTGGCTCTCGATCAGGTTCTGAATTCTGTAGTACGGCACGATCATTGTCTCTCTATTCCAGAATCCGTTCATGGTGAAGAAATGAGATTCTCCGGACCCATACCCTTTGTTAATCCATTTGAAGTGAGCTGCCACGAGCGAGATAGGATACAGAGCCAGCAGGACCAGGTAGTTGAAGCCGTAGAAAGCATCAACAACGACTCCTGCTCCAAGAAGAACCGTGGAAAGAATCGTGTAGCGGCCGATGTATCTTCTTCTGGCCCTTCCAGGAATACTTCCCAGAGATAGATCGTTGAAATCCTGAATGCTGTGAGCAAAATCAATTACCCTGCTCTTTTCAGCGATAGGGATAGCAGATTCAGGGCCTTGCTCCATTGACTGCTCTGCGGAGTAACCAGCAGTTTCAATCTTCAGAGTAGAATAGCCAAGCCATCTCTTGAGAGGATTCTCCTCAATAGTAAGCTTCTGCACCTTCTCAAGAGGAATACTTCCCTCCGATCTGTTAATAAGGCCTCTCTCATACTCCAGAGAGTCATCAGCTCGATACAGCTTGAAATCAAAGAATCTGAAGAACTGTGTCACTGCGCTGGAAACCCAGACAACCAGAAGACCTGCCGATAAGACAAAGAAGGATGCAACTGCAGTCTGAAGACCAAAACCTTCTATCTGAGAGCCTAGAAACCCTCCCATAATTCCTATTACTCCGAAAAGGCCTGCAATTGCTCTTCCCTGAATAGATGTCGCTGAGAGAACCCCCAGTTCTTTCTGATTGAGTTCGAAAAGTAGTTCTCTGTCTTCTTCATCAGCTTCCTCTTCAGATTCTCCTTTCTTCAACCTTCTTACTTTCTGCTGGATATTACGGGCTTCATCCAGATCTACAAACTTGAATGAGGCCTCTGTGGTTCCTCCACCAGCTGTTTCCAGGTTTACCTGTGCAATACCCAGCATTCTGTGCACGATATTTCTCTTGATGTCAACGTTCTGTATTCTGCGTAGAGGGATTTCCCTCTGATTCTTCCTGACTACTCCATGCTTTATCTGGACTCCTTCAGCCTCTATTCTATAGGAATAGTTTTTCCAGACAAGGTACTGCCAGAGAAGCGATGAAGAAATTGTAACAATAAACAGTGCTCCTATTACGAGTGCAGCAGCAAGATTAAAGGCCTGCAGAGATGTTGATCCTGAGAAAAGGAAGATCGCCAGTAAGGCCAGTACGTTCTGAACTGCCTTGTACAGTATTGATTCTTTAGCAAGTTTCATACTGCATCTCTGTCCTCTGATTCAATAGCAACATCTCTGAGCTTTCTCTGAATATCATCGGCGTCAGCAGGCAGAAGGCCCGGTACTGTTACATCCGCGCCTCTAGATCCTGCAGTGTAGACCACTACTCTGGAGAGGCCGAAAAACCTGTCAAGCACATCTCTCTGAGTGTCAACATGCTGTATTCTCACGTAAGGAACCATTGAGTAAACTTTTCTGAATACACCGTGCTCCAGATAGAGATGATCCTCTTTCATCTCAAAACTCCAGGCCCTGTAACGATAAACCGTGTAGAGAACTGCTAAAGCCGAGAGAACAACGAAAATCGATGCAAACCCTGTGAAAACATTCAGTGATGAAAACTGCTGGATAGGCCATGAAAACAGTGCTGAAAGAATTATTACTGGTATAAAGGCCTGTATAATCCATATTCCGTATACTTTTTTCTCTGGTTTTCTCACTGAAAAACACCTTTTTTCAGGCCTTTAGTGTTCATAGAGAATTTTTACTGATGTAATTGTGTTAAATCTTTCTCTATTCCTTTTCTTCTTTCTTCAAGAGCCCTTTTTCTGAGGCCTTCTTTAGGTAAAGTCTTGATAGATCTGATTCAATTGATTCTGCTTTCCGCGGGTTTCTTATCCAGTAGTGGAGTACTGCTTTCTTCTCCTCTGCGTCGATCTTTGTATTTGGCTCTGGTTTTTCCAGGATTTCTGATGTTTCAGCTGCGGCTTCGGCCAGTGTTTCTTCTGTTTCATCGATTTTCTCCGGGTCAAGATCTACTTTGAATGCTCTCCTGGTTTTATCGGATCTTGTGTAGTTGATTGTTGGGTTGCCTGTGATCATTGCGTTTGGAATGACTTTTTTCTGGCTGCTTTCATCCTTGATAACAGTATCTCGGAGATTTGTCTCTCTTACTACTCCTGACTGGCCGTTGACCTCTATGAAGTCTCCTTTTACGAAAGGTGTGTCAAAGTAGAGGAATACTCCGGCCATGATATTTGAGACCTGATCCCTCATTCCGAAACCTACTGCAACTGTTAAGGCTGCTGCGATTGCTCCAATTATAGATGCAAGGTTTCCAAAGTCCCCTGCCTGTAACGCAATAGTAAAGGATATGAAAAGTCCTGAGAGGCCTGCAAAGTTCACTATGCTGTGGTGTGTTCTTGTATCTGCTTTTCTGGATACTGCTCTGCCTACTAGAGGCATGACTACTACTTTCGTGATTACTGCTCCAACTGCGAACGTAATCAGAAACCTAACAATGTTGAGGGCAATTTCCCCACTGCCAAGCACAGATGAAGGATCGACTGTAAGCATAGAAAACTGAATGGCACTGCAGTCTTTTGAATCAAATCCCTAGTTCAAAACCGAGATCTGCTTAAGGACCTCAAAAAGCCTCTCAATGTCTTCCTCGGTGTTATACATGTGAAGTGATGCTCTGAAGCTTGGTTCAATATCTCTGCTGTTAAACCATGAGTGGACGCAGTGGCGGCCCGATCTTACCGCGATATCTTTTCTGTCCAGCATTTCGGATACCTGATGTGCACCGACGTTATCAAAAGAGAAGGAGAACACACCGGTTCCGTGATCACCTACAATTTTCAGGCCTTCAATTTCTCGAGTTTTCTGTCTGATAAGTCTAGAGAGCTTCTGCTCATGGCTTTCAATCTCTCCTATCCCCACTTCTTCAATATATTCTACTGCGGTTCCGAGACCTATGATCCCTGCAGCATTTGGAAGACCGGCCTCTACACAGCTAGGAAAGGATTTGAACTCGGCCTCCTGGAAGGTCGTGTTTTTGACCGCTCCGCCACCTGTCTTGACATTCCTGAATAATTCTTTTGCCCTGTCAGAGACGTAGAGCACGCCGGTACCGCTAGGCCCGAACATTTTATGACCTGAAAATGCAAGCACATCAGGATTGATTTCGTTTACTGATACAGGCCTGTGGGAAATGCTCTGTGCCGCGTCCACAACCAGATAACCGTTCTTTTCGTGGACTATTTCCGATATTTCCTCTACAGGTAGCTCAGATCCATCAATATTGGATTTATGGTGAAGAGAAACTACGGTATTTTCATCGACTTTTTCGGATAGGGCCTGAAGATCTATCCCATCATCCGTCTTCAGTACATCGATATTGTTTTTCTGCCATGGCACCAGGTTGGAGTTATGCTCTTTATCAGAAACTACAACATTCATATTGGAAAAGGCCTTTGCTGCCAGATTCAGGGCCTCTGTAGTTCCTGAGGTGAATGCTATGTCTTTGTGGCCTGCGTCTATGAAGTCTGATACCGTTGCCCGGGCTTTGTTGATTCTGTCGCCTGTTTCTCTTCCGAGTTTGTGGCTGCTTCTTCCTGGGCATGATGAGAGATCTCTGTAGTATTTTTCCACAGACTGTATCACTCTTTCAGGCCTGAGTGACATGCATGCGCTGTCTAGATATGTAACTTCTCTGTTCTGGAGTACTGGAAAGTCTTCTTCTCTCATAGGATTGCCTCCAGGATTCCTGACGCTGCGCATCCTGTTTCAGGGCCTTTGCATGATCCGTAGATGTAGAGCATTACAAGGGCTCTGAGGCTGATCAGGAATGTTATGATGAAGACTATGACGAATATTATTGCGATCTTGTCTAGGTATCTGTCAACAAATTTTGCTGCCCACGGATATTTTCCTAGCAGCGGTGTTATAATCATGGCCTTTACGCGATCTTCGAAGTCAGAGTCGCATTCACCTACTACTGCCTTGTCGATCATGCAGTCGAAGGCCTCTTTGGCCAGGGTTCTGTATTTTGCGGAGAAAATCCCCAGTATGGAGAAAACTATTAGAGAAGCTATACAGATCATGAACAATTCTTGTCCTGGCCGGGCTTAACTTTCTACTGGTAAAATATTCAAATACCGGGCCACAATAGTTTACTGTGAAAGCCAGGATAGAGAAAGAGGTGGAGAACAATCCAGGCATCAGCTTTACAGAGCTGAAAGAAAGTTTTGAAATGGCTAACGGCCAATTACAGTATCATTTACGTAAAGCTGATGTAGTGAAGAAAGATAAAAAATATGTCAGCCCTTCCGCATGTAAAGAGTGTCCTCTCGAGAATTTATGCGTTAAAAAATGTATTCTAGGCCTTTTGAGAGATGAAAAGAAGAAAGAGATTGTAAGGGGTTTGGTTGAGGCCGATAAGAAGTCTGATATTGCTGATTCTCTTAATATCGATAGTTCTACGCTGAGCTATCACTTGAATGTTCTGCGTGAGAATAATGTGGTTGATGGAGACTCTTTGAGGCCTGAGGTTAGAGAGCTGGAAGAATTTTGAGTTATTTACTAGCAGGTTTTATAGTCAGGCCTGTTCCAGTTGCAGTTATGAAGGTGATAAAATTACTATGAATAGATTTGAAGGTCGGACTGCGATTGTTACAGGATCCTCTTCCGGTATCGGAAGAGCTATTGCTCAAAAACTTGGTGATGAAGGCGCTAACGTGGTTGTTGCTGATGTTCGGCGAGAACCTAATCAGGATGGAAGGACTACACACGAAATGATTAATGAGGAAGGTGGTGAGGCCGTTTTTATTGAGACTGATGTCAGTGATGAGGAGTCAGTTCAGGATACTGTTTTTCAGGCGGCGGAGAAGTACGGCCAGATTGATGTTCTTGTGAATAATGCCGGAATCCATATTCCCGGATCCGCTGATGAGACCGATATGGAGGACTGGAGGAAGACTATCGAGGTCAATCTTGATGGCCAGTTCCTGTGCAGCAAGCACGTGATTGATCACATGCTGAAGGAAGATATTGAGGGAGATGTAGTTAACATTGCCAGTATCGCAGGTATCGTTGGTTATGGCCAGAACGCAGCTTACTGTGCTTCTAAAGGCGGCGTAGTCGAGCTTACCCGTGAAATGGCTCTTGATTATGGGCCGGAGGGTATCAATGTGAACTCTGTATCTCCTGGAGTTATCAGAACTGCTATGACTGAGGAAATGCTTGAGGATGAGGAGCAGAAGCAGTTTATCGAGTCCAATACTGTTTCTCCGAGAGTCGGAGAGCCTGAGGATATTGCAAATGCTGTGGCCTTCCTGGCCTCTTCGGAAAGTAACTTTGTGACAGGAGAAAACCTGGTTGTAGATGGCGGATGGACAGCACACTGATCAAAAATGAAAGTAGCATGGTTTGACGCGGAAGAATGGGAAAAAGAGTATCTGGAAGGAAAAACCTCAAATCTAGAGATAGAGTTCTTCTCCGACTCACTCACAGAGGAGACGGTAGAGAAGGCCGAGGGCTTCGACGCTGTAACAGTGTTTGTTGACTCTCATATCAATGAAAAGGTTTTAGACAGCCTTGAAATCGATCTTGTGGCCTGTAGATCCACAGGATACGACCACGTAGATCTTGAAGCAGCGGAAGAAAACAACATTACAGTATGCAACGTGCCGCAATATGGAGGTAGCACTGTGGCAGAGCATACTTTCGGGCTTATCCTCAGCTTAAGCAGGAAGATTTATGAGGCGATTAGAAAAGTTGATAACGGCAGCTTTGATCATGAAGGCCTTAGAGGATTTGATCTTCATGGAAAGAAGCTTGGAGTTATCGGTACCGGCGCAATAGGCCAGAACGTGATCAAGATTGCCAGAGGTTTTGGCATGGATGTGGTGGCCTACGATCCTTATGGAGATGAAAGCCTGGAGGAAGAACTGGGATTCATGTATGTCTCTCTAGAGGATCTGCTTGATCATTCCGATGTAGTTTCTCTTCACTGCCCTCTTACCGATGAGAACAGGCATATGCTTTCCAGCGAGGAGTTTGAGTTAATGGAAGATACTTTGCTGGTTAACACGGCGAGAGGCGCATTGATTGATACTGAGGCTCTTATTCAGGCCTTGGAAGATGGCAGTGTTTCCGGCGCTGGCCTTGATGTTCTTGAGGAGGAGTGTTATGTTGAGGAAGATATCGAGGTTATGGGCCAGTTGAAGGATGAATGTGATCTGGAGTTAATTCTTGAGGATCATATGTTGATGGAGAGAGATGACGTGCTTGTTACTCCGCACAATGCTTTCAACAGCAGGGAGGCCATGCACAGGATTGCTGACACTACTCTCGAGAATTTAAGAAGTAAGGAGAACAGGGTTTGAAGGCCCTGCTCCCAGTTTTTTGTTTTAATTTTTGTTGTTGAATTTCCAGAGTAGGATTCCTATACCCAGGAATGCTGTGAGAGCAAACATTGGGATGGTCATGTATCCGAAGTAGTAGGTGAACTTGTCGGAGCATGATGCTGATAGTGTTGAGCATCCGGAGGATACCTTACTGAGCATCTGTACTGCGTAGTGGTAGATTGAGATTGATCCTCCGATCATGACTAAAGGAAGCGCATATTCTGCTACGTCATCTTTCTCTAGGAGTAGGCCTGTTCCTGTCAGTAGTACTAGAGGATACATGAAGATTCTCTGGAACCAGCACAGGTGGCATGGCTCCCATCCAAGTACGTTGGAAAGGTACAGGCTTCCGCCGGTTGCTATCAGAGACAGTACGAATGCAAGGTGAAGATGATAGTTGCTTGTTTCTTCATGTAGTCTGTCAAGTACCGCATGGTCAGTGTATTCGAATGATGTTAGTTTTTGGGCCAGATATAGAAGGCCTCCTACTGCTATTGTTGCCTGTAGGAAAAGCGCTCCGTACGAGAATATAGATACTAGAAGTTCTGGATTCATGGTTTTATTCGAGTGCTTGGTGTTAAAAACTGTTTCGTGTGTCTGGTTGACCGAAATCTTTACTTATTGTATAGTTCTATGTTCTTTGTATGGCAAACTTTAACGAGGATGTTTTCAGTTCTCCTGGTGAAGTCGAGGATTATATCGATGAGAACGAGGATGAATTGAGCTCTCATGATAAAGAAGAGCTTAAGAAGATCAGGAAAGATCTTGAAAAAGATAAACAGAGAAGAATTGCGAAGAGGAAGAAATGGGCCAAGTACGGTATTACCGGGGTTTTAGGCCTTGGTCTGGCTGTGCTTGTGCTTGGGCCTCTTGTTCAGGTTGCTTTGCAGCCTTCTACTCAGCAGACCGGTTTTGATTTAGAGAATCAGCCGATGATGGGTAATGAGAGTGCTCCTGTAACGGTTGTAGAGTTTGGAGATTATCGTTGTCCTGTCTGTGAGCAGTTTGATCAGCAGGTTTTCCCATCTGTGAAGGAGAACTACATTGACACTGGTGAAGTGAAGTTTTACTTCATCAACTATGCTTTCCTTGACGGCGGGAATTTACCTGGTGATACAAGCCAGACAGCTGCTGTAGCTGGAGAATGTGTTTACCAGCAGGATGAAGACCAGTTCTGGAACTTCCATCACGCAGTTTACGATAATCAGGGCCAGGAGAGCGATGACTGGGCTACTGAGGACTTTTTGATGGATATTGCTCGTCAGAGCACAGAGGGTCTTGACTACGGTCAGCTTGAGCAGTGTATCTCCAGCAAAGAGACTAACGACAGAGTTAACGAGGAGCTTGGTATCGGCCGTGCGAACGGTGTTTCAGGTACACCTACAATCTTTGTGAATGGAGAGCAGGCCTCAGGTTGGAGTTACACAGCTGTTTCAAGAGCAATTGAGTCAGCTCTTGCAGGCCAGTAAAGTTTCTTCTTTCATTTTTCCTTCTTCTTTTTAAGCTTGGAATCTTGTTTTCTGATTATGAAACTTCCTGATCAGAAAGTTATTGCTACATCAGCAATAGTATTTGTAGCGGCCTTTTCTGTAGCTTTTATCGGCCTTTCAGAATTGAGGTCTTCTGATTCTCAGCCTTACGCCGAGGATTTAAGCATCAGAGTTAACTCGAGTATTGGTATTGCTACGGGCCAGGTTGATGGAAAGAATGTTACTTTTTTCCAGCAGGGTACCAGTGAGGCCAAGTTTTTCATTGATGTTACGAATGATAAGCAGCCTGATCGGGAAATAGATATTGAGAGAGATGGCGAGATACATAGAAAAAGGATTTTTGCCACTTTAGAGGGCCAGACCTACTCTTTGACTATTGAGTACAGCGATGATCCTGATGTAGAAGGCGACGCATTTATGGAAGTTGTCAGGGCCGAGGCCCTGAAGTAGAAAAAGGGGAAAAAATGGAGTTACCAGGGTGCGAATCCTGGGTCTACAAGTCTTTCTTCTCTGTCAATTGACTCGATTTTCTCGATGTCTTCTTCCTCAAGTTCAAGTTCTTGGGCCTCGAAGTTGTCACGAATGTGTTGTTCGGAAGTTGCTTTCGGTATTGCAACTACTCCGTCTTTCTGCATGAGCCATGCCAGGCTGACCTGGGCCTCGCTTGCGTCGTGTTTTTCAGCGATTTCCTGCAGTTCTGGGATGTCGAATACTTTTCCTCTGGCGAGCGGAGAGTATGCTACCAGTGTTATGTCGTGTTCTCTGCATTTTTCAAGAAGTTCTTCCTGCTGAAGCAGAGGATGCATTTCAACCTGGTTTGCTATGATGTGTTCTCCTGCTATTTCCATTGCTTCGTCGACCTGTGCAGGTGTGAAGTTGCTGATTCCTATGTTCTTGATTTTGTCTTCTTCAACAAGTTGCTGGAATCCTTCGAAAGTAGTTTCTGGGTCGTACTGTCCTGAAGGCCAGTGAATATACATTAGATCCACGCTATCGACACCCAGTTTTTCCAGACTTTCCTCTGTGGTTGTTACTACGTCTTCTCTGGAGAGATTGCTGATCCACACCTTGGATGCGAGGAAGTAGTCATCTCTGTCGACGTCTGCTTCTTCAAGGCCTTTTCCTACGTGTTCTTCGTTGTCGTAGGCCTGTGCAGTATCGATGTGTTTGTATCCCATGTTCAGGGCTGTTTTTACTGCATCTGTGCATTCTTCAGAATTTGTGTTTTGCCATGTTCCAAGACCTAGGTCTGGTATCTTTGTCATGTACTATTAGAGGCCTTTAACCATGAAAAAGGTTGTTATAGAGAAATTAAGGAAAAATAAAATGTGGTAGGGAAGTTATATTTTACGCCCTTTTAGCGTCGGATTTCCACTTGTTAACAATGTTTGTTCCTTTACTTTTCTTGGTATCGGAACTGTTGTCGTTAACGTGCTCCTCCGCTCTGTGGACTCCTTCCTTGGTTCTTGCGTCCTGATCTTCATCGCCAGTAAATACCTGGCCACAGTAAGGACATTCTACTTCGTCAGTCATGTTATCACCTATGTGTTACAAGTGTTATATGGTTTTCGGTCAATGGCCTATATATCTAAGAATATAGACAACAATTAATGGAAGGATCACTTAGTTTTATAAACCTTTTGCAAAACTATCCGAATACTCCGGATCTTGCCAGAACATTTATTGGCTTGACTTCGTCCTCGGACACACAGTAAATATATGCATCTACCGGTTTTCCTGTGGCCTCCTCAATTGCAAAGGCATAAATACTGAGCTGCTTCCTGTATTCCTCAGTGTTTTTATCGCCCATCTTTAGATCATAGACCTCTATCTTGTCATCTTTTTCAATCATCAGATCTACTCGGCCCTCGATTACTCTGCCGTCAAGAGGAAGTTTTACTTCAACCTCAGCCTTTCTATCACCGTGAAGGCCATCGATAAAGTTCTCTATATTTTTCTCGTAGTCTGTCTCTCCATCTGCCTCCTGCTCTACCTTCATCTGTGCGTACTCGTGAAGACTCAGGCCTTTTTCACGGCCTTCTCCTCTCTCAAGGTTGGTTTGATCTGTGGCATTGAAGGTCTCAGGGCTTTCGTACTCCTCTATCTCTGGATTGAAGAACTCTGTTTCCTCCTCTTCCTCCTCGTTTTCCTCTGGTTGCTCTGAGTAGAATACATCATTGAGAGGAAGTTCCTCGAAGAAAGTTGACTTTCTTTCCTGTTCTGCTGTTATATACAGTTCTTCTTCTGCACGCGTGATAGCTACGTACATCAGCCTTCTTTCTTCGTCGTATCCTTTGGATAGGGCCTGGAAGAGGATCTCTGATTTCCAGTTGTCGAATGAGAATCCTTTTTCTTCGCTGTATTTTTTACGGGTTCTGAGGCCTATTATGTCTCTGTATTCTATTGGCATGTAGTTTCCGTTGGTTGATGGGAATCTGCTCTGGTTGATGTCGGAGATGAATACTACCGGGTATTCGAGGCCTTTGGCTGCGTGTATTGTCTGTATTTTTACGACGTTTTCCTGCATCGAGTTGTCGATTTCATAGATTTCTCCATCCTCTATATTATCCTCTACGAACTGGATTAGTCGGCCCAGGTTCATGTAGGAGCTGTGAAATACATCTGAAAGCACTTCTGTTATTCTTTCAGTGAATCCGTTGCTTATTCCGTATCTTCTGAATACTTTTTCCGAGAACTGGCCTATATCGGAGATTGAATCCAGTTCTTCCTTGAATTCCCCCATATCTTCTGGGTATTCGTTGTTGTTGATTATTTCTTTGGCCTCATCGAGCGTGTATCCTGCATTTTCCAGTATTACTGCCCATCCTCTGTCTGAGCTGGAGTTTGCGATTCTCATCCATGCGAGTAGTAGGATTGCTGGATTTGTTTTGAATAGTTCGACTCCTCCTTCGTAGGCTACCGGTACTCCTTTTTCCTGGGCCTTTTTCTGGAGTTCGAGGCCGAAGTTTCTTGTTCTGGTTAGTACTGCGATGTCGCCGAAGTCTCTGTCCTCCTGTTGTTCTACTTCCTGTATTTTGGCCAGTACGTTTTCTACTTCGTTTTCGGTCAGCAGTTTCTCTACTTTTCCATTTTCTGTTTCTTTCTGTGATTCCAGTGATGTGATTTTGGATTTGATTTCTTCTTCTGGTAGGTTTTCGTAGCGTGTTGCTGGAAGGCATAGGGCCTCTTCCGATAGGTCTAGTATTTCCTGTGTTGATCTGTAGTTTTTCTTCAGCCTGATTTCGTCTACATCTTCGATATGGAATTCTACTCTTTCCTGGTCGTTGTTGAGTTCTTTCCGGTATTTTTCCAGTCTTCTTTCGAATCTCTGGATGTTTTCCACGTTTGCGTACTGGAAGCTGTAGATTGACTGTTTCCAGTCCCCTACTGCACAGATGTTTGGTTCTTCAGCGAGCAGGAGCGTAAGCTTGAACTGTATTTCATTTGTGTCCTGGAATTCGTCTATCATCAGGTATTTGAAAGACAGTTTTTCTCTGAGGCCTTCGTCCTGGTTTAGAAGTACGTATGCGAATGCGAGGAGAAAGTTGAAGTTCAGGTAGTTTTTGCTCAGGCAGTATTTGATGTATAAGAAGTATACTTCGTGCACGAATTCTTTGAGCTGGTCTCTTTCTTCATCGAAGGCCTTCTGGCAGAAGTCTCTTCTTACCTGTTTTGTGCCGTATCCTCCTCTTACTTCTTCTTCGGATGGTGCGTCTTCGTCGAAGTCTTTGTATTTCAGGCTGTATAGTCGGCTTCGTAGTTCTGATTGTTTTTTGCCGTTGGAGGTTTCTTTCGGCTTGTTCATTTCCTTGAATATTTTCTTGAATTCGCTGTAGTCTCCGTCGATGTATTTTTCGGAGTCTCCGAACCATCCTTCTTTTTCCGGGACTATTCCTTTGGCCGCCAGATTTTTGAGGAGGGCCAGTAGTTGGGAGTAGTCGCCCAGTATCTGGTAGTATTCGCTGTACTCCGGGTTTTGTTCGATGAAGAGGTTCATGAAGCTGTTGAATTCCTGTTTTTCCCTGACTTCGCTCTCCATGAGGTTGAGGCTTTGTGTGATGTCTTCGTCCATCCCCAGAATTCTTGGTGTGTCGAATCCGTGGTTTCTGATTATTCTTTTAGCGAAGCTGTGGAATGTGGAGATTGGCGCGTCGTATATTTTTGAGGCCTTGACGTCTGTTCTTTCTATTATTCTTTCCTTCATCTGGTCGGCTGCGTTGTTTGTGAAGGTTGCCAGTAGTATGTCGTCTGGGCTTACTCCTTTTTCGAGTATTTTGGCGTATCTTCTTGTGATTGTGAATGTTTTTCCTGTTCCTGCTCCTGCGTCCACCAGGTAGATTCCATCAGTGTTTTCTATCAGTTCTTTCTGTTGCTTGTTTGGATCAGTCATTTTTTTTCTCTACTCCATGATCATGTCCCGGTAAGGATTTCTCTTGAGGTCGTTCCCGCCTACAGGGAATTCTGTCTTTTTGTATTCATTGAGTTTTTCCACTTCATCCTCCAGGAAGTCCTCGAACCTGTCCAGATCTTCCTTGAAGAAGTTTGTCAGCCTAAATTCCACTAATTTGCTCAGTGTCTTTTCAGCACCGTTTTCCACATACTTGTAGTCTCCAACATGCTCTTTGGCGTATCTAATAAACTCTCTTCCAAATTCTGATTCTATAAGTTTGGCCTTGTTGTATGGATGCGGTATCTTGTTTTTCTCAAAGAATTCCTGGAAGTTTGGATGGCCTAATTTCTCCAGAGTTTTTCTCCTGTCGTTGGACTTAGCCACTCCCCTTATCATTTTTTCAAACACTTCTAGTTCCTGTATTTTCTGGTCGAAGGTCTCTGGGTAGTATGTTACCGATACTGTCTTGTCCTCATTGCTGCCTTCAGAGTTTATGTCGGAGGCCATGTCGCTGAGGAAGTAGAAGTATGTGAACTTGAGTTTCTTGCCTGGTTTCTTGTCCCTGAGCTCGCAGAGATACATTAAAGGCTGGAAGTCTGGGTTGTCTCCATAAAGTTCTACGTTAGCATCTCTTACAATTTTTTTCTTGCTGCGGCTTCTTGAACTGCTTTTGTAGTCTACAAGCTCGTTGCCAAGCACAAGGTCGATCTTTCCTTTTGAGTGCAGGTCTTTATTGCTGAATTCGAGTTCTGCGAAGTGCTTTTCCATTTCTTTTCCGAAGGCCTCTGCAAACACGTTTTCGTCTCTACCCTCCTCAGGATCTAGCTCTATCTCATCCGGACTGCTTCTTGAGTCTATAAAGGCCTTAATATTGTTTATTCCTATTCTGAATTCTGTTTCAAGAGAGTCGAGGTCCATTCCATCTACGTAGGGCTCGATTTCTTTCTTCATTATTTCTATAAAGTTTTCGTCGCCTTTTTCCTCTACAAATTCCGGGAAGTTTACGTAGAATTCTGCGAATTCGTGGAATAGGTTTCCTTTAACCATTACGTCTTTTTCGCTGTCTTTAACCAGTCTTGAGAAGTAGTAGGCCTTCGGGCTCTGCACAAATCTGTTGAGAGATGTCTGGCTCAGCATTTCTACTTTTTCATTCTTTATGTCGAGAGGTTTTCTTTCGAATCCTTCTACTTCTGACTGCATTGGTAGCGAGTATCGTGAGTTTTTGTGGTCCTGGAAGCTTTCTAGGCCGTAAAGTTCTGTGAAGTAGAAGCATGGGGAGATTTCTTCGTTCATTTCTCGGTCCTGGACCATGTAGAACTTTTGTTTTCCGTTCTGGATCATGGCCTCGAAGTTCTGGAGGTTTCTATCTTCGACTTCTTCTCTTTCTATCCATGGTCTCTGGTCTACTTCTTTTGTCCATTCTGAGGACATTCCTATGTAGAATACTACGGGCCTGTCGATGTATACTGTAGATTCTGGGGATGCGAGTAGTACTCCTTTTTCTCGTGTTTCGTGCGATGGGTCGAATGAGTCCAGGTAGTATTCTAGTTGTGAGATTGTGTCCTCGTTTACTGGTTCGTCTGATAGGCCTAGGTCTGCGAGTACTTCTCCTATCATTGGTGGCCTGTAGCCTAGGAGTTCTTCGTATCCGTCGAGGAATTCTTTGAAGTTTAGGTATGATATTACGTTGAGGAAGTCTGTGAAGTCGCTGAGTCTTTCGTCGTCTACTTCTGTGAATTTGACGTTGGCTTTTCTGTTTGAGGAGTGGAATCCTAGGTGTTGGGCAACTGGTTCTACGTCTCTGAGTCTTATTCTGTCTTTTGCCAGTGCAAGGCGGGCCAGTGATACGAAAGTTCTGACGTCTTCTTTCTCTGAAAGATTTACTGTTGTGTTGTACGGTATTTCGTTTGATTTGAATGCTGATTCGATCAGCGACTGGTATCTAGTATTTGAGTCGACGACTAGCGCTATGTTGTCAGCGTTATTCTCATCGATGTTTCTTTTCAGGGCCTCTATTACTCCACTGGCTGATGAGAAGATATTGAATTCCGGTAGCTCGTACTCTCTTTCTGTAAATATTTCTACTGTGTCGTATTCTTCGGGTAGAATTTTCTTGTCTAGTTTGTTGAACTGGTATGGAGCTACTACGACTACATCTTTGTTTTCAGGTATCTGTGCGTTTTCGAGTGCTCGGAAAGGATTGTTTGTGCTTTCCAGTATTTTGACTATTTGTTCGGCGGCCTCTCCTGCGAACTGTTCGTCTTCCAGTATGCTGTAAAGGTTTCCTGTGTTTTTCCAGGAGTCAAGTACTGTTTCCAGCATGTAGGAGGCCTGTTTCCATGATAGGTCTGTTTTTTCGATTATTTCCAGGAATATTTCTCTTTTGAAGTCTATTTCTTCGGCTTCTGAGTTGAATGCGTATCTTCTTGGTGTTTCTGCGAATTCTCCTATTATTGCTTTGTCCAGTCTTGCGTTGAGAGCGTCTGCGAGCGGTGCGTCTACTGTTAGAACTAGATCGTAGTCTTTGACTTCTTTGTAGATTTGGTCTGGTTCCTTTCTTTTTCTTGCGTTCATCCTAGTACGCCTCCTACTGTCTCATTTACTATGCTCTGGTTTTCTTCTGCTTCTTCATCTGTCTGATTCTGTGTTTCTTCCTGTGTTAGTGTAGGGTTGCTGCAGCCCTGGAAGTTTGAGGAGGAGTTCTGGTCCTCCAGGATTGCTGTCTGGAAGCTGAAGTCGCAGTTTATTCCTTCCGGAGGTAGTTCGATTCTTTGATCCTGTATTTCGAACACCATTCTCATGTTTAGTTGGGCCTGTGTAGATTCATTTTGTTTGACGTGTGATAAGAACCAGTCATCTATCTTGTCGTTATCCATTGTTACTCTGAAAGTTAGTTCCTCTGTTTCTCCCGGTGCTATCGTTCTATCCTGCGGGCCCGATATCATTTCGGTCCTGCTATTCTCCCACTCCAAGAGTTTGACCTGGTTCATCTGTACATCTCCTGCGAGGCCTGGTACCGGGATCGGATAGCTGTTCGGATTTCTGATTTCGAGGTCGATAAGCATGTTTGTCATTTCTGGCGTGGTCTGGCCCCATTCCGCGGCACCATCTTCTACTTCTATCTGTGGGCCTGTTTCGTATCCTGCGATTTCTGTACCTATGTTGTATTTTCCTTGAGTGTTTTTGACTGCTTGATCCATTACGCTGATGAGGTCAGTTTCTACAGTGTCTGTGTAGACTATTGCGTGGAAGGGTATTGTTGCTGGGCCTGTCTTGGCTTTTACGCTGAGTGGGATTTGCAGGTCGGATTTTTCTCCGTTTCTTATGTGTCTGGCCCACCATTCCGGTATCCTGCTGTGTATTAGTTTGGATTCTATTGTTTTGGTCTGGTTTCCTTTTTTGATTGATATTCCTTTTCTTTTTCCTTCTACAAGTATTACTCCGTTGAGGATTGCTCTGTATGAGATTGATACGTCGGAGTAGTTTACTGTTACTCTGCTCGGGTTCTGGATCCAGGCCTCTGTCTGTACGGTTACGTTTTGCTGGTTTGCTGTTTTCCAGTCTCCTCTGTCGGCTACTCCGAACTTGGGTTTCTGTGTTAGTCCCAGAAATGCAAGAGATGCCGCGAGAATTATTGCGGAGGTGAAAGCGATTTCTATCTTTGAAATGGCCATTTTATGAATAAACTTGTCTTCAGTTTTTAAGTCTCTAATTATTCAGATAAGAGGCCTTTGATTAACTCCCGAAGGATAACAACGGTTTTTCGTGTTCGATTAGGTTAAATATTCTTGTGTAAATCTTTTTCTGGTGTTTAACGAGTGCTGTGCTGAAGGTTGCAGTAGAAAAACTATGTTAGGTCTCTGTAATAGATGTGCAAAGCAGAGAGTTATTGAGGAGTAAATAGAGAAGTATTTGTTTTTTAAGGGTCGCTGCAGTCTCTTATTAGGCCACAGTTCATGCATTTAAGTTCGCATGCTACGTATTTTGTCATTGTGGTGCCGCAGTTCCAGCATGATCTGTCAACCATAATGTTATTTTAGCGGCCTTTCTTTCTTCTAAGTTTCTGATAGTGGTCAAGTGCTTCTTCCACATCTTCAAGTGTGACGGATGGGAAGTTCTTCTTGATATGGTAGAATTCTGCGTAGCTGGCGTTCCAGATCGGGAATCCTGACAGACATTCTCTCGCAGGATTGTCTCCTGTTCTGATAACGAAATCAATGTCAGATTTGATCTGAAGATGTTCTCTCATCTCATCTCTGGTGAATTCTCCTGATTCCTTTGATATCTTGCTGGAGGCCTGCATTACATCGGCTTTTCCGTCGTAGGAGATTAGTGCATTTATCTGTTTCTCTCCGTCGTTGAACTCTTCTTCCAGGTCTGAAAGTTTTTCCTGCAGGTGTTCTGGAAGCGCATCTGGATTGGTGGAGGCCCAGTTGAATGAAAAATCTCTTTCTCCAAATTCCTCTGCGACCTCTGCTATACTGTCTTCAAGTAGCTGGTAGAGATCCTGTAGTTCTTCATCAGGCCTGGCAAGGTTTTCCTCGGAAAGAAGGTAGAACGTGACTTCTTCTATTTCTCTGTCTTCAAGTTGCTGGCCTACTTCTTTGATTACGTTCTTTGCCTTTCTGTAGGCCTTTGCCTTGGCAAGTCCGTTTTTCTCTGCGTATCTCCGGTTTCCATCCGGTATAACTCCTAGATGCATATTGTTCTACCTATCTGAATTCAGATTATTAGACTTTTAAATTCAAGCTAATCTGTCCCTGTTTACTCATATCTTAGTGCCTCTGCAGGTTCTAGGCCTGCGGCTCTTCTTGCCGGCAGGACTCCCGACAGAATTCCTAGTATGGTTGAGAAGAGCAGCGATCCCAGCAGTAGTTCTGGGCCTAGGTATGCTGATATCTGGAGAGATGCGGCCTGAGTGATTGCAAATGCGCCGGCCATTGAAAGTCCTGCTCCGAATAGTAGGCCCATTAGGCCTCCGAGAAATCCTATTGCTGCTGATTCAAGCAGGAATATAAACATTATCTGTTCTTTCTGTGCTCCTATTGCTTTCATAACTCCTATCTCTCTTGTTCTCTGAGTGACTGATGTGTACATTGTGTTCATAATGCCGACTGCTCCTACGAAGAGAGATATTGATGCAATTCCGATTACTACTCCTGTTACCACGCCAAGTATGCTGTTGAAGGATTCGAGAAGATCTTCCGATGTTGATACTGTAAAATCCTCTCTTCCTTCTCTAAGGCCTCTTCTGTTTCTCAGTGCTTCTTCCACGTCGGCCTTTGTCTCTGTTACATTTGATCCTTCCTCTACCGATGCAAATATCCAGTCATATCCATCAGGCCTATCCATTGTTTCTCTGGCTGCTGAAATTGGCATGATTACTGCCGTGTCGATAGATGGGTCGCCTGTTGGTTCAAGTATTCCGATTATCCTGAAGTCTTCATTATTTACCTCGAGTTTCGATCTTATTCCGGCTTCTTCGCTAAATACGTTTCTCGCTATTCTGCTTCCAGCCATTATATTGTATCTGTCGTTCTCTCTTACGAGTCGGCCTTCTCCTACTTCCATGGCCCAGCTCTCCAGTATCAGGTCCTGGTTCTGATCTGTTGGTATTCCGATGACAGGTAGGTAGCGTAGTTCATCGTTGTAGGTTACTCCTGTACTCATGAATATTGCACCGTCAGCTCTGTCTACTCCCTGTACAGATCTGATTACTGAGAGGTCTTCCTGTGTTAGCCGGGCCGAACTGGATAACTGGCCCTGTGTCTGGTCTCCTCCAGGATTGATGAATAGTTTATTGCCTCCTATTGATTCAAATTCTGCCTGTATCGATGTTTGAAGGCCCTGTCCTAGAGATACTAGAGATACGACTGCGGCTATTCCTATGAATATTCCTATGACTGTGAGCGCTGTTCTCCTCTTTCTGCGGAAGATATTTCTGAAGCTCATTTTGATGTATTCTATCATTTGTCGTACCTCAGGGCGTCTACAGGCTTCATTTTTGATGCTTTTCTTGCTGGCAGCAGGCCTGAGACCATGCCTATTACGAATGCGAATCCGAGTGAGCCTATGAGTAGAGTAGGGCTTACTCCCGGCGATATTTCAAGGCCTACCTGTGAGGAAATTATTCTGCTGGCTGCGAGGCTTATTCCGAGTCCTGCGAGCACTCCCAGGAGGCCTCCTACAAGGCCTATTATTCCTGATTCTATGAGGAATAGTCTTAGTATTTGCCAGTTTGTGGCGCCTACTGCTTTCATGACTCCTATTTCCTGTGTTCTTTCTGTGACGGAGGTGTACATCGTGTTCATGATTCCTACTCCTCCTACGAGAAGTGATATTGCTCCTATGCCTACCAGAAATCCTCTTATCAGGCTGAGCTGGCTCTGGAATGAGCTTGCGATGTCGGCTGCTGTCTGAGTTGTGAAGTCTTCTTCTCCTTCTCTGAGGCCTCTTTCCTGTCTGAGAGATCTTCTTATGTTTTCCTCTACTTCTGTTGGCTCGTATCCTGGATCTATTCTTGCAATTATCTGGTCGTATTCGTCTTCTTTGTCTAGCAGTGTTCTTGCGGCGTCTATCTGCATTATTACGCCCCCGCCTGCTGTTCCTGAAGATTCTACAATTCCTACTACTCTGTAATCTGTTCCGTTTATTGAGAGCTTGGATCTTAGACGTATTTCATCTTCAAACAGGTTTTCAGCCGCTGACTCGCTTACCAGGACGCTGTACCGGTCCGTATCTCTGAGGTAGCGGCCCCGGCTTACTTCTACACCCGCGGCTTCTTTTACCAGTTCAGCGTTTCTCTCGGTAGGAAGGCCTATTATAGAAGTGAATCTTGATTCTCCAGTATATTCAACTCTGAGGGACGAAGAGACTATTCCTTCGGCCTCTGCTACACCTCTAGTGTTTTCTATAGTTCTGAGAGAATCATCTGTAAGTCTTGATGTGCTTGATGTGAATCGGGATGATAGGCTGTTGCCTCCCGGTGTTACAAAGACTTTGTCTCCTCCGAGTTCCTGTATCTGGCCCTGTACACTGTTTTCCAGGCCTTGTCCTATTGATAGTAGGGAGACTATGGCGAGGATGCCTACCATGGTGCCGATGATTGTGAGCCAGGAACGTTTCTTTCTGTGTCTGATGTTCCTGACTGCGAGACTTAGGAAGTCGAACATCGGTCTTTACCTTCTTTTTCTCCAGTAGTAGAGGCCTCCTGCCAGCAGTAGGATTACTATTACCACGGGAAGGATAGGGCTGCCTGAAGAGCTGCCGTAGAGGTTTCTTTCTTCAGATGTCAGTGCATCCACTGTTACTGTTTCTGTAAGTGTCTTTTCCTCTCCGTTTTCCTGGTAGGTTACGTTTACAGGAATATTGATTGTGTCTGTGCCTGGAGAAGTGTAGATTTCAGATTCTGCTGTCTGGTAGTCGTCTGAATTCATGTCTCCCAGGTATACGCTGCTTCCTGTTCGGATAATGTAGTTTTCTCCTTCAAGAACTTCTACTTTTACGAATTTTGCTGTTCCTTCTCCTCTGTTGATGAATCTGAAGGTTACTGTACCCGTGGATCCTGAAGGAATTGCTCCATCGTCGTTAAGGCCTACCTCTATCTGTGGGCTTCCTCCTACTACAATTCCTGTGGTCTCTGATTTGGATAGTGATGCTCCTGCTTCGTTTTCGTATTCGAGTTCGAGAGGGATTCTGTATACTCCGTTTTCTGCTCCTTCATCGATGTTAAGTGTATAAGATACTTCTTCGGTTTCTCCTGATTCTATGCTTCCTATTCTCTTTCCTGATGTTCCTGAAGTTACTACCGGTGTGCTTGCGTCAGGATTGACGGATACTTCTACGTTTCTGAAGTAGGCTCTTGCCGTGTTTTCTATTGTTAGATTCATTGTTCTTGAGGTTCCTGGCGCTACTTTTTCCGGGAACGATACATCGCTTATGACGAGGCCGTCGTCGTCAGCTTTTACCTGTACAGGTATTTCAAATGTTCTCGCTCCGTTTGCTGTCTCAACTCTGAATTCCATTGTTTCTTCTCCCTGTAGTGCGTTGGAGTCGACTCTTACCTGCATTCTGAACTGGTAGCTGTCTCCAGATTCAAGGCTTGCGATCCTCCATCTTTTCTTGTTATCTGGATCCACCGAGAAAGGATAGTTTTCTCTGAAAAGTACTGTTACATTGTCAAAGTCGTCAGATCTTTCATTGGTAACTTTGAATCTTACATCGGCGTACTGGCCTATCTGTAAAGGCGAAGGTTCTGTAGACATTACCTGTAATTCTATCTGGTTTGGCGGTGAGGCTGTCTGTGTTTGTGATGATGCAAGCCCTGAAAACAAGGCTACAAGTGTTAAAGCTATTGCAAGTCGTTTCATAGTATTATTTAATCCTCTTCAACTCGAGTTGTATATTCATAGTTTTCTTCTTTTTCCTTTTTCGTTGTTACGCCATCTGTTATGTCGACAATGTACTGCGCGTACTGGGCGTCGTGTGGATCGTGCGTAACCATGATAATTGTCTTCCCTTCCTCTTCATTCAGTTCTTTCAGTAGATCCATTACTTTGTCACCGGTCTCTGTATCGAGGTTTCCTGTCGGCTCATCTGCAAGAATGATCTCAGGATCGTTTACCAGTGCTCTGGCAATCGATACTCTCTGCTGTTGTCCTCCTGAAAGCTCTGAAGGCATGTGATCCAATCTATCCTCCAGGCCCATCCTTTCCAGCAGTTCTCTGCTTCTTTCCATCCTCTCCTTTCTCGATGCGCCACGGAACAGCATCGGCAGAGCAACGTTCTCCTGGGCCGTCATTGAGGAGATAAGATTGAATTTCTGAAATACAAAACCTACCTTCTCACTTCTTAACCGGGCGAGTTCATTTTCCGAGAGATCTGATAGATTGTTGTCATCGAGAGTTACTTTTCCTCTTGTAGGTACATCGAGAGCTCCTACCATGTTCATAAGAGTAGATTTTCCTGATCCGGAAGGCCCCATGATTGCAACGAAATCTCCTTCCTCTATCTGAAGATTAGAACCTCTTAGGGCCTGTACAATGTTCTCACCCATCTGATATTCTTTTACTACATCCTCCAGATTAATCAGTGCCATCTAATCAAGTTTGGGGTGAGAAACTTATCAAGTCTTTGGCACTTTATCGCTTGAATAACGTCTTAATTTGCTGAATGCTGAATAGCGAGGTTGGCCTGTCCATGTGTACTCCGATCTCTCCCTCGAAGAATCTCATTCCTGCTCTCTGTATTATTTCAGGCCACGAATAAGCTGATTCTGCGATCGAACCTACTCTGATATCGTTGAGAAGTTCTTTTCTCCAGGCCTTTTCGTAGTCTTCAAGAGATGGAGGTTCTTCTACATCGATTGTCTCTGCTGCTTTTTCTGCCGCCCGCATTCCATAAAGTATTCCTCCTCCTGTGAATGGCTTGGTTTGAGCTGCGGCATCTCCTGCCAGAAAAATTCTTTCCGAAGTAACTTTTTCAGGAGGGCCTATGGGTATTGCTCCTGCGCAGATGTTTTCCTGTTCTTCTTCCGTAATGTATCCGTCTGTTACTTTGTTCAGCCATTTTCGCGGGTTTTCTCCTTTTGGTACTGCTGCTCCGTACTCTACGGAGTCTGTACGTGGTATTCTCCAGCCGAAAAACTTCGGTACTTCAAGAAATACGTCTACGTGATCTGAAGAGTCTTTTTCGTTGGAGAAGCAGAGTATTCCCTGATAGAAATGGTCTGGTTCAGGGAGGCCTGCTTTGGATCTGACTGTTGAGGATGCGCCGTCGCAGCCTGCCACCATTCTGGCCTCGTATGTGTCGCTGTCTGTTTCAACTATTACTTTGTCTTCTTTCTCTTCTACTTCCAGGACTGTTTCTCCCATTCGGTATTCTGCTCCTGCTTTCTGGGCCTCTTCCGCCTTTAATTTATCGAGCTCTACTCTGTCAATTACGTAGGAGACTGTCTCTTTTTTGTAGAAAGTGTATTCTTTGTCGGATTCTGTGTGAAAATTGGCCCCTTTTATTTCATTCTGGTAGAGCCTTTCTCTTGCATCTTCTGGTACGAAGTTCCAGATGTCGGGCGATACGTGGCCTGAGCATGCGAGAGGCCTTCCTATTTCATTGCTTCTTTCTATTACGAGGACGTTGAGGCTTTTTTCCTGCATTTTCTGTGCGAGGTGTGATCCTACTGGGCCTGCTCCGACTATGATTAGGTCGTTCATCCTGGGATCACAGAGATTTGTTCATTAGTACCATTCTGGTTCCGAGATTTTGATGTCGCCGTGTACTTTGACCTGGCATGAGAGGCGGAAGGGTCCTTCCAGTACTTCTTCTCCCTGGAATCTTCTTAGAGTGTTTTTTTCGTCTTCCTGCATTTCGCTGACGTTTTCCATGCCTTCCTCTATCTTGACTCGGCAGGTGGTGCAGTTGCAGAATCCTCCACATGCGTGCATCCATTCTACTCCTCCGTGTAGCAGGGCCTGCAGTATTGATTGGCCGTCTTCTGCTTCTACTTCTTCGTCGCGGTCGACAACTTCTATTTTGTGTGTCATACTGATTGAAGCCGGTTAAAGTTACAAATAGGTTTGGAAGAGTTTAAGTTCTAGAGAGTTCTCTTTTGTTTTTATGAGCGATCTGGGTCTTAAGGAATCAGTTGCGATGGGTATCGGAGGAATTATTGGCGGTGGTATTTTCGCGGCACTTGGTGTTGCGGCCTCGATTGCAGGTGATGCTGCCTTTATTGCGTATCTTTTGGCTGGTTTTGTGGCCCTAGCATCTGCTTACTCGTATGTTAACATGACATCGCACCTTGAGGATGAAGGAGGATCTTTTACTTTTCTCGAGCATTACGTTGACAATAAGAATATCGCTGGAATGGTTGGCTGGATTCTTGTAGTTGGATATATCGGGACTATGGCCATGTACTCCTATGCTTTTGGTTCATTTGCCGCTAACGCTCTTCCCTTTACTTCAGAACTTTTGAGGCCTGTTCTATCTGTTGGAATTATCGGATTGTTTGTGCTTGTTAACTTTCTGGGTCCTTCGAAGGCTGGCAGTTCAGAAGATCTGCTTGTATATGCCAAGATCTGTATCCTAGGCCTTTTCTCCATCTCCGGGCTGTACATGATTTTTCAGAGGCCTGAGCTGACGTTTTTCGCGGAAGGTGTTTTGCAGCACGGATTTCTATCACCGATCTTTGCTGTTGGAGCTATTTTTGTTTCTTTTGAGGGTTTTCAGTTGCTTACCTACGAGTATTCCGAGATTGAAGGAGGCCACGATACGCTGAAGAAAGCGGCCTATATCTCGGTTATTGCCTCTACTTTGATCTATGTTCTTGTTGCTCTTGTTACTACCAACTTGATGACTGCTGAGCAGATTGCTGTTCATAAAGAGACTGCTCTGGCCTTTGCCTCCTCCCAGATTTTCCATAATTACTTCCTGCAGACAGGCAGCGTACTACTTGTTTCAGTTGCGGCTCTTTTCTCCACTGCGTCAGCTATCAACGCCACCTTGTTCGGTACTTCACGTCTGACTTACAGGATTGCAAGTGACAACGAACTACCAGATCTTTTCTCATTCCGAAACTCGAAGGGAGTACCCACCCATAGCATTGCCGTGGTTGGAGGCCTTACTGCATTATTTACTTTTCTGGGCTCTCTTGAAGAAGTTACAACCTTCGCATCTGTGGCCTTCATCAGCATATTTGCCATTGTGAACTTCATCTGTCTGAAGGATAGAGAATCAAGGAATAATGGCTGGGTGCCGGCCTTTGGCTTGCTCGGGTCTTTATCTGCACTTGTACTGTTGATTGTGCATCTTTTCAGGACTAATCAGCATATGCTGTACTACATTGGAGGTATTTTTGCGGTTGTATTCGTTGCCGAGTTCTTTTATTTTGAGAGAGATGAGATTGAAGAGGAGGTTGAGGAGATCGAACGAGATGTTGAGAAAGAAGAAAGGGAGATTGAGGAGGAAGTTGAGAAAGTTGAAGAGGATGTGAAGAAGGCCTTTGAGAAAGAAGAGTAAAGTAAATGAGTTTTTTAGTTGACTGCATAGGTTACTGTGTAGAACAGCGCTGTAACGAATGCTGAGGACAGTAGTGAGTAGTAGTGTATTCTGCGGGCCATTTCTCTGTCTTCTTCAAGTTGTTCTTCGGGGACTTCTTCTGTTTCTGCTTCCTCTCCTTTGCTTCTGATTCCTTTGGAGGCGAATCCTGTGCAAAAGCTGAATCTTCCCTGGTATAGACCTTCGAATCCTACCATTGTAGCGATGAATACTGCCAGAGTCATTAGAGGATGTAGCTGAAAGCTGTAAGAGAATAGTGCTACTGTTCCAGCAGCTGCAAATCCTATTACTGATGCAAGATATCTTCTTTTTTGCTGGTACCTGTTGATGTTGCAGGAACCTGCTTCGTATTCGTAGCTCATCAAGAAAAAGAAGGGGAGGAGAGGTATTTTAGAGTACCGATACTGATATTCCCAGGGCCAGTGATCCCAGGAGCAGTAGCCAGACCAGTAGAGACCAGTAGTTTAGAAGGCCTCTGCCATCTGGGTAGAATCTTTCGAGGAATGCGTCTACTACCTGGCCTCCGTCAAGAGGTTTAGCTGGCAGCATGTTGAAGAATCCTACCACGAAGTTCAGGTATGCTACCATGTTCAACAGGCTGATGAACCATAGCATTCCTGCAGCGTATGGAAGAACTGAGGCCTTGAACTCTCTGTATTCGTATTCTATTGTCTCAACCGTGAAGTCGCCTTCGCTGGTCTCTATCTGCAGCGTCTGGTTAGGCTTCAGGTTGTTGGAGAAGTTTCTGAGATCTTCAACACTGCTAACCTCAGTGCCGTTTATCGATTGCAGAGTGCCATTTCTCATTCCAGCCTCGTAAGCCGGGAATCCTTCAACGGCCTGGTACTGGAGGCCTTGCTCCGATGGCTGTGTCTGGATCCCTATGTATCCTGACTCTACAGTCATTGTTGTACCCATTACTGTTGCTGTGGCCAGTAGGAAGAATACTGCTGCGGTGACATAGTTTGCGAAGCTTCCTGCGCAGAGGACTTTAAGTCGCTGTGTCCAGGTTCCTTGGTCCCACATTCCGCCGTTTTCCTTTACTTCTTCCATATCTTCATCTCCGCCCGGAAGCATGTTTTCTCCCTTTGGCTCAACGAATGCGCCAGGGATTACTCCCATGATCAGCCATCCAACCGAGTTAAGTTCGAAGTCCTGAGCTCTTGCAACTATTCCATGGCTGAACTCGTGTACAACCATGAGCACCATAATCGAGATAAGCCAGTACTCTACAGGTATGAAGGAGATTCCTGATTGGAAAGTGGTTTCTCCTGAGAGGCCTGGTGCGATTAGTGCTGGGCCTCCTCCTGCGGATGGATTGCTGAAGAGGTTTGCGATTCCGGATCCTGCCAGGAAGAGGATTGCAGGCATGCTGATTAGGCCTGTGGCTACTCCTGCCCAGCCGTATATGTTCCAGAAGCGCGGTGATTTCTTGGCTATTCTATCTATCAGGTCTATTCCGTGTTTTGTTCTTCTGTAGAAAAGTATTGAGACTCTCTGTATCTGGTTTCTGTCGTACCAGAGGAATGCTGCTAGTGCAGCTAGGAAAATTATTGAGAAAATTACTCGTGGTTCAAGTCCTGCAATCATGTATCTTCTTGAAGGGTTGGATGCTTAAAAATTGGTGCTTGAGGATCGAGCGGTATAAAAAATTCTGTAGATAAAAGGCCTTCATGAGCGAGCAGCCTTTATTCTGGAGCCGAAATTTAGGATCAAATTTCTTCGAACAAAATAACGGTGATCTGCAGTGAGTGATCAACCGCTATTTTGGAGCGATCAACTGGCTTTCGGAGTCAGGAAAAAATTTGAAGATCAGGAAGAATATGTGTGTGCATCGGGAATTTCTCCTTCAGGCCTCGTGCACGCAGGTAACTTCCGTGAAATAATTACTACAGACTTCGTTGTCAAGTCACTGAAGAACTATGGGGAAAACGTCCGATTCATTTACTCATGGGACGACTACGATCGTTTCAGAAAGGTTCCAGCCAACGTACCTGACGACTTCGAACAGTACTTAGGCCTTCCACTCAGCAAGGTACCAGACCCAGAGGGCTGCCACGACAGTTACGCAGATCACTTCGAGTCTCGACTTGAGGAAGAGCTTGAAGGAATGCATATGGACATTGAGTTCATCAGACAGAGCGAAATGTTTGAGAGAGCAGAGTACGCCGATCTAATCAAGAAAGGCCTTCAGCACCGTGATAAAATCAAAGAAATACTTGACAAATACCGAAGAGAACCTCTCGAAGAACCTTACTATCCTCTGAGAGTTTACTGTACAGAATGTGAGAAAGACTTCACAGAAGTACGAGATTACGACGGGGAATACACCGTTACCTACTACTGTGAGGAATGTGAAGAGGAAAGAGAGCTTAACTTCAAGGAGAAAGGAAATGTTAAGCCACCATGGAGAGTTGACTGGCCTATGAGATGGAAATACGAAGGAGTTGACTTTGAGCCTGCTGGTAAAGAGCACTCAGCCTCAGGAGGATCAAGAGACACCGCTAACGAGATTGTTCAGGAAGTATTTGACGGCCATGTACCTGTCCACCAGATGTACGAATTTGTTACAAAAGATGGCGCCAAGATCTCCTCCTCATCAGGAGAAAACGTATTTACGGTTTCCACACTGAAAGAGGTTTATTCTCCGGAGATCATCAGATTCCTGTTCTCCAATACGAAGCCAAGCAAGGCCTTCGAGATTCCTTTCCAGTCAGAAGACATCTTCCAAAGATATGATAACTTCGACAAGGTTGAGAACGCTTACTTCAATCCTGAAGAAGTCGAGAACGATAGAAAGAGAGAACACTGGAAGAGAGTTTACGAGATTGCAATGGTCGATATTCCTGAAGAACAGCCTGTAAGAGTTCCTTTCCAGCACGCAGCCTTCATCGCGCAGACAGTACCTGAAGAAGAGTGGGAGGAGAAAGGCCTTGAATCCTTGAAACGTACAGGCCATATTCCAGAGGATATCTCCGAGAGAAATGCGGAGAGAGTGCTGGAAAGACTTGAAAGAGCGAAGAACTGGGCTCGCGACTACGCTCCAGAAGACTATGTCTATGAGATCAATAAAGAAATCACACACGAGATAAGAGATAATCTAAGCGAGGATGAGAAGGAGGCCATGGTTCTGCTTGCTGATAAGCTGGAATCCACTGATTTCAAGGATCAGGATGATCTTGACGGTAAGATCTTCGATGTTAAAGAGGATTCGGCGCTGGGAACCGGCGAGTTCTTCACTGCAGCCTACAAAACCCTTCTTTCACGTGAGCAGGGGCCTCGACTTTCCCGACTGATCATGTCAATCGGGGTAGAGGATACTGCTGAAATTTTGAGGCAGCTAGAGGAATGAGAGACAAGGTAAAGGAAGGCTACGACAAGGGCGACTATGAAGGCGATTATCGCGAAGGCCGAGAGGTCAGAGAGAAGGAAAGAGAGCTGATGGAGAGCCTTTTTGACGGTATTCCTTCAGAGTCCAAGATTCTGGATCTTGGATGTGGTACAGGCCTTCCTTTCGACCGTTTTCTTGTAGAGAAAGATCATCAAGTCACAGGCGTTGACATCTCTGAGAAACATGTAGAGATGGCGCGTGAAAATGTTCCTGAAGCTGATTTTCTGCAGGGAGACTTCTTTGAAAATGATTTCGGGGAAAATTCTTTTGATGCAGTAGTCAGCTTTTATGCTATCTTCCATATTCCGCGTGAAGAGCATTTTGATCTCTTCAAGAAGATTAGAGAATGGATTAGTGATGAGGGAGCTATTTTAATCACTCTAGGCCCTGATGAGATGGATGATTTTGAGGGAGAGATCGGAGGCCAGGAAATGGTATGGAGCTCTTACTCCGCTGAAAAGAATGTCGAACTGCTTGAAAAGGCCGGATTCGAAATAATAACAACCTACACCGAGGATTACCGAGAGGAAACCCATTTCTGGGTGCTCGCAGAACCAGTACAATGAAAGACAGACAGTTCAGATTCACGGCCTTGATTTTTTCGTTCTTTCTTGCACTGGTATTTCTAGGTCAGACAGTTTACGGTTGGCAGCCAGGATTTCAGGCCGGCGTATCTCCTTTGTGGAAGTTCTTCACATCCTTCCTAGGCCATTCAGGGCCTGAGCACTTGTTCAACAATATTTTCTTTATCGCTCTATTTGGCAGCATCTATGAGTTGATGACTGATGAAAAAACTTTGATGGGAACCTTCCTTATTTCTGCACTGGTTGGAAATCTTACGGCCTTTATTTTCTTCCCTAACTCGGTTATTATCGGGGCCTCTGGTGGTGCAGTTGGAATTCTGGCAGCGCTGGCTGTTTACAGGCCTAACAAGATCGGTCTTGTTTTTGGTGTTCCAGCGCCGATGTGGGTTGTGCTTTTGGGCTATATTGCGTTGAATTTGCTAGGTCTTGGGGCGGAGAACAATGTGGCGTACGAGGCTCATCTTTTTGGAATGTTTGCAGGTGCTGCTGTAGGCCTGTACCTTAGGAATAGTGAGGAACGGGCGCAGGAAGATTCTGAAAATGATCTAGAAGAAGAGGAGTGGAGAGATAGGATTAGAAGATGGGAAGAAAAATGGATGATGTAGTTTTTATAGAGGGTTGAAGTCCTTCCTGTTTGAGTCGCTCTGCTCTTCTTCATCCTCAAAGAAGTCATCCATGTCTCTATCGTCTTCTTCCTGATTATCCTGTGATCGGCCTCTTCCGCTACTCCTATTGTTTCTGTTTCTCTGGCTGTTTCCGGAACTGTTTCTTCGGCCTGAACTTCTTCTACCGCTGGAATTTCTGGAATTGCCGGAATTACCTGAGTTAGATGACCTGTTCCGTGATCTTCCTGAGTTCTGAGAGCTTCCTCCAGATCTCTGGCCTCTACCGGAGTTTCCCTGGCTTCTCTGTGAGCTTCTTTCTTTGCTTTGTTGCTGGGCCTTTTGCTGTCTCTGCTGGCTTTGCTGTTGTATCTGATTTATGAACTGGTCTGTGTCCACTCCTTTCTCTTCCAGTGCGGAAAGATGTCTCTCAAGTTGAGAGTCCACTATCTGTAGAATTCTGGAAAGCTCTTTCTTCTCGTGTAGAAGTGTTTCAACTGTTCCCTTGTGACGGCCTATTTCTTCTGACATGAGAGTCTTTACGGGCTGGACTCATTAAAACCTCACCCAATAAGCGAGGCGATATACCCTGCTGAGACAAACGTGGCCAGTGCACTGCCGATCGTTACAAAACCGAATGTAAGCAGGATGCGGCCAACCTGATTACCCCAGAGATCTCTGTAACGTGTAACTTCAGTGATCGATTCCAGCTCCTCAACTGTAGGTGGGTGAAGCTTGGCCTCTGCATACGAAGCAACCATTCCAGCACCGAGCGCAGGATCCAGCGATGTTAGAGGTGCGGCCAGGAAAGAAACAATCCAGGTAGAAACATGTGAACGCGCAATTATAGCACCAAGCATGGCAAGAATGCCATTACTCAGAATCCAGAACTTTGTAGCGTTAATTCCAGTGGAAAAACCTATCTGGAAGAAACTGTAGCCAAGGCCCAATAGTATAAACGCCGGAATGCCGTAGCTTACAGCTTTCATCCACGGAAAGCCTTCTACATCAGGGAAATCGGTATCTCTCTTTTCTTTCTCAAGTTCTTCTATCAGGCCTTTCATATGTGCTGCTCCTACAACTACAACGGCCTTTTCAAAGTCCTGTTCAAGTATTTTTTCTGCCATGTACGTGTTTCTTTCGTGCAGGAATACTCTGGATAGCTGAGGGAATTCTTCGTCAAGTTCATCGACAAGAGCGTTGATCAGGTTGTCTTCTTTCAGTTCTTCTACACTCATTTCCTCTGAGGAAACCATGAGCGAGGCCATCAGTTTTATTTTGTCCCAGATGCCAAGCGAGCTCATTGCTCTATTCAATGTAATATTGATATCCTGATCTACTAGAGCATAGTTAAGGCCTTTCTCTTCAGCTGTATCAATGGCCTGTAGAAGTTCTTCTCCCGGTTTCATGTCCTGTTCCAGGCCCATCTGTTTCTGATATATTGATAGGACCAGGTTCATCAAGAGAAGTTTTCCATCACCGTTTCTGATGGCCTCTGTTACATCGAGCTCTCGCCATCCCGACTCCTCTCTGAGAGATTTCAACCTATTCTCATCCAGTTCAACGCATACAGTGTCGGGCCTGACCTCTTCAATAGTATTTTTGACCTCTTCCTTGCTCTCCTGGGATACATGTGCTGTTCCTATCACTGTGATCTCTCGATCATCTATCTGGATTTTCTTCTTCACAGGAAACAAAAGAAATCTGAAGATTATTTAAACTGCTGCAATTCCTCGAAATCTTTTTCGATTAACTCTCCAAACTCAAGCTCTCTCCAGAAATAATAAGGCTCCTCACCAAGCATGATGCTGAAGTACAGGCCATGGCCCACTACAAGAACTCTGTCATAGCCCATACCCTCCATTCTCTGTATAAATTCTCTGATTCTTCTTTTGACCTCTGATTTAGGTTCCCAGGCCGTTTTTGGATAATCGTTCTGCAGATACTCTTTTGCAGTCTCCACATACTTATGATGTTTTTCGATAAACCCTCTGCGAGATCTATCAACCTCTCTAAGTTCTTCAAGAGGAACAACCTCTTCGCCGATCTGCTCTAAAAGTCTTTCAGCAGTGTTCTGGGCCTTTGGTTCCGGACTAGTTAGAATTGCCTCAACTTGCGGAAGATCGCCCTGCATAAACTCCTCCATTTCTTCAAGGCCTTCTTCTGAAAGATTCCATTCAGAGACCGGGGTATCCGGATCTACCTCTGTCTGGAAATGCCTGAGGAAAAACACTTTCTCCATGCAAGTTCTTTGGAGTTGGAGGCATTTATCTTCTTATCCTTCGACCCATGCCCTCCCAGCCAGGAAGAATAAAGGCGCCTATACCTATCACCGCAATCACTAACTGGGCTATATCTCCAAGCAGCGGAAGCGCATCAAGCAAGGTCCAGAGGACAACTCCCAGAACCATTGCCGCGTAATCATGGCCTCTCTCCTCAGTCCCCACAACATTCTTCAGGAGGCTGTAAGGCCCGTAGAAAGTTCCCAACAGGTAAAGAATCAGGAACAGCAGACCTGTTATTGCTGCTAGAGGGAGTCCTACAATCGTCAGTGCAAGGATGAATGTCGCGGCAGGAAGAAGAATCGCAGCCATTAATCCAAGGAATCCTGAGGCCGCAGTTCTTGACCGGAAGGCTTCACTGATCTTCTGCGAATATCTTGGCGCGAAAGCAATAAGCAGAAGGCCTGCAAAGATCCTTATCAGGAACTCTGCAGTCTCCATTACGGCCTCACTAGCTATATCGGCTGTATTAACTAGATCTATATCTCTCGGGGCTTCAACTATCTGGCCGGTTACATTTGTCTGTTGCTCGAACCTTTCGGCCCTGTAACGTAGTGTTCCACTGATCTGTGCGCCAGAGTCAACTACAAGATTTTCAGATTCAACTCTTGCATCGTTAATCCATCCATTCAGATGTGTATTTTCCGCAGCCACAGTTAGCGTGCCATTAACCTGGCCAGTATCTTTCAAAGAAAAGCTCTGAGTATAAAATTCGGCATCTCCTCCTATAGTAGAGTAGATATTGACATTCTGTGCGTAGGCCTTTACGTTGCCGGTTACAGGGCCTTCAATATCGAGGTTCTGTGTGAATACTGTTAGGCTGCCGTTTACGTTTTCTACAGTTACGTCCTGTGCGAAAACTGTCATGCTGGAGTTGGAATTTACTGTAACTCTGTCTTCGAAAACTGTTTCTCCTGCTACTCCAGGAATCAGGAGAGCTGTCAGGAAAACTGCGAGTAAAAACCGGATGGTGCGGGCCTTGATTCTCATAGGTTAAAGATTGGTGTTGATAATTTTAGTGGATTTCGGCAGTGGACCAAGTGATTTTTTGTAGTTTGTGCAGCATATATTCCTTATTATGAACCTTGAGAAGCTTATTCCGGACAATTATGGCCAGCTTGAAAACGATGATCTTGCTCTTTCCGAGGGAAGAATCAGAAGAATTATTCGGGAAGGAATGGATGAGGAACAGACCCTTGACGGCGACGTACCTCACGTAATCAACTGTGTTCTATCCAGAATGCTAGACGAAATAACCGAAAAAACTCTGAAAGAAGGCGATATGATGGCAAAAATCAAGGAAGCACATCTCAGATCAGCACTTAGAGACCTTGAAATAGAGGAAGAATACTCTGCCAGAAGCGAGGCCTTCATCGACCAGCTTAGAAGCATCTCCAACGAAATGGAGAGAACAGCCGAAAAACTGGAGAAAAAGCAGTAAAACAGGCCCAAACTATAAAATCCTCAGAGCAGTAAAAGTGGTTAAGTGAACTGTAAATGGCAGATGTAAAATACCTTGACTGGTCGACTCTAGGCCTTGTAGTAATCGGTGCATTGAACTGGGGATTAGTAGGCCTGGGAATGCTTTCCGGAGAAGGACGAGAAGCATACAACGTTGTAAACCTTATCTTCGGCGGAGTTGCCGGAGGACAGGTTGAAGCCGCTATCTATCTTCTTGTAGGCCTTGCCGGACTGTATCAGATCTACTTCGGCTACGAGCTCTACGAAGAAAAATAAGAAGGAAATTTAATCCGTATTTTCCTCTTCTTTATTCTCGACCTCTTCAATATCTTCAAGATCTCCGAGGCCTTCAGTCATTGCCTGCGTGGAATCCATCAAGTCACTCATCTGATCTTCCATCATTCCAAGCTGCTGACGCATCTTCCATCTCAAATAGAACAACGCGCCACCGATACCGGCAACAATTCCTACGAAAACTCCTGCTACAAAACTAACTAGATCCATATGAACTAACTTTGGCTCGATAAATAAAAAAGAGAATTACTTACTCAGGAACTCTGCGATCTCCTGGAAATTCCTGTTGAAAATTTCTCTCCTGGAATCCGCATCCGACTCTGCAAACGTTTCTTCAGAATCTCTCAGCATTAAAACCCGATCCCAGTTTCTCTGACTGCCTCTGATCTCCTCCGAAATCTTGATCGGCACACGAAAACCGAACTCCTCAATTTGACCGGAAGGAAGACCTAACACAGCAGAAATCTCAAAATAACCTGTTCTTTTCTCTCCTTCAAGAAGCTCCAGCAATCTCTCTGCAGGCATATTTTTATCGAAGTAGCTCATATAAGGGCCTGGAAACCCTGGAATAGCATCTAGAAAAATACTGTGATCCTCTCTTACAACAGGACCCTCTAGATCTTCAATTACTTCTTCAACGGTGTGACGGGCTACTTTCATACTGGTAGCGGCCTGGATTTCAGGAATATCTTTATCTAACTGTTTAAGCTTGATTTCTGATTCTTCAAAGGCTGTTCTTGCTGCCTCAACTTTGTCGGAGTTGCCTGTAAGAATGTAGATTTCTTCAAATTCTTTTTCTTCAACCATTTTTCCAGTCACTTGAAAAATTATTAAGTTAGAGCAATCTAAAACCCTATGCATGAGGTTCCTTGACAATATCCAGGACAATATTACAGATGAGTCAGCGGCTTATGGTTATACTTTGAGTATCTGGGGTTCAGGAGCCTTGCTTTTGAATAATTTCACAATGACTCCCTCCGCCATACTGGCTTTTGTATTCGGAGGGGTTGTAGGTTTTGCATTGTTGGCCGCGATCAGCTTCAGAGGTTTCTTCCGCGAAGTTGAATCTCCAGAAGTACAGCATATTGCGGCCTCGATGATCCACATTTTCGCATCCCTCGGCAGCGTCCTGATCACGTATCTCGCTGTAACCAATGTTGAGAGCTTCTCAATGGCCTTTGTATTCCTGATAGGCGCTCACGTAACTTTCACATACAACATCCTGCTGGTATTCGAAGAACTGATCTCCGAGGATATCTACAGGCTTGAGAGGAAGTAAGAATAATGGAAAAATTCTGGAAGGCCGTAGCAGCACTTACTGTTGTCAATATTGCAGGAGTGGTACTGGCTGTTCTAGTTGCGCAGATCGATCTCGGGTTTGCAGTCATATTGCTGCTGGTTTCACTTATCGGAGGCCCTGCCATCATCATTGACAGATTCTTCATGCAGTAGAGTAGTCAAACTCCTCCTCATGAATTACATAACCCGTAATAGCGCCGGAAACTGTTGAAAGAGCCATGACCATGATGGAGGCCGAGATAAACAAACCCATAGTTGTGTTAGCTGGTGAAAAAGACATTGCAGAACTCATTATGCCCTGTACTGGCAGGCCCGAACCTGTGTAGAGATTTAGCAATGCGATAAAAACAATAGAAAATCCTGTCACAAATCCTGTTATAAGGCCTTCTCTGTAGTTTTTAGCTGCTATCACCGCGGCCAGAATCGTTCCTGCTACCACAGCAACCAGCTGAAACACAGGTAAAATCAGAGAACCTACTACAGAGATTGCAAGGCCTGAAAAAATTCCTTTCTCAAAGGTTCTGCCTTCTAACATGAAAGTGTTTTCTTCCGCGTTGTTAATAGGGTTTATCCCGAAAAGAACCAGAAAAAATATTTATAAAAGAAACGTTCATCCACGGCCTGAGGCTTTTTTATAATAATTAATGTCTCGAGAGTCCTACATGGGTCAGAGCTCAGGTGTAGAAAAATTTGCTGCAGCATTTATACAGATCCACATAGCTTCTGCACTCATTAGTATTATAGTACAGAGAACAAGCGGCACCCTTCACAGTCTGGCTACCTACCTAATATCTCTGCACGTACTGGCTGCTGCAGTTTACCTGATGAATATTCAGAGCACGAGAGTACTGAAAGAGATTGTAGTAAAGGCCTACACAGGGATAAAGACCGGAATACTGTAATCTTTGCATATGAAGAAAACAGGGCCTTCTCAGAAAATTGATGGTAGTGGACTCTGTGGGATTTGAACCCACGGCCTCTTCCCTGCCAAGGAAGCGTTCCGCCAGGCTGAACTAAGAGCCCTTCTATGTAGGAAAACAGATTTACTCTGAATCTTATAAATTGTTATTCGTCTAGAAGATTTACTTCTTCTACCTCTTCTACTCCGCCTTCGTCTCCGATTGTAACTGCGTAGCCTTTGCCCGTTGATTCTCCTGCGGCGTTAAGTACCGTGGTTCCAAGAAGGCTTCTTTCTCCAAAGTCTTCGTGTACATGGCCGTTAGCCCATAGCGCAGGTTTCTGCTTCAGGATAAGTTCTCTGAACTGTTCAAACCCTATCCTGTCGCCAGAGTGGATTCTGTCGCCGAGCTTCAGTGGCGGGTAGTGAGAACCTACTATTACTTTCGATGAGTCGCCGTGTTCTTCAATTATCTCTGTAACCTGCTCCTTGATATCGTCAGGGAAGTCTCCTCCAATCAAAATCACGAGATATTCATCGTCGACGTCGGCCTCCAGAAAGTGGAATACCGGAGCCTTCTCAATCATTTCCTCGTCTTCAAATAGATCTCTGTTACCTGTGCATCCGAGACCCGGAATTTCGATCCTGTCGAAAAGCTCTTCCGCGTAATCCGGGTCGATAAAGTCTCCTAGATTAAGGTATAGATCGTAGTCTCCAGAGTTTGCCTCTTCAATTGCGCCTTCTTTAAGGTCTTCTTTGGCGTGGAAATCGCTGGTAACAAGTAGTTTCAGGCCCATGAATTGGTTGAAGTTGATTCATTCTTTTAAGTATTCTCAGTTCCAGGAAACCAAGTTTATTTACAGCGGCCTGGCAAAATTTGTGACAGGTGTTTGTAAAACAATGAAAGCTATCAAAGCAGAAGGCCTTTCCAAAAGTTTTGGAGACGTAGAGGCCTTGAAAGATCTCGATCTCGAACTTGATGAGGGCGAGCTCTACGGTTTTATCGGCCCTAACGGCGCTGGAAAATCTACTACAATCAATATTTTGACAGGCCAGCTCTCAGCTGATTCTGGTTCTGCGAAGATTCTGGGGGTCGATCCTCAGAAGCATCCGCGTACAGTTCGGGAGAAGATTGGAATTCTTCCTGAAAGAGAGGATCCTCCAAGCTTTCTGACGCCTAGAGAGTACTTCCAGTTTGTCGGAGAGATCAGAAACGTTGATGTCTCTGACAAGGTTGAGGAATGGGCTGAAAGACTGAAGTTTGAGGAGAAACTTGATACTTTGAACATGGATCTCTCGAAGGGTGAGAAGCAGAAGGTTATGATTACGCAGGCCTTTATCCACGAGCCTAGCCTGGTTTTCATTGATGAGCCGTTGACCAATCTTGATCCACTGGTTCAGGAAAATGTCAAGGCCTTTTTCCAAGAGTATCAGGAGGATGGAAATACTATATTCCTCTCGACACATGTTTTGAGTCTTGCTCAGGAGGTCTGCACCAAGATCGGTGTCCTGGATCAGGGAGAACTGATTGCCGAGCATGAGATGGATGAGATCGGCGAGCTAACCGATGAGTTCCTTGAAGAGGTGGAAGGATTTGAGTCTGCTCAGAGAAATGATTAAAGAAGAGTGGAGAATGCACTCCGAACTTTTCGGAGGCAGAAACTTCGCATTATTCCCTCTTGTAGTCCTCGCGGCCTCAGCATTTCTAGTGGCCTCATCTTTCTACACAGGATTTACTGTAGGCCAGATAGAGTATGGAATACTTGCCTTGTTGTTCTTCCTGGGTCTCAACGTCGGCTCAATAGGGTTCATCAGCCGGGATAGAGCCGAGAACTTGATAGGAGAGAACAATCTTCTGATATATTCCTCAAGAACCCTGCCAATCCAGCAGAGAAAGATTGTCTCAGTATTCATACTCAAGGATTTACTGTACTACTCAGCACTTTTCGTAGCACCACTGACTCTAGGCCTTCTATCAGTCAACTACTTCACATCCTATGCAGTTTCGAAAGTGTTGATGGCCTGGGTTGCAGGTTCCGGAATGTTTATGCTGGGAGTTTCAATGAGTCTGGCATTCGCCTCGCTCTACAATCTTGGCGTGAACTACCTTCTTGGATTCAGCATTCCTCTTGCAGGAGCAATCTACTACTCTAGCATGGGCCTTATGGAGTTGACCCCTCTTGGATTCTTCTCAAATCCAGGGATCTCCAGCTTCATTACAGGATTCCTTCCATTTTCATTACTGGCTCTCTACAGCGTGGCAATTTTCAGGCCTTCCAGCGGTAGAAAGTCGCGTACCAGCGAGGACAAGTTCCATGAAGTGCATGATCTACTTGGATACGACAAGACAGGAATTGTCTCCAAATCTGTTATCCAGCTTCTTAGGAGTAGCGGAGGAGTAATCAAGATTTTCTTCTCGTTCGGCCTGATCTACGCATTCTATGTATTCATGATGTCACAGATCCCGTTCCTGACAGCAGGAACAGCAGCACCAGGTCTTGTAGTCGCGCTGATTCTTTCAATTGCCTCGCTCTCCACGTATAACTGGATTACGTTGAATGACAGGCCTTCCACATACACCAAGTTCCCTGTTGAAATGCACGAAGTGTTTGATGCAAAGCTCAGCCTCTACCTAACTGTCTCAGTACCTGTAGCCTGGGCATTCATCGCAGCAAACACCTATATTTACGGAGCTGACGGCGCTATCGTAGGAGCACTCAGCCTCCCATCAATATCCGTCTACCTTGTGGGCGTGACAGCTTATCTTTCAGGCCTTGAGCCTAACGAGATGCTGTTCGATGCATGGAAGTTCACAATCTTCATGTTCAGCGCCGGCGCAGTGCTTGTGCCGATGTTCGTAGCAGGCCTACTGTACCACCTGGCGCCTGCAGTAGTATCTATCGGTTTCCTATCATTCTCACTGATTATCGGGCTTGCAGGATTCCATATCTTCCACGAAGCCGCAAGAAAATGGGAAAGAGAAAACAGGTGAAAAATTTGTGAGGCCTTAAGGCCTCTAAAGTTCTTATTTTTTATTCTTCATCGAAGTCGTCAAAGTTCTGGTATGCGTCCATTCCGTAGGCCATTGTGGATGCTGCTCTGACTTCTGAAGCAATCTGTACTGCGTCTGCTACTTCTTCCCTGGATGCTCCATGTCTTATCGCTTTTTTACTATGTGCGCTAACGCAGAACTTGCACTGTAGTGCGGAGGCTACGGCCAGCATCATGAGCTCTCTGGTTTTGTCATCAAAGCTGGTTTCGTCTTCTACCTGTGCCTGCCAGTCCCTGAATTTCTCTCCTTTTCCTCCGGAGGCCTCTCTGTATTCTTTAGCGGCCTGTCTGTGATCATGGTCTATTGGATTTGACATATCGATTCTTTGGCTGTCGCTGAATATTAAACCGTTTGGCGATTAATACTGAATTAATGGTTGATAACTCGGACCTGGAAAAATACTTTCTGCAGATTTTACCTGAAATATTTCCAAGCGATGAGTGCAGAGCCCTTCTCTCACTGGTAGCAGGCGATAGATCAGGAGTTCTGCTGATGAGCGTGCAGAAGGAGGATGAAGATGTTGTCAAAAACTTCTGCGAGGACTTCAATCTTTCAGTACGTTTTATGGGCGAGAGAAACGATCTCTTTGATCCCGGAGCGTTTATTACAGATGATAAGGAAAGGTTTGAGATCCTTGAGGACAGCCATGGAAAGTTCTATACCTGTACAGATGAAGCTGTAGGAAAATTCCTTGGATATCCTGATGACGCAGTCAAATACTATGCTGAAAGCGATGACGACGAAGTACCTGGAAAGAATTATCAGGAGAAGTGCATTGAACTTTTCAGAGACGGAGAGTTAAGTGAGGAAGATTTACAGCATCTGCAGCTTGTGGATTATGTTCCAAGGCCTGAGAAAGAGAATATTCTGGATGTAGTTGAGAAAGGAAAAATGAAGGAGAAAAAACTGAAGGCCTTCGACCGCGAGAACAATACTCGTGTGGCCGAGATATACCTTCAGGAGCTTTTTGACAGGTTTGATCCTGAGGAGCTTACCTGAGTACTGGTTCAGGAAGGTAGACTCTTCTCTGCTCCGAGCCAAACTTTACTTCCCTGACTGTTTCCCAGTTGGTTTCGTTGATTGCTACAGCTTTTTCATCGGAGAAGATGTACATCGTGTCTCCAATGTAGGTTGCTCTTCTAGGGTTCTCTATGTCAACTTTTTTGATCTCCTCGATACCGTTTTCGTAGGAGTAGATATGGCCTCCGTTGGATGCCGGGATGAAGAAGGCCTTGTGTCTTCTGTCGATGAGGAACGCGTGATGGTTGTTGAGGGCCTCCGAGTAGCTCTCGTTCAGTGTTTTCTCTGATGAGATTGTAGGTGTGCCGTCCTCAACGTTGAATACTGTAAGCTTTACAGATCTGTTGACCATTCCGACTCCCAGAATTCTGTCCTCGCTGATTGGATGCAGGTAGGAGGAGTATCCCTGTAGCTTGAGCTTTCCTTCAAGTTTCGGTTCATCACCTGAAAGATCAATCACGTGGAAAGGATCAACTCTTCTGAATGTAACCACGTAGGCCTTGTCATCGATAAATCTTGCCGAGTAGACTCTCTGTTCGAGGCCCATACCCTGTAGAGAGGATTCAATCTCTAGCTCTTTGTCAAGCACGTAAAGATCGTTCTCTGACTTTGCGTCAAACCTCCAAGAGTTTCCAACAGTAGTTACTATTCTGAACTCGTCGTCTTTCTCATCCATTGAGAACTGGTTGTTTACCTCGCCAGGAACAGTTCCCTCGGCTTCAAGCTCAAGATTTTCAAGGCCGAACTTTGCGATGGATGTGTTGACAAGTTTTCTCTTTCTCTCATCTGTGTAGTTTCCGAAAGCGTTGTCAAAATCTTTCTCAAACTGTTTTCTCTCCTCTTTGGAAAGTGAGGAACGGTAATCTCTCAGAGTTGACTGAATTTCAGCTTCAAGGGCCTGTTGAGATAGATCATATTCGAAGACTTTCTCCAAGTGATCTCGTGTCTCCTGATCAAGCATTTGAAGGCCTTCATCCTTCAGGAAGTTGATTGTTACCTGTGTGTCGTCAGCTGTCTCCGAGTAGGTCAGGTAGATATTTTTCTGAGACATGTAGACTTCTGTGTTGGATGGAGATCCGAGGAAGGCCTTTTTCTCCTGTACCTCTCCTTCGCTGTCGATCTTCATCAGGACGTAGGTTGAATCTACCTCTCCTGAAGGGCCTGGATAGTAGATACTGCTGCATGGCACCGCTATTCTTGTGGATGCTAGAGGCCTTACAGGGCACGAATCTGTCAATCCTTTTCGCAGGACGACGTATAGTGTGTCGTTATGCATTCTTGCGGCTTCTATCCATGAGTTGTTGAGGCCGTGATTCCATTCCTGTTCATAGTTTTCCGTGTTGTATGCTGTGATGTTCTGGCTGTTGAGATAGATCAATGTGTTGTCTGAAAGAACCATTCTTCCACTTGCAGAGATATTTCTTTCCGCTGAGAAGTTTTCTGGAGGCCTTGCGTTGAATACTGTTGAATTAGAGTTCCAGTAGCTTTCTTTCGAGTAGAAGATTTTTTCGCCGTTGTTTTTCAGTATATCCGGTTCCTGTACTCCTGCAACCTGGTTGTTGGTTGAGGCTGTTCTCGTAGTTGAGCTGTCGCCTGATGCGCCTTCAGAAGTGGTTGTGTCAAGAGATGCTCTTGGGTTAGATGTGTACTCCTGGAATCCTGAAGTACCGCCGTTGGAATTTACGTATTCTGCAAACTGTTGCTGTGAGTCAAAAGTATTGAAGCTTTGAGAGTTAGTTTCAGAGTTGTTTAATGGGTTGAAAACTATTCCTGCTGCTAGCAATAGTGTAAGGCCTGCGATTGCGAGATATTCTGTTCTCATAGTTTAGAGGTGTGCTTTACCGGTTAAATAATGGAGGCTGATTGTTCGGAACCTACCGAACTATAATCCATCTTACTGTATGCTTCGGCGTTGGCCTCTGCAACCTCAGGAGATTCTCTGAAATCTTCTGGATCCATCTCCCTGTATTCCTCTATTTTATCGGAACCTCTAAGCCTGTATTTCTGGTGGTAGTCTTCCGCCATCCAGAATTTCTTCATAGGCCTTATCTCTGTTACAGCGTTTTCAGGCCTTGATTCCTCTGCTTTCTGTTTCTGTTTCTCGTTGTGGTAGAAAATAACAGATTCATACTGCTCCTTACTTTGTTCTGCGTAGTTATGCCATTCCCAGAATTTCTCAAGAAGCTCCCTGTAAGTGATCTCATCAGGATCGTAGTCTATCTGTACTGTTTCCACATGATCTCCTATTTCCTGACAGTTAGGGTTTTCCTTTTCCCCTCCAGAGTATCCTACACGGGTTCTGATAACGCCGTTAAGGCCTCCAAAAAGAGCATCAGAATCCCAGAAACATCCGAGCGCAAAGCTTGCTGTTTCCTCTGACATAATAGGAATTAGGTAGCTAAATTTATGAATTATTTGCAGTAGCACAATGACTACAGCAGTAAAGTTTGCCTTCTTCCTCATAACCCCCAGAGTAAATCTCACATCCACAGCTCTCACACTCCGAGACCTTCTGAAGCACTGAGGCCTCAATAATCTGACCGAAAGAATCAACTTTTTCATCAGCAAACCGCTCTCCTTCCTCAGTCAAAGAATAGACTTTCTTGCGGCCATCCTTCCTTTCATCAACAAGACTATTTTCTACAAGAGTTGACAAAAACGGATAAATATGCGATGAAGAAGGCCTTTTCCCAGTAACACCTTCAATCCTATCCATAATCTCATATCCATGCCGTTCTTTGGTTTTCAAAAGCAAAACAGTAAGAAGCCTGTTAACATTCGAGAGATTTATCTCCGACATAACTATATCATATGTTGACACATTTATAATTCTGGAAGAGTGTAAGTTCAAACGTGAACGACGAAAACGAAGGCCACAGCCACAAGCACCACGAAATGATGTTCAAGGAGAAGTTCTTCATCTCCACAGCACTGTCCATACCCGTTTTACTCTACTCTTCATTCATACAGAGTATTTTCAACTTTTCAATGCCGGCCTTTACCGGCAGCAACCTGATAGTGCCAGTTTTCTCAGTAATAATTTTCGCATATGGAGGCCTGCCATTCCTAAAAATGGGTAAAGAAGAACTGGAAGATAGAAAGCCAGGAATGATGGCCTTGATCTCACTGGCAATTATAGTGGCCTTCACATACAGCATGGCATCGCTTTTCCTGAATACTACATCCAGCTTCTTCTGGGAACTAGTAACACTGATCGACATCATGTTGCTGGGCCACTGGATAGAAATGAGGTCTGTGCGTCAGGCCTCCTCCGCACTTGACGAACTGAAAGAGCTTGTACCGAACACAGCAGAAAAGGTAGTTGATGGAGATGAAACAGAGGAAGTAGAAGTCACTGAGCTGGAAGAAGGCGACATAGTTCTCGTTAGGCCCGGTAGCTCAATTCCTGCGGATGGAGAAGTAGTTGAAGGAGATTCCTCCGTCGATGAATCAATGATTACTGGAGAATCAGATCCAGTAAGCAAGTCAGAAGGAGACGAAGTCATCGGAGGCACAGTCAACAAGGAAGGAGCTTTACGAGTAAAAATTACGGCAACAGGAGATGATACAGCTCTCTCCGGCATCATGAAACTTGTTGACGAGGCCCAGGAAGATAAGACGGAGACACAGTTACTTGCGGATAAGGCCGCTGGATGGCTTTTCTACATCGCACTGGGATCCGCATTCATCACAGGCATCGCATGGACTATAGCTACAGGCCTCGGAATCACTACGCTGGAGAGAGTAGTCACCGTACTTGTCATCGCATGTCCTCACGCACTAGGCCTGGCAATACCGCTTGTAGTATCGATAAGTACTGCTATGAGCGCCAGCAATGGAGTAGTTGTCAGGCAGAGAACAGCCATCGAACAGGCCAGAGAAATTGATACTGTGGCACTGGATAAAACCGGCACACTTACCGAGGGAGAGCAGAAAGTGGAGAGAACAGAGATCAGCGATGAAGACTTTGCAAAACTGGCCTCAATCGAGAAAAACTCCGAACACATCATAGGACAGGCCATTGTCGAAGAAGCAGAGAGAAGAGGCCTTGAACTGCAGGAGACAGATGATTTTGAAGCCATCAAAGGGAAAGGTGTCAGGGCCGAGATAGATGGAGAGGCTTTCTATGCCGGAGGGCCTAAAATGCTTGAAGAACTCGATATGGAGAACAGCTTCGAGGAATTTGCGGAGGAAGAAGGAAGTAAAGGCCGCACAGTTGTTTATCTGATTAGGGACGAGGTTCTCGGCGCTGTATCTCTAGGAGATCATATCAGGGAGGAAAGCTATGAGGCCATCGAAAAGCTTCATGATAGAGGAGTTGAGGTAGCTATGATTACTGGAGACTCTGAGGATGTGGCCTCTGCCGTTGCCGAAGAACTTGGAATCGATAACTGGTTTGCGGAGGTGCTTCCGGATGAGAAAGATGAGGAGGTCCGTGAACTACAGGAAAATGGAGAAGTGATGATGGTAGGCGACGGGGTAAACGACGCTGTAGCCCTGACAAGAGCGGATATCGGTGTCGCGATTGGTAGTGGCACAGATGTAGCTGTTGAATCAGCTGACATCGTACTGGTGAACGACAGCCCGATGGGAATCGTGAAGATCATGAATATCAGCGAAGTAACCTACTCAAAGATGGTGCAGAATCTTTTCTGGGCCACTGGATACAACGCGTTTGCAATTCCGCTTGCGGCCGGAGTTGCAGCACCGATTGGATTGACACTTCAGCCAGCGGTTGGTGCATTGATTATGTCGCTAAGCACAGTGATTGTGGCCTTCAACGCCCAGTTGATGAAAAGTAAGGAGATATGAAATCAGAAGCAATCATGTAGCGGCATTTACCATTCTGTCAACTTCCCGGATGTAATCCTCGTGAGTAGGATTCGACACTCCTTTATCCATCTCTATTCCTTTTTCAGCAGCTAGCTCTATAGCCCGCACTGCTATATCTCTGTAAGTACCCATATCCGAGACCACGTCATCAGCCTCGACGTCATTATCGTAAAGCACTTTACCCATAGTACAGCCAACAGTGTGAGGATAATCCACGCCCCCAACATCGTAAGAACCATTTTCAAGATCAGAAATTATCTCAGGATATGATTCGTCATTAAGATCCTGTTCAAAACCATAGCGATCAACAAACTCCTCCATCTCGCCAGTAGCCTTCTGAAATACAAACTCTTCAAGATCTCTGAAGATATCATCAGAGTTACTATCAATAACCCGATAAACATCAGTAAACGAATCTCTGATATCCTCATCCGTATGAAGCTCCAGAGTTTTATCAGCAAACTCCTCACTATCAACGGGAATGTAGGAATCAATAACCTCGAATTGCGGCTCTTCTCTAGGGCCTGGTACCGACGAAGTCGCCTTATCAGCCCAGTAATGAGTCAGGAAGTTCGTCTGATCGATACCCTCAGTCTTAACCCTCTGTAGCTGCTGAAGAAAGTCCGTCCAGAAAAGGAACTGTCTATCCTCCCCATGATTATAATGAACCTTAGCAGGCCCTACCTCATCCATAACATGAGAATCAAACTTGTCCAAGTCAGATTTCAAAGAGTGAGAAAAATTCAAATTAGACTGATATCCTTCAGAAAGACTTGACTCATCATAAGCATCAAGTATTTCATGCGGCTCATCAAGACTAGCCTGTTTTAGATCTTCCAGCTGAGGCCTTAATTGTCTTGCAACGCGCTGTTTCTCACTCAGCCTATCGTAGTCCGAGAAGCTACCCTCATGCTCCTCTCTGAAAGGACTTCTGTTAAGAAATTCCGGCACATCCTCCATATCAGTCATTTCAAGAGCTGAAAGCTCTGCAACAGTTTCAGAAAGTGTAATATGAGGTAGAGAAGTTGCTCCCTCTTCAAGTCTCGCCATCAACCCATGTTCTTTACTATATTCTGTATTACCGTGATTAGATTCAAGCTTATCATGACCTAGTTCATGTGCTAACACAAAATTTTGTTCTGCAGGAGTAATTCTATCAGTAGAAACTGCCTCTTCAGAAAGGCCTACCCTAACAGAATCATTCTTTCTTCCGAGATAGACACCGAACCGTCTATTTTCTTCAATAACAACTCCTTCAAGACCTTCATCTTCGACATACTGATCTACAATGCTGTCAAGACCCTCCCCAAAATCAGGATCCTCATCAAAACCCTCGGAAGAAAGACTCATGTTGTTACTTAACAATAGCAAATATATAAATCTTTGGATTATCTATGTCTGCAACAAACTCCCACCTCTTTTATACCTCAGAACCTCTTCGAATACTACAAAGATGAAGTACAGCGAACTTGAGGAAGGCCAGAAAATACTTTTCAACGAAAGAAAGACTCCTCTCACAGTCGAAAAAGTAGAGGACGACAGAGTACTTATTGCAGGGCCTTCAGGAGGAGAATACGAAATATACCAGGAGGAAGATGCACTTCTAGTATGCAAACCCGGAAACCGTCGTTATTCCTCTTACTGCAAAGATCTGCGTGACGTCGGAGAATGGAACCGTGAAGGAGATACCTGGAAGCATTCCAAGACCGGGGCCGAAGTATCACTGGAGAAGAAAGACAACGGATTCTGGACGATTAATTCTGAAAAATTCGGTTCAGAGATCGACACACCGATGTACGGATACTCAAACAAAGAATTCGCCGAAGAAGACGCAGAGAAATTCGTAAAAAAGAAACCAGAAGGGTAGATTATCCTTCTATGAGGCCTCTCTGTAAGGTATTCTGAAGTGGCCTTCGATATTGTTCGGAATGTGGGCCGGTGCCGGCATGTGGCCTTCTACTCCACCGATCTTATCCTGATTCTCACGCAGGAACTCTTCTATCTCTCTTTCCCTATCCATAATATTGTCGCGGCCGAGGAAGTCCATTCTGACCACGTAAGGTGCTTCTCCATCAAGCTCGGCCTCGTACATATCCTCGAAAGAGTCCAGCTGTACTGTACTCATTGAGTCAAAGTCAGGCCTTTCACCATCCACTGCTCTATGTTTAGGCCTCATCTGTGTAAGGTATACTTCGTCGCCTTCTGCTACGTACTCTAGATCGATGTCGCCGAAGGTTTCATGGAGTTCTTCAAGATCATGTGCCATTCCTTCCATAGCAGTGCCCTCTACCAGGCCTTCCACTGTTTCTGCTGTATGTGTCTCGCCTTCTCCTTCTACAGCTTTCTCGGCGTCTTCGGCCTCGCTGATCGAATAGCTTTCATCAGTAAGATGCACTACACCTCCTCTTTCGTGTTCTATCGCGTCCTGAAGGATTACGCTGATGCCTCCGTTGTGCGTCATGCCTTTGTCTTCTCTAGCGTTGACTGCTTTCTCGGAGAAGTAGCTTTTAACTACGTCTTTAACTGCCTGGCCCGGAGAGCCATCTGCATGGAACGATTCGTATGTTCCAGCGAAGTTCGAGGCTCCATCCTCTCCGTACATACTGGAACGGGCAATAGTGCCGCCTTCTACGTCATCTACGTACTCGCTGACATCTACATCATCGATTCTGTCGACGATCTCCTGTCTTCTGTCTTCTCCCATTTCAAAGACGTCCTGTTCAATTAATTCCTGTACGCCGGCTTCTTCCAGCATCTGTTCAACGCCAACCGAGGAAACCACTTTTCCATCAGCTATATCATAGCCGAGGTCAAGAGCCTCTTTTGCGTCGTCAAGCAGTTTGAGGCCTTTCCATTTTCCTCCTACCAGTCCGGAGTACATCGCCGGGTCGTCCATTGTGAATTCTGCGTATTCTTCGCGGCCTTCGCTTAATTCTTCGTTAATTCTCTGTTCCCATTCATCAACTGAGTCCTGGAATTCTTCTCTGTCGCCGAGTGTTTCTCCGTCGACCTCTATTCCCTCGTCAAGAAGCCAGGAAAGTGCAAGGCCTTTCGGGCTGTCGGCGTCTCCTATCTCATCGAGATCTGCGTGAACAGATCTATCCTTAATTTTATCCATTCCATCTCCTGTAGGCGCACAGAGACTGTCGTACTGGTCTCCTTCTCTGCCATCTTCCTTCAGTTTCAATGGCATCCAGTTATGGAATCTGATGAATGTGTTGTAGAACTTGCCGTGCTCGGAATTGGTTTCGAATCTTGAGTTAGCAAGATCTTCGAGAACCTGAGCGGAATTATCTAGAAATTCCTGATCGTAGTCTCCGACGCCATGTATCTCTTCCAGCATATCCACAGCCTCATCAATCTGCCCATGCTCTCTTTCCACAATCGAAGAGAGCCTTAAAGCAGACTTCGTCCACTCTTCCTCACCCATGTTTTCTCTCAGAGCTGGAAGCACTGTTTCAAGGCTGTCAAGGCCTCCTGCAACCATTGATGCGTCGTCTCCGTTCAGGAAAGGATTGATTTCTTCAGCGTCGCCACCTACAAGGCCTTCGATTCCGTAGAAATCTGAGAGGTGTTTCCAGCCTGCTGTGAACTTGCCCATTTTATCCTCAAGCGAGTCCTCTGCCTCCATTTCTGCTATTACGTTATCGTCCACGTAGACATCTGCAAGCAGAGAGTCCATCATTTCCTTGCTGAGGCCTGGGTTCTCCTCCATTCTGTCGTAGAAATCTTGTACTACTTGCTGGGCCTCTTCGTGTTGTTCAAGTTCTTCTGCGAAGCTGCTGTCGTTTTCCTCTGCGCGGTGCATTACTTCTTCGAAGACTTCTTCTTGGCCTGTCAGTGAGAAGGGCATTGAATAGTATTCAAATCGTTTGAAAGTACCTGCTTCTTCTCCTTCAACGTTTACAGTAAATTCATCGTCTTCTTTAGTACCGAAGACGTTACCTTCCGGCAGCTTTCTTTCGCCACCCTGTTTGCCTTCTACTGACATTTTTCCACCTTATAGTAACAATTGTTCAAGACTTAAATGGATGGCGCCGAAGAGGCCAGAAATTTAACCGTTAAGACACAATTATCTGGATGTGAGATTTGTCTGCATTACCGACATCCACGGATACCTGGATCAGGCCATTCATGCTCTTGAAAGCCTTGAGGAAGAAATTGAAACAGATTTACTGGATGGAAAACAGTGGATTTCCGACGATAAACTTATTCTAAATGGAGATATGTTTGATAGAGGGCCTCAAAACAGGGAGAGCCTTGAATGGGCTTTTGAGAATGCTGACGTATACAATATTGGCAATCACGAGTTTTTCGCCATGTTCCCAGATGTGGTTAACGAGTTCATGAGCGAGAGCTACTTTGAGGCGCATGACGAGGAAGGCCTTTACTGGAGAGATATGCCTGAGAAGATGCGACACAGGTTGCTGGAGAAAGTTGCGGAAGGAGAGATAACTGCTGCATTCGAAGGCCCCGAGTATGTATACAGTCATTCAGGTAGTGAGGAGAGGTCTGATGTAGAAGATCTGAACAGGCAGCTGCGTGAGGTCGGTCGGAAGCTGCTTGAAGCACATGAAAAGTTGATGAACGGCGATGAACAGGCCTTTGTCGATGCTCAGAGATATCTTGTTGAGGTAGTTGAAACTGAGAAAGGTAACGAGTTGAAGTCGAGGTATCCTGATCTTTTTGACGTAGTTCGTGATGATAGAGGTTTTACTGCTACAGGCGGTATTGTTTGGAACCGTTTCTACGAGATGGAGTCAGAGGTTCCGCAGGTGATCGGCCACACAATGGGAAGTTACATGGTTAAGGAAGGCCATGACTGGAATCCTCAGAGAAGAGGAGAGATTCTGAATATCAACACGATAAGAGATTATGTAAGAGGAGACTCCGATATTGCAGTGACTGTAGAAGGAGTAGAAGGCCTGGAAGTATTCACATTTCCAGCACCCGAATAACTCATTCACCGAAAGGTCACAAAATATTGCTACTATTTTTAAAGTTGTTGTTCAGTATAATGGTATGGCCAGAGTACTTTTTGTAGAACCTGAGGAGTACAGCGAACTGGAGATATCTCTTCAGGAACAAGGAATAGAATATGATAGAGCAACTAGAGATGAGGCCAAAGAGCTTTTCTCAAGAATAGACTACGACGGAATTGTAGGACCTGAGATCGGAGCTCTCTACGACGACGCGGAGGAAGAAGGAATTCCCTACATGGCCTTCGACAGCTTCGGCACTAATTATACAGATATTTTGAGTGGGAGGCCTGATGTAGATGCAGAGAGAATTGATCACTATCTGAATAGCTGTCCTGATGAGGATGCCAACCTGTTCCTCCAGTTGCTCAGGCATGATGCTGGAAACGATCTGAACGTTGCAATGGGATATATTGAACTGCTTGAGGAGGATGACTATAACGAGAGCAACGATAGATACTGGGAAGTTATCGGCGACAAGATGAGATCTATAGAGGATTTGCTAGATACTTCAAGAGTGGTAAATAATCTGAAGAATGGCGAAACATATCCTACAGACCTGAATAATTCTGTGGACTCCGCAGTAGAAGATTACGAGGCTGTTGCAAGCGACAACGATATTGAGATTGATGTAGACGCAGATGAGAACTATCTTGTGAACGCTGGGCCTCTTCTCGACGACATGTATGCACAGCTTATTGAGAACGCGATCAATCACTCTGGTGGAGAAACAATTGACATCAACATCTCCGGCAATGAGAGGGTTGCAAAGGTCGAAGTCGCGGATGACGGCAAAGGAATTCCTGAAAAATTAAGAGATGAGATAATACAGAAGGGCGTAACTAACGGCGATACAGGAAACTCCGGAATAGGCCTCTTTCTTTTCTCAAGAATAGCTGATATATACGATATAACTGTAGATATTGGAGAGTCCGAGGAACTTGGTGGAGCCAAGTTTACAACAGTAATACCGAGAACGGATATAGAATAAAGTAGTAAAAACAGTCTGGCAGCGTCCCAAGGCTTCCGCCTTAAAAGGCAGTACGGCTTGGATCGCGGAGAGACTTTACTTCCGTGTTCGGAATGGGTACGGGTGTTACCCTCTCGCTATGGCCGCCAGTATCTCAAAATACATTCTACAACTCTTATAAACACACCCCTACTTGAGGGCCTGTAGTGTGGCGAGGGTTGGTCTTAAAACAGTCGTCGCCACTTGAATCAATTAGATGCTTGACCCTGTCATGTGGATGCTGTATGGAATAGTACTTTTCATCACCTTCTTCCTACTGATAACTCTGTTCGACGAGGGCAGCATCAAGCCAGGAGTAAAAGATCTTGAAGATCTGCCAACTCTTTCACTGATCATTCCTGCGTTCAACGAGGAAGAGACGATTGCAATGACTATCGACTCCGCACTCGACATAAACTATCCACGGGACAAGTACGACATCATAGTTGTCAACGACGGCAGCACTGACTCAACACTTGAAGAAGCGAAGAAGTTCGAGGACAACGAAAATGTAACAATAATAGACAAGGAGAACGGCGGAAAAGGATCTGCACTGAACGCAGGAGTAGAGGCCTCGGATGCAGAAGTAGTGGCCTGTGTCGACGCAGACTCAATTCTGCAGGAGGACTCGCTGAAGCACATGGTCGCGGAGAAAGGCGACAAGTATGCAGGAGTGGCCTCCGCGATGAAAGTGTACGAGCCAGAGAATCTGCTGCAGAAACTCCAGTGGGTCGAATACATCGTCGGCATATTCACAAGAAACATCATGGGAATCATGAACGCCATCCACGTCACACCAGGCCCTCTCTCAGTCTACGACCGGGAGAAAATTATCGAGGTAGGCATGTTCGACGAAGACTCGCTGGTAGAAGATCAGGAAATCTGCTTCAGGCTTCAGGACAAGCACTACAAGATAGGCCACGCCAGCCACGCAGAAGTATACACTGTAGCACCCTCCACCTGGGAAGGATTCAAGGCCCAGAGATACCGATGGTACCGCGGATCACTTGAGACCGCCCTACAGTACAAGTACATGATTTTCAACCGCGAATACGGTGACCTCGGAATGTTCGCAGTACCTGCCAAACTAGCCCAGACATTCCTATCACTTGTAGTGCTCTTCATCACGGCATACATGTTCGGAAGGCCTCTGGTAGAGTTCTTCCTAGAGTTCGCACAGATAGGATTCTACGTGTTCCAGTTCGAACCATTCACAGTCTCCTCACTGATCAACGACATCTACTGGAACATTATCAGCATAAGATACACCACATTCTTCTTCATCGCAGCGCTGTTCGGAACATCAATCACCATGGCCTACATGGCATCCCAGCACACCAAGGAGAATCTGATGAAACACGGCCTCATACCGGTAATCGCATACCTGGCCTTCTTCGTATTCATCAACGGATACCTCTGGCTCAGAGTAATCATCTCAATGATTCTTGGCGCAGAACGGAAATGGTAGAGAATATTTTCAGTAAATTACTTCATAGGGGAGTTCCAATACAGATACATGGTTGAAAGAGATCCTGTAGAGTTGACCAAAGAATTGATCAAGTATAGATCGGTTAAGAGCAACCCTGAAGAACTTGATAGGACGATAGAGTTTATACAGAACTATTTTTCAGGTTCAGAGTTTATCACACGTAGATACGAGAAAGACGGCAAACCATCGCTAGTAGTTCTCTTTGAGGAAACACATAGCCCAGATATTATGTTACACGGCCATATAGACGTTGTGGAGGCCGAAGACAGACTTTTTGAACCTGAAGAAAGCGGAGACTGGCTTTATGGCCGAGGATCAGCAGATATGAAAAGCGGGGTTGCAGCATTGATGATACTGATGAAGAAACTAGGTCAACGCGAAAACCAGCCGAGTGTAGGCCTTATGATAGTATCTGACGAGGAAATCGGCGGTTTCAAAGGTATAAAGTACTTGCTCGAAGAGGAAGGATACCGGCCATCTTTTGGACTCAGCGCAGAACCACGTAATACAGAAGTACCTGAAATAACAACGGAGCAGAAAGGAGTCTTCAAGATAGATGTAACCTCGAAAGGTAAAGGCTCTCACGCCTCCCAACCATGGAACGGTCAAAACTCCGCAGTGAAACTTCTAGACGCATTCAAGGAGATAACAGAAGAGCTTCCAGAATCAAGCAAAGACAAATGGACAACTACGGCAGCATTAACAACAATAAAAGGAGGTAAGGCCAAAAACACTGTAACACCAGAGACAGACGCACATATAGACGTAAGATTTACACAAGAGAAAGACCTGAAAAAGATAAAAGATATCCTGGCAGGAAACGACATAGAGTACTCTGTACTTGACAAAGCCCCAAAAATGCAGGCACCTATTAGCAACAACTACGTGAAGGCTCTTAAAAAGGCGTGCAAGGAGGTTGAGGGCGAATGCAGGACTGAAAAAAGCCCTGAGGCCAGTGATATGAGATACTTCAGCGATAAAGGAGTTCCTGCCGTTGTTTTCGGGCCCACAGGCTACAACCTTCATGCAGAAAACGAAAAACTATACAAGCCCTCCCTCAGCCCCTACATCAACATAATGGAAAGATTTATCGACAAAATAGATCAAACCCTTTAGTCCCAGAACCGTACCTGTTCATCAAGTAAGCTTTGGGCCTCATTGAAACCATCAAGAGAGTTCCTGAACTCTTCAACATCATGAGGAAAATCCTCTGTTACCTCTTGACTAGGTACGTAGGCCTGTATCTCCAGTCTGCCATCCGGAAGTTCTATTTCTCCCATCTTCCCGCCTTTTAGGCCCTCTTGATCTAGTGAAAGGCCTTCAGCAGCACCATCAACGTAGTTTATTACCTGTAAATATGTGGAGGGTAGCTCTTCGATGGATTCCTGTATTATCTGCTCGGAGAGATCTGTACCAGTAATTTCAACAAGATAAGGTTCATCATCTCGGCTCTTTACCCTGAGGTCTTTTTCCCAGGTCTTGCCATGTTTATTGCCTGGCCTGTAAGTTACCATTAGAGATTCTCGCCGATCACCGAAGTACTCTCTTTCAGGCAGGAACGCAGCAGGTAGATATCCTTCTCCCAGAAATATTCCTGCAGAAGTAGACCTATCCAGGCTTACCAGCGTCTCATCCCTTAAATTTCCTAGCTCATCAACAATATCGGTTCCAAGACCCTGCCCCTGAGAATCAGGATCAACCATAATAGACTCTATATAAACAGCTCCAGGCCAGTACTCATCGTTAGCCTTGCCAGTCCCTACAACACTATTATCCTCCTCCGCGACAACAAAATCACCTATAGCTGGCTCAAGCCCCTCTCTAGAGGCCCAAGTCTTAGGATATCCTTCTGGGTAGACACGTTCAATTAGACCTAGAATCTCGCCAATATCATCTTCTTCAGCAGCTCTAAGATGAGATACCACACGACACAGTGTATTACACACGTTTAACAAATTAACGGTAGAAGAAGAGTGCAGACAGAAACTTTACGCAGCCTTATCCAAATATCTTTATTTCTGCAAATCAAATACCTCTCTATGAGTCTATCTCTTTCAGGGCCTCTACCTTTCTTCCTCAACGATGAGTGGGAGAGAAGTATTGTGCTCAGGTTCGGATCATATAACCGCAGCAGAAAATCAGGCCTTCACTTCAAGATTCCTTTCGTGGAGAAACCGGTGACAGTCCCGGTCTACGAGGATTCTGTCGACGTGATGAAACAGGAGGCGATTACCCGTGACAACGTGCCTGTGGAGGTTGACGGAGTGGTTTTCTTCGAGGTGAAGGACAACACCGAGGACGTGAAAGATGCGATTGTAAATGTAGGAGACTACAGAAAGCAGACACTGAATTATGCTACAAGCATTCTGAGAGATCTCGTGGGTAAGAAAGAGCTGGATGATCTTCTTCAGCGCAGAGATGAGATCGGCGACCAGATAAAACAGAAACTGGACGATAAGACCGACAGCTTCGGAGTTAACGTGCTCGACGTGGAAATCCAGAACATCAATCTTCCTGAGAAAATGGAGAGAGCCATGGCTGCAGAGGCCGAGGCAGAAAGAGATCGCAGAGCCAGAAGAACCAATGCACAGGGAGAGCTAGAGGCCGCAGTCAAACTACGTCAGGCCTCAGAGATCATCGGCGACAAAGGCTACAGAATGAGAACACTTCAGACCCTGGACTCTGTAGCAGCGGAGAACTCCACAATCGTGACATTCCCAACAGAGTTAGTGGGAGGCATGACCTCAGGCGATACAGAGGAAGGCCTTCAGGCCGTGCTTGACAGAATTTCCGATCTGGATGTCTCAAACTTTGATGTAGGAGATCTTGAGAAGATTGACTCAGTAGAGGAAGGCCTGGACAAACTCCAGGACTAAATTTTTCTATTATATTTTTTACAGAAGGTATAGCATAGAACCTCATAAGTGGTTTGAAAACTGTTTTAACAAATTTTTCAGCTTTTTTCTGTATGTTAAATATCGAGGATTCTAAGGCTGGCGCAATAGTTCTCTTTATCGCTTCAAGCATGGGATCGGTCTACTATCTGAAAGGCCTTGAGATCGAAAGCAATCTGGCACTGGCCTACAGCGCATTTATCGGAATTATAGTGGCTGCTATCTGGCTTGAGGTTTCGATGAGATTCCTGGTGAAAGAGGCCACTGCTCCACTTGACAAACTTCTTTCCCGGTGAGCACAACTCCTTTTATCCCGAAATTTTTTAAAACTCGGCAGCAACTGTATAGGTTGTGTCTACAAGCGCCGAACACTCTATTGAAGATGTTTTAACAACTGAAGAGCTTGAAAAGCTCGGAAAACCTGATGTACTTGAAGAAATACCTGATGCACAGGTAGCCCGATTCGGAGATACTTCTGCAGTTACTACGCCCGGAAGTTCAATTGCCTCTTCCATGGACCGATTCAAGGCCGGAAATATGACTCCTGCTCAGAGGAGAACTGTCGAAGGCCTTTACAGCGACTTCGCTGATGGAGGAGAAAGGGTGATTTTCGCCAGCGATGAAGTAAGAGATCTTCTTGGAGAAGAGGCCGTTGTAAAAATGGCTGGTTTCCCTCAGGCCTATGCAGTGAGGGTTGCAGATCCACAGGAAGTTGCAGATAAGGTAGATGAATATGATGATCAGTACGCGGGCAATCCTTCGGAGTACTTCTGGGATGAAATAGATAATAACAGGGCCGTGATGCCTGCTATCTACGATGGTAACGGTGTCAAAGATAGCGCGCCTGTCACGTTGATGAGCGGTGACGGAGTTCTCAGAAGCGAGGACGGTATGACCGCTGGACAGTTCGTGCAGAATATTTTACATGCAAAACAGGGAGAGCTTTCGGAGGACGATCTTGAAGATACTGAGGTAGCAGACCCTACAGAAATTGCAACTCAGAGATACAGGGCGCCAGACAGTTCTGAAGCAGAATACGAGCTTGATGTAATGATGCCGTCAGGATACGAGGAGGCTAATTTCGATGTAGGGCCTCAATCACTGGTTATAGAGGTTGATGGAGAGAAAGAAATAGTTAATTTCCCTGATCACCCCGAGGTACTTGATTACGAGGAGAACAACGGAGTTTACACATTCAGGATCTCTTAAAGAGTAGGAATATTGTCGTTGAAACGCACTTCGACACCGTCGTCGGGCAAGGCATCTTTTTCAACGGTAGGCTGGCCTACAGGAATCTCAAACCTGATATTTCGAGTTTCAATATCTGTAGGCCTGGCATCTACCTCTTCTTGATCGATCTTCAGCATGATATCTTCGAAGGTGTTTGGCTGCAGATATTCTCCGTGGTAGGACTTGAAGTCGGATCTGTCAAGGCCTACAGTGTAGTCCCTGAAGTTTCCTGATACCCCCATCATCACTCTGTCTCGCGGAGAGAACTCGCCGTCCATCGTGATAGTGGACAGTGTCTCTTCAATCGGGTATACCTGTGGAGTCTCATCTACTTCCTCGAAAAGAGCGTCCACATGCCTTACCCGTGGCTCCAGATAGGAGTCAACCGAGTAAACATCCGGCTCCCTCAGTTCGAAAAGCTCTACATCCTCCAGGTTTTCATACCGGTCGTTCATACTCATAGATTATCCCTCAAATATTAAGAATGGAAGAAATTTGATCTGGTTTTTAGAGGCCTTCAGGAGCGAACCTTGCTTCTGAATAGTCTCCTGCAACCTCTACCTCGGTTTCAACGTCGATACCGTACTCCAGCAGGCCGTAAGCCCGGAATCTTTCGGATGCCTCGTCAAAATCCTTCACCACATCCGTTCCTTTAGCTCCACCAGGAGTAACATTCTTCGACTTATCGGCCTCATAGACCGACTCGTCCCCATCATTGTACTGGGCAAGCTCGGTCATAACCATGTCGAAACGCGACTTCAACCTGTCGTGAATACCTCTGCTTCCAGAATCATGGCTCCAGCCCCTGACCTCTTCAACTGCTCTCTCAACAGCCCATGTCTCATGCTGAAAATCAACGATCTTATCCATCATCGACTTGTGCCTGTCCGAGTCCGATTCAACCCACCCCTTCTCAGTATTCAGGTATTCAAGAGTATCATCTCTTTTATCGTACTTCCAGATTATTCCATTATCATCTTTCACAGCGGCCTGGCCCTGATAAGCACCAGCAAGGAAGTAAGTCTGCATACCACCACTCTCCATCTCAAGAGTGACCCTTCCATCACTGCTGACACCCACACGATCAATACCTCCATAATTATCCATTACAGCTGAGTGATCCTTCTCAACACTATCCATGCCAGGAAGACCCTCAAGACCTAGCTCGGCCTCATTCGTAAGGCTGTAGTTACCTGACTCATCATCGGCCTCATACACAAAGTCCTCATCCTCAACACTTCTTCTCTGGACTTCTTCACCCGTCAAAAGGCCTTTTACCTGGGACTCGAACTCCTCAAGACTGTCAGCTTCAGTATCCTGCTCCAGTCTCGGAAGAACAGCCTCCCTCAGATTAGTACTCAGAACAGCCACCCATAACTGTTATTACTCTTCGATGAACATAAAGGTTGTGTTTGATCACAGGCAAAATTGCAACAGCCGATTTTTAAGCGTTGCGGACAAAAACAGGGAGTTCCTCGCAGATAAGGCCTTAAGACTTCCATATAAACAATAATCTAGATGGGCTTACAGGACCACACATGGACAAAAGAAGACGTAGCAGGCCACCAGTACGCCGGAAAATACGTAACACACGGCTTCATCAACAAGAACTCAATAATCGAACAAGTATCACCCTCTCACGTAGACTTCGAACTAGGAGAACACACCCTCGAATACGACGGAGAAAAAATGGACGTAGAACTTTACGTAACCAGGGACTGGGCCCAGTTCTCATACGACCAGAACTTCGAAGAACAACTAGGAGATGAAAGATTTACAGACGTAATACTCCACTTCCTGACCCCTGACAAGCACAAAAAACTTTCAGGTCTCGACGGAGTCTAGAAAAACAAATTTTCTTCCACCTTTTAACTCTTCGCCGCCAATAACTACAGGAAAAGGCACAAAAAATGGATACAGAAGCAGTAATATTCGGAAAATGGAACAACCACGGCAACAACATGAACCTCAGGCTCTCAGCACAGGACAGCCAGAAAGTAGACGAAGAAGTAGAACTAGTCTTCAAACACGGCAACAAACACGTACGCACAGTAAACGACATCTCAACACTCAAACAAGTAATAAAATTCACAGCAGAACACAACGTAAAAGGCTTCAACACAGAAAAAGCCCACAAAGCCATCCAACTCTACAACACATACCACAAAATCAACATGAGGCCCAAAGAAGCCCTCAAAGGCTGGAAACTAGATAAAAAAATAGAAAATTAACAAAGTCAGTATTGCTAAACGTTTTACAGAAGTGATTTCTAGTTATCGAAAGAATGTTAAAGGTCAGGACACAAAAACCTAGATGTGAGAATACTCACAGACAATACTGGCAAAGGCCAACTTGAAATACTTTCCGCATTGGCCCATAATTCCCCTCAGAGACAGAGTGAGCTTGTCGAGAACACCTCTCTCAGTAAAGGCGCTGTCTCAAACAATGTCAAGAAACTACGAGATAAGAAACTAGTAGAAGGAGAGAAAGAACTAGATATCAATTTAGAGAAAATACAACAACTTTATCGCGAACACATAGAGACATTTCTCGTACGAAGAAGCGAGGAACCCAACCAGCTAAACGAGTTGAGGACTTTCGTAAAGAAAAATATCTCAGAACAAGTCACCTCTCAGAGAGTTCAAGACACAATTATCGAAGTTTTACGGGTAGCAAAGAACAGAGAAGATCTTGAATCGTTGAATTCAGTATTTAAAGAAACCGACAGAGTTCTCAGAGAGACAGAAGGAGAAGCAAAAATGTTAGGACTAATAACAGACAGATCGAACGCATTTATTGACAACTCAAAAATTGAAGAAGAAGCTGAAAAAATACTAGACGAGGTTCAAAACTAATGGCAAAAGAAATCACCGAAGAAGAACTACGCGACCATCTTTTCAAATGCGCAGACATCATCAGAGACAGAGTAGACCCTACAGACTACAAAACATACATACTACCCGTCGTCTTCTATAAAGCAATAGATGACACATACCAGGACCGGTACGAAGAAGCACTGGAAGAAACAGGAGACGAAGAACTAGCAAAAGACCAAGCCTTCCACGACTTCCAAATCCCGGAAGACTACAGATACGAAAAAGCTCTAGAACAGACAGAAAACGTAGATCAGTTCCTAAACGAAGCATTTGACGCACTAGAATCCGAAAACCCAGAGAAACTTGAGAATATCTTCAGAGTCAACTTCGTGAATGCGGACGGAATCGATCACGATACTCTTCACCGTATGCTCGAACACCTGAACACGAAAAACATGTCTCTGCAAAGAGTAAAACCAGATATTCTAGGAGAAGCCTACATGGATCTCGTTCGGGACTTTGCTGAATCAGAAGGAAAGGATGGCGGACAGTTCTTCACACCACAGGAGATGGTCCAGCTAATGGCCGACGTACTGAACCCTGAGAACGGAGACGGAACCATCAAGATCTACGATCCAACAGTTGGATCAGCAGGAATGCTCGTAGAAATGGCCGAACACTACAGAGAAATCGGCGACCCCAAGAAAGATCTATTGCTGAAAGGCCAGGAAATCAACCCTGGAATCGCACCAATCGCACGAATGAACCTATTCCTACACGACCTAGACGGAGAAATCACGCGGGAAGACTCACTCGCCAACCCACAGTTCACGGAAAACGGCAAACTAGAGAAGTTTGACTATGTACTAGCCAATCCTCCGTTCTCAGCTGACTGGCAGAAAGACGCATGCCAGGACGACAAATACAACCGTTTCGACTGGGGAATGGCACGAGCAGACAGAGCCGACTACGCATTCATCCAGCACATGATCAAATCACTGAACGAAGAAGGAAAAATGGCCTGCGTCATACCACACGGAGTCCTCTTCAGAAAACATGAGAGCAAGTTCAGAGAACCAATGCTAGAAAACGACATGGTAGAAGCAGTCATAGGCCTACCAGAAAACCTATTCCAGAACAACTCAATCCCATCAGGAATCCTCATAGTCAACAAAGACAAACCAGAAGAAAGAGAAGGACAAGTCCAGTTCATCCACGCAGCCGACGAAAACTTCTACGAAGAACTCAGCAACCAGAACAAACTCACAGAAGACGGAATCAAAGAAATCGTGGAAAAATACAGGAACTGGGAAACCGAGGAAAGAGTCTCCCGAGTCGTCGACCTCGAAGAAATCCGCGAAAACGACTACAACCTCAACATCGCCCTCTACGTCGACACCACCCAACCCGAAGAAAACATAGAAGTCGCCGAAGAACTGGAGAAACTGAAAGAACTCCAATCAGAAAGAGAAGAAATCGAAAACCAGATGCAAGAACACATGGAGGCCCTCAACTATGAGTAAGCTTCAAATAGATCCTGAAAAAGCAGAAGAAAAGATAGATGAGTTCATAAAGCAGGCAGAGGGCCTTCTAGAACTTTCTTATGAGAAAGGTAAGCAAGAGAAAAAGGAGATGGAAACAAGATTAGATAACTTTGCGAAAACTGCCTTCTCGGATGGAGAAGAGAAAAAAGATAATCTCTATCCTGATGTAGTTACAGGAGCGATTGGTCTAAATAGTAAACAAAGACAGAATAGATACGAAGATCAAATCAACAGGAAACTTCGTAACCTGAAGGCCTGGAAAGAACAAGTAGAACTAGAAAAAAGCTCTACCGAAGAAAAAGCCAAAATAGAGAAGATGAAAGAGGAAGTTGAAGAGGAAAAACTTGAATCTGAACGTAGAGAAAATGTGGCTGAACAAAAATATCATGGGGCAGTTATCGAACTACTCGATCTTCAGAGAGATAGGATAAAGGAAAATGAGAAAACAAGCAAAGAAATTACAGAGATGAAGAAAGAAATACAAGACATCAAAGAACTTCTTGAAAAAGTCCTAGAAGAGAAAGAAGGTGAGAATGATGAGTAACCAGGCCTCACTCGGAGATATTTCTGACTCTGTAGAAAGCTCAAGCTCATTAGATGGAGAAGAGACTAAAGAGACAGAAGGCTGGACCTCAGAAAAAATTGGCGACATATTTGACGGAATTAAAAGCGGAGGCACCCCGAAAAGAGGAAAAGACAAATATTGGGAAGGTGGAGATATTCCATTCGTCAAGATTGAAGACCTCAACAGACAGCAAGGAGATGGAATCTCAGATGCTAAGGAATACACAACTCAGCAAGCAATAGAAGACGGAAAAACTCGAATCTATGATCCTGGAACAATCCTTCTGACAATCTACGGAACTCTCGGCGAAACCGGGATTGTCACAGCGCCAGTTTCCACAAATCAGGGAATCATAGGCCTCTGGGATCCAAAAGACACAAATATCCAGTTTGCCCGTTACGCTCTTGACTTCGAGCAAGACAGACTTGCTAGCAAGAAAAGGGAGACCACACAGGCGAACATCGGGAAAAATATTCTCAAACTACACGAAATTCCTCACCCTCCAAAATCCGAGCAACGCCGGATTGCGTCGGTTCTGTATAATGTGGATCAGGCGATCAGTAAGACGGAGGAAATCATCGAGCAAACCCAGCGGGTCAAGAAAGGCCTGATGCAGGACCTAATGAACGAGGGGATAGATGGAAGAGAGCTAAAAGAAGTCCGAATAGGGCCAAAAACATTTGAGCTTCCAGAGAACTGGGAGAAAAAACAGATGTTGGAAGTTTCAACTGAGATACGGAATGGGTTCGTAGGAACTGCTACTCCCTATTATGAGGAAGGTGGAATTCCTTATCTTCAGAGCTTCAACGTTAGACCAAACAAAATAGATTCTGAAGATGAAATGGTAGAGATTTCGGAGGAGTTCCATGAAGATAATCAGGATACTAGGATTTATGAGGGAAATATGCTGACAGTTCAGTCAGGACATATAGGAGAATCCGCTATAGTTCCTGAGAGATATGACAACGCCAATTGTCATGCCCTGATAATCACTAGATTCGATGAGAAGGAAGTTTATCCGGAGTATGTGGCTTATTTCATGAACTCTGAAATTGGTAGATCGCTAATAAAATCTGTTTCAGTTGGAACTACAGTCAAACACCTGAATACCAGCGATTTAAGGAAATTTGAGATGCCAATACCTCCTTTGAAGGAACAGAAAAGAATAGCTGAAATCCTATCAACTTATGAGAACCAAATTAGAACTTACAAGGAAGAGAAGGAGCAGCTCCAATCTCTGAAGAAAGGCCTTATGCAGGATTTGTTGACTGGGAGTGTTCGTACTTCTGAGGGTGTTGAGGTGTTGGATGAGGTTGTGGAGGTGTAGGGCTAGTGTCTCATGCTGAGGGGTTGAATTTGGAGGATGCTGTTGGTAGGATGGGTGGTTTCAACAAGCGTTTAGGAAATGATGGACTTGGGGAAAATATTGAGAGGATTCGGAGAGATTTAGGTATGTGGTTGAATAATGAGGTTTTTGATGATTTGAGGGATAAGGAAATTGATTTGGCAATTGTGTATGAGTATTGGAGGGAAGACGATGCTGTGGATATTGATAATTTGGTGAAGCCTATTGTTTCCGCTCTTGACGGTAGTAGCGGTGTTACGGTTTTAGAGGATAGTGAGGAAGATGAACCTTATCTTGTTGAAGACGATTCACAGATTATCCGAATTTTGACGAAGAAAATCAAACGTGAGACCGATCAAATTCAGAAAGATGTGAAAATAGATAAGACAGAAAATGGTGATTGGAGGGAGGCTCATGGCAGGATTACGATTTCTTTCAGAGAACATGATCCGGAAAAACCTATGAAGATGGTTGCTGGACGGGGTTATCTGGATGAGTAGAAGAAGGAAGAAGAGACCTCGGAGAAGGAGAACTCAATCGCATAAAGGCCTATTTAGTCCTCAGGCTAAGAATTATGCGAAAGGTAACTTGTTGGCAGGACCAGGACAGTGGAGGAATATTTACCGTACTGGTGCAGGGCTTGCTTTGGCTTTGAATACCGGTTTTTCTCTTTTGCTGAACTGGGGTGCGTTGACTTCTGGTTCTGTTGAGGCTGCTGGTCCTGCTATTAAGGCGATTTTTATCTCGATAGCGAATTCTTTGATGCCTTTGACTGCTGTAGTGCTCCAGACTCCTATTCAGGGGATTTTCACAGGTTTGATTTATGTTGCGACAGGCCTGTTTTACTGGACTGCAAAATATGAGATGAATACTCCGACGGGAGGCAGGTATTGAATGGCTGTTCCTGAGGTTCGGTTGGTTCTTAATTTTTCGTTTATTGGTGCTTTGGTTGCTGCTGCAGTTTATTTTTATGGCAAGAAGATTTCTGATAGGGATCTTGATTTGAAGGATGATACTGACAGGTATGGTCATGGTGTGGCTTTTGTTATTCTCTTCATGGTTATTCCTCTGGCTATGAGTTTTCTGTTGAGCGTACCTCTAAGATTGAGGTTTAGTGACTCGGTTATGCAGGTTTTATTTGGTGGTTCATTTCTGATTTTGGGGCCTGCGATTATCTGGATGAGTAGAAAACTTGATTACTACAGGGAGACGGATAACGACTTGATCGATGAGGATTGGGAGATTTGGAAAATTTTGTTTTTCTCTACTGTGCTGAGTTTTACTGCTTCTCTTGGATTTTTCAGTTTCGGTGTTTGGGGCGGTATCTTTGGTTTAACGTGTTTTGTGATTTTTTCGACTGCTACCGCTGATCTATATAGCCAGATGAAGAAGGACGAGCGTGCCGTATTTATTGAGACTGAGAAGGACGAGTACTATGGAACTTTATTCAGAGTGAATGAGAATTTCCATTACCTGAAGAATAAGGCCGGAGTCTACGTGATAAATAACGACAAGATTGAGGTTTTGAAGGATATGTCTCACTGGGCGAATCAGGAGGGCGATGTTTTGATTGATTCAGTTGGTTATCATGGTGGTTTCAACAAGGTTATCCGTGGGAGAGAAAATTTTGAGAATATTGAGGACTTGCGGACTGACTTGGCAAACTGGATGAAGAACGAAAATTTTGAGGATTACAAAGACAGTGAAATTGATGTTGCGATTGTCTATCATTACACGGACAAAGATAACGCTCTGGATGTCGATAACCTTGTCAAGCCAGTAATTAGTGCTCTCGAAAACGATGATAGAGCTGATGAAAACGAGTATCTTATAGAAGACGATTCACAGATTAGAGAGGTTCTAGCCAAAAGCATGAGAGCGGAAATCAAGGACGAGGACTACCTAACTATATCTTTCAGAGAACATTCTCAAAAACCGATGAAACTTGTCAAGAGGCCGATACTTTGAAAATTAAAAACCAGAATAAAATCTTCAAGAAAATCCTTAATCGTTTAAGGAAAAACTTAAACATTTAAGTTTTGGATCAAAGAGGTTGTAATATGGCAGAGAGGTTTGTGGATTTGTTGGGTAAGGAGTATCGTGGTCAGGTGTTGGAGTTTTTGAGGGATAGGCCTGATCAGATGTTTACGATTAATGAGGTTGCTGAGAGTGTTGATGGTTCTTATCCTGCTGTCAGGGATTTTATCCGTGAGTTGGAGGATTTGGATTTGGTGAGGATTAGGAAGAAAGGTAGTTCCTACTTGGTCGAGTTTAATCAGGATTCTCGTTATTTCCATGCCGTTGACGCTATTTTCCAGGTAGAGGTAACGCCACTTTTTAAGGAAGCTGATAGTTTTGTCCATGAGCTGATGGATTCGGATGAGATGGAAGAAAAGATTGTGAGTGTGGTTCTTTTCGGTAGTGTTGCGCGTGGTACTGCCGACTCTAATTCAGATATTGATATTTTATTTGTGGTTGAGGACGGTGTTGACACAGATTATGTCAAGAACCAGATAATTAACAAATCAAGGAGTAAGTCGGATAAAGAAATTGTTCCTGTGGTAGAAACCGAATCCGAGTTTACTGAAAACTATGAAAACAAGAAACGGTTTGAGCAAAATGTTGTGAGAGATTCAGAAGTTTTATGGGGTGATTCTCTTCGTGCAAAGGTCAAGTAAGTCGATTAAAGAGGCGGAGGCCTATATTTATGGTGCGGAGAAGGTTCGGGAGAACTTGCTTGAGCAAGACTCCGATATCTGGAATCCTGTAGTTGTGAACTGTATTATGGCGATGATTAAGTGTAATGATGCTTTAATGTTGGAGAATAGAGGCCATACCAATAAGGATCATTCTACTACTGCCAATGAGTTGCAGGAGATGTATGAGGAAAGGATGATCTCGCAGGATTTCAAGTCCAATCTTGATTCTGTCAGGAAGTGGGTTGTTGATAAGAAGACCGAGATCCAGTACAGGAATGCCAAGGTATCTCTGACTGAAGCCGATAGGTGTTTGAAGGCCTCGAAGAGATTTCTTGAGAAAACCAGAAAAGAATTGAATCTAAATGAATCTTAAAGGTGCTGGAAACTTGAGACAAACTACTGAGGGCGGCGTTGAGGCAAAAGTTCTAGATTACTTGGAAGATGTCGGCTGGGATGTTTACGGAGACCCTAAGAATAATGGCGAGTGGGGTGGCAGCCAGCTAGATGATAAGTACGATAGAGACCGCGATGAAGCAGTTTACTGGAACTTATTGAAGCAGAAAATTGTCGAACTTAACGAGAACATTTCCAATGATGATGCACAGGAAATAGTTGATAACTTAAAGCGGAACCTGGGCGCGGAAAATCTGCTTGACGCCAATGAAGAGTTTTATGAAAAGATGCGCGACGGCGTACCTCATACCGTCGTAGATGAAGACGGTGAGGAGAAAAGCGAATACATAGATCTTATTCATCTTCCCGAAGATGAGAGCAACCTAGAAGAACTGATGGAGAAAAACGAGTTTGTCGCAATAAACCAATTTCAGTTTGAGAGAAAGAAGTCTGTTAGGCCGGATATAACCCTTCTAGTCAACGGAATACCGATTGTGCAGTTCGAGTTGAAGAACGTAGGCCCTAGTTCAACCATTCAGAAAGCGATGAATGAAATGGACGAGTATCAGGAAAACGCTCAAAGAATGTTTGTACCTAACCTTTTCAACGTAGTTAGCGATGGACAGAGGTTTCGCTACGCTGCAACAGGCGCTCCTCAGAAGTTTTACTTCCCTTGGAGATCAGAGAGTTTTAAGGAAGGAGACTACGAAGTCAAAAATGCGATTACAGATCTGTTTCAGCCAGACAAGCTCATGGATCTATTCAGGTACTATGTCTTCTTCTCTGATGAAGGTAAAATAGTACCGAGATATATGCAGTTCCAGGCATCTAACAGAATGATTGAGAGAATGAGAAAAGGAGAGCCACGTAAAGGCCTTATTTGGCATACTCAAGGTTCAGGAAAATCATTTACTATGATGTTTGCAGCTCATAAAGCAAAGAAGTCTCCTAGCGTGAAAGACAGGCAACAGATACTGGTGGTGGATAGGACTAAACTTGAAGGCCAAATGTCTGATGATTTGCATGATATTGGTTTTCCTATATTTGAAGTAGCAGACACAATTAACGATCTTGAGAATATACTAGAAGAGAATAAGAATCAGTTGGTACTTACTACGATCCAGAAATTTGAAAATGTGAACTCGCATATAGATGCTGACCCAGAGGGGGAGACCGCTGTCTACGTGGATGAGGCCCATAGATTTACTGAGGGGAAGTTAGGGAGTAAACTAAGAAATGCGTTGCCCGATGCTTTCTACTTTGGTTTCACCGGAACCCCCGTAGTTGAAAACAGTAAAGATGGTAGGAACACGTTTAAGGAGTTCTCACCTACAGGAGAGGATTATCTGCACCGTTACTCAATTGAAGAAGGTCAAAGAGATGGAGTAATTACGGAAGTTACCTTTACTAAGATGAATGTGGACTGGGGAGAGATCCCTGAAGAAATACTCGACCAAGAGTTTGAAGGAGAATTCGGAGATCTTCCTTTACCTAAGCAGAAAAAAATCTTGAGAGAATATGTAAACGAATCTGAACTGGCAGAACTGAGGCCTAGAGTGGAGAAAGTTGTCCGGAAAATTCTAGATCACTTTGAGAGCAAAGTCGAGCCCATCAACCTGAAAGGGATGGTAGTTACACCTTCACGTAGGGCTGCTGCCATTTACTGCGATGAGCTAAGAAAGTACCGCGACTCCGATGAAGTTGAGGCTATTATCTCAGGAGATGGGAAAGACGATGATTTCATGCAGAAGTACATCAGATCAGAAGAAGATGAGAAAAATATTATAGAGAACTTTAAAGATGATAAGAAAGACCCTCAGCTTCTTGTAGTATGCGACAAACTTCTTACCGGCTTTGACGCCCCCGTACTAAAGACGTTATATCTCGACAAAAACTTGAACAACCATAACCTTCTACAAGCCATTGCTAGAACCAACAGACCTAGAACAGGTAAAAAGAATGGAGAAATCGTCGACTTCGCAGGTGTATTTGACAACCCAGAAGAAGCACTACAGTATGAAGAATTCAATATTATCAAAGATGGCCTAAAGGAGACGGATGAACTTGCAGAAGAATTTTTAGAGCTTCAAGAAGAGATTCTAAACCTCTTTGAGATTAGGTTTAGAAATGATCCTGAGACAATTCAGTCAGCGGTTGCTTCTCTAAGGAAGAATGACAGTAAGGCCTCTAGATTCTTGGAAATGTTTTCTGAAGCCGAAGATATCTACGAATCTGTTCAACCTCACGAAAAACTGGGAGAAGACAACGTCATAGCAAAATGGAAAATTATTAATCAAGTCTACTTCGAGTACAAGGAGATGGAGAAAGGTGCACGTCCTGAAGAAGGCAAAATTTCAGGAGAGGTGAGAGAAAAGACAAGAGAAATTCTTGAAGAAAATCTCGAGGTTAATGAGATAGAAACAGAGGAAGAAGACGTTTACTATGAGATAGGTACTCCTGAAGTAAAACATGTAGAAGACCAGGAACCAGAATACAAGGCCGCAGCAGAGGGTGCAGTCCTTGAAGAAAATGTTGAGGTGAAGGCTCAGAGTAATCCTGCTTATGAATCATTAAGTGAGAGGGTTAAACAAATAATCCAGGACTGGAAGGACGAAGATATTAATGCCGAACAGGCAATACAGGAGTACGAGGAAGTTAGAAAGGATATAGAAGAATTAGAATCAGAACAACAGAGGAAGAAAATGGATGATGTTTCCTTCTCTATATACCAATTGCTTACAGATCGTTACTCAGAATACTTCACACCGGAGGGCGCAGAGGAAATAGCAGAATCAATATCTGAGAGTACAGAATCATTAGACTTCAATTCTGTGGAGTCAACTTTACGTAAGAGTATAAGACGTAGAATTATCCAGGAGCTCGTGGCTCATGATTTTGTTGATGTGCTTGCTCAGGAGAACAAAGATGAGTTTCTGTCTAAAACCGTAGATCTTGTAATTAAGAATCGGTAGTATGATGGAAGCTAAAATTGATGGCCTGAAAATAAACTATAGTATACGCAACAGTTCTGAAGCATCCAAGCCAAGAATCGATCATAAGTTAGGTGATTTTACAGTAGTTATACCCGAAGATCAAGATTTAGATGCTGAAGAACTACTAAAACAGAAAGAAAGCTGGGTTGCTAAGAAACGGAAAGAATTTTTGCGTTTTAAGAGAAAAATTCCAGATAGAAACTTGTCAAACGGCAGTAAAATCACTATTTTAGGTGAAGAGAAGGAGATAACTGTCCAAACCGCTAGGAAGAATCAGATTAATGATAAAATTATCTTAGCAGAACATTTGGTAGAACAGACTTCTTTGAAAGACCAACTTGAAAAGGCACTTAGGGAAAGAGCAAGAGAAGTGATAGAACAAAAAATAGAGGATCATAAGGATAAAGTAGACGGGGAACATGAAGAGATATTCATAAGAGATCAGCAGACTAAATGGGGAAGTTGCTCCAGTAAATCAAATTTAAACTTCAATTGGCGGCTAGTACTAGCACCACAACACGTCCTAGAATATGTTGTAGTACATGAATTAGTACATTTAGAAGAAAGAAACCACAGTGAAAAATTCTGGTCTCGTGTACGTGGAATACTTCCAAAGTACCAGAGATCGAACAAGTGGCTCGCTAAAAATAGTGCTCAACTAGTATTTGACAAATCCCTAATATTGGAAAACGAGAAAAATACAGAATGAAACAACTAATCGACAAACTCAGAGACATCGATGGAGTAAAGGCTGTGAGGAAACAGTCTGGGCCTGTTCTCAAAATTGAGCTTTTTCACAGAGAAATCCCTAACAGTGAGGCTGTGGAGATTCGGGGTGATCTTCGGAGTATTTCTCAGAATATTGTTAACATCTTGGATGAGGCCCGGAATGAAGGAGAGTTTGAGTCGTGGGAGTGGGTTCGAAAACCTCAGAAGAGGTATCAGGAGACTTCTCTGGGCCGTAATCGTAGTGTTTCTGATCGGAAGGCTAAGGGTCATAGGCCTGGTTTTTACAGGGTTTCTATTCAGGTTTGAATGCGAAGTCGGCGAGTACATCTCCGGTGTATTTTTCTGTTGATACGTGGTTGGAGTATTTGTCGATGTATCTTTCTACTTCTTCTGGTTGGAGGCCTGGTATGTCTGAGGTTATTTCGCTGGTGAAGAGGTCGTATGACTTGGCTGCTGCGAAGGTTGGATTGCCGTCGAGTTTTTCTACTGCGTGTTCGTCGAGGTAGTCTATTGCTATGCCGTTTCCGTTGTGGAATCTTATGTTGTCTGGTGATAGGTCGCAGTAGGCGTATCCGTGGTCTGCGAAGCTTTCGAATACTTCGACTGTTTCTCTTATTACATGTTCGAGGCCTTCCTGGTACATTACGTCGTAGAACTTGTCGGGTACTCTGTCCTGTTTGAACATGTCTACTCCTTCTTCGGTTACTGCCCAGGTGTTGACGACTCTGGCCTTTCCGTGGAGGTCTCTGTATATCTGTCTTATTTCTTCGTCTGACTGGATTGGCATTATCATTTCTCCGTGCAGGCCTTCAAACACCTGTTTCACGGCTCCTTCCTCTACTTCATCTCCTTCATCGATTATTCTCTGGTCTTCCGCTCTCTCAGGTTCAAGTGTTCTCTGGATGAAGCCATCTATTCCAGTCATCAGAAATAACTCTTAGGCCTTAACTGTTTTTAGAGTAATCAACACACTCGCTGGCGCCGGATTAGCTCGGTCTTATGCTCTGTATAGGGCCTATAATGTTGCTACCTTGCTTTCCTCTCCTTCTTTCTCTACCTTGATGATGTTGTCGGCCTTCTCCCGGCCTACTCCGTGATGTGTTATGAGGATTATCTGGTTGAACTGTTTGACTGCGTTGTGGATGATTTCCAGAAGGTTTTCCCGATTATTCGAATCTGTCGCATCAGTAGGTTCATCGATCATCAGGAAGTCAGTGCCTGTCATCTCTGCGAGGGCCAGTTGGTATGCTAGCGCTGTCAGCGTTCTCTGGCCTCCTCCCTGGTAGTCGCTGATGGAGTACTCTCTTTCCGCATTTACTGGAACTCCTTTCAGCCTGTAGTCATCTTGATCTATGGTTAGATAGCTGAATTCTGGTTCCGCGGCCAGTTCCTGGTACCATCTGTAAACTTTTCTTTCCAGCTTCCGGATACTGTCCTCCCTCATTTTTGACTCCGTCATTGAGTACTTCTCAGAGGCCTCCCTCACCTCCTCAATTCTTTCCTGTAGTTGTTGAAGTTTCTCTACTTCTTCCTGAGTCTCCTCTGCTCGGGCCTCCAGTTCTTCAAGCTGTTCCTTGCTCTCTTCTACTGTCCTTTCTCTATCCTGAAGGCGTTTCTCCATCTCCTCAACTTTAGAATTAATAGAATTGTAGCTGGATAAGGCCTTGTCCTTCTGTTTTTCGGCCTTTTCAAGTTCTGAATCAATATTCGAGTATTCTACTTCAAGATCGTCGAGCTTGTTCTTCAGCTCTGAAAGTTTTTCCTCACGGGCCTCAAGTTTCGCCTGTTTCCTCTCTACTTCTTTCTCGTCGGATTTGATCTCCGATATCTCTTTTTTCAGTTCGCTGCGTTTCTCCCTCAGTTCCTCTAGCTCATCCTTAACTTCGCCAGAATCTTTCTCATCCAGAGCCTCTTTCAGAATCTTGATATCTTCCTCAATCTCTTCTCTATCGTTCTCCAGCTCATCTATTTTTTCAATGGTTTCTTCAAGGCCTTGGCTTCTCTCATCCAACTCTTGCTGTATTTCATCAAGCTCCTGTTTTTTCTCGGCTAGTTCCTCCAGCTTTTGCTTTCTCTCAACTCCGGCCTGTATCTTTTCGTTAGTATTCTTGATTTTCTGTCTGGCATCTTCTATTCTCCTGTGGTATTCGTCGAGGTCCTCTACTTCACGGCCGCAGACCTCACATTCTCCTCTGTCATGAGTGTTTTCCAGATCCTCTAGCCGGGCCTTTTTCTCACTTCTGGCCTCACGCAGATCCTTTATTTCAGAATTAATTTCCTCCAGTTCTTCTTCAAGATCGCCGGAGAAATCGTATTCATCTATCTCGCTCTGTAGAGATTCTTTTTTCTCCTCCAAGTTCTCTGCCTGAGTTTCCAGTTGATCCCTTCCATCGCTTTTTTCCTCTATCTTCTCTTCAAGATTCTCGAGATTCATCTCTTTTCTCTCAAGTTTTTTGGAGGCCTTATCTATTTTCTCGGCTTTTTCCCGAACTGATTCAAACTTTTCATTGACTTCTTCGAGTTTTTCTTCCAGCGAGGCCTTTTTATCGAGGATTTCTTCCCCATACTTCTCTTTTATCTCTGCTATATCTTGTTTGAGTGATTCGATGAATTCTTTCTGTTTCTCTATTTCTTTCTCTATATCTGAGGCCTTTCTCAGTTTTCTGTACTGTTTCTGTTTCTCCTCTTTTTCCTGTTCGGCCTCTTCGAGTTCCTCTTCTCTATCTTCAAGTTCTTCTTTGAGTTCCTGAAGGCCTTCTTTCTTTTCACCCATTTCTTCTTTTTTCTCTTCGATCTGTTTCTTTATTTCGTTTTTTCTCTCTTCTTTATCTTCGAGGCCGTCCAGTTCTCTTTCTTTCTGGCCTATGACGTCTTTTACTGCGTTGGAGAGTACGTCTACTGTTTTTATTTCGAAGATGTAGTCCATGGCCTCCTGCTGTCTTCGACCTCCTTCTACTTTTTCCACGAATTTTTGCTGTGCTGCGTAGTTGACGTGCTCAAGTCTTTTGCTGTCTAGGCCTGTTAACTGGAAGACCTTTTTTCTGACGTCGTTTACCCGGGCGCCGCCATCTGTTGACTCAAGTACCTGTTCTTCGCCGTTTTTCAGTGATCCTACCTCGTAGTTTCCTCTTCCTGTCTCCGAGTACTCAGAAATAACGTAGTATCTGTCTTCCTGTATTGAGAACTCTAGCCGGGCCTTCATGCTGGTTTCGTTAAAATTGATGTATTCCTTCGGCGATCTGAAGTTGAAGGCCTCTCCTGTCAATGCGAAGTAGATTGCGTAGAGTATAGAGGATTTTCCTGCGTTGTTTGGGCCTTCTATCAGGTTCAGGCCTCTGGAGAAGTTTATCTCTGTGTCTTTCAGTTTTCTGAAGTTTTCCAGTTCAAGTTTCTCCAGCTTCACTCACTACCACCGAAGATTTTCTGTTTGACTTGCTGCCTTAGCTTTTTTCTGGCGTCCTTTTTCAGGTTGATTCCTGATGAGGTGAGGTTTTCGTCGTCTGCCAGCATGGAGGATGTTTTTTCATGCAGCTCCCGGAATTCCTCGGGATTTTCAAGTTCTTTTTCGAGAAATTCGTCGACACTGAAGGCCTCTCCGGATTCTGTATCTTCATATCCTTTTATCTGGAGGTCGAGGACTACTTCAACCATTTCAACTTTTTCTATCTCTCTTGCTCGGGCCTCTATCTCCTGGACAGGTATCTCGCCAGGTTCTTTTTCTGTTTCTCCCTTTACCATGACTTTGACTGCTATTCTTTCTCCCTGAAGTTCCTGTATTCTTCCTATGGTTGGTTCGACGCGGGCCTCTTCCACCGGCACTCTGATCTTCTTTAATTCAAGTGTCTGCGGTATTTCTCCTGTTTCCTCGTGTTGTACGCCTTCAGGGCCGGCTTCTATTATGTTGTAGTGGTTTCCGAACTCTGTGGAGTTGAAGTCGTAGTCTACGGTTCCTCCTGTTGCTGAGAAAACTGTGCCGTTGATTTCTTTCCAGGTGTTTGGCTGGTGGTCGTGGCCTATAGCAACGTAGTCCAGGTTCTTATCGGCCAGTTTTTCTGCTTCTGTGCAGTCGTTGGAGTAGGTTCTTGTAACTCCCTCTACGAAGTCGTGCATCAGCAGGATATTGGTGCCTTTTCCTGGAGAGAAGTCTTCCAGTATTTCCCGGGTTTTACTGGAGTGGTATCCGAGGCCGTAGATGTTCAGGCCTTTGAATTGTATTGCTGGTTTTCCAAATTCTTCAGGAGAAGGATCGATTAGTTTTACGTACTGGTTTTCGAGGTGTTCGATGGCGAGGCCTTTGAGTTTTCTTCCGTGGCCGTAGCTTCTGTCGTGGTTGCCACGGATCATGTACATTGGGATTTCTGCTTTTTCCAGTTTTTCCAGCGTTTCGCGGGCCTGTTCGATTACTGTGTGCCATGGGTATACTGTGTCGAATACGTCGCCTGCGTGTATTATGATGTCTACGTCTTTTTCTATGGCTTTGTCGATTAGAAATTGGAAGGCCTTGATTGTTGATTCTACGCGTTTTTCGGCTATCTGGCTGGGTTGTTTTCTGCCCAGGTGTGTGTCGCCGAAGTGCATTATCCGTGTTTTTTCTGTGATCGGCCTCTCCCCCTATGTAGCTTTGAGGTAGAAATTTTTATCGGGTTATCCTTTTTGGTGTTGGTAGGTATTGGTTGGTTATGGTTTTGGAGGTTGACTGTGGAGAGGTTGAGGAGATGATTGGCCTTGATCTTGTGAAGGGTTTGAATGCTACTGTTACGCGGGCTCCGGATATTGAGAGTGAGGCGGAGCTGGAGCATGTTAACGGTGTTCCTGTTGGCAGTATGGATGCTTTTGAGGTTGCTCGTGATGAGGATTATCACCAGTTGAGGCCTTCTGGCGAGGGTTTGATTGAGAATCTTTTCGAGTTTACTTTACCTCAGAGGTGTGGTGAGAACAGTGATGCCGTTTATCTTTCTGCGGTTGTGATGAAGGAGATTGCTGAGTCACAGGCCTTTGGTGAGGGGAATAAGAGAACTGCGTATTTGAGCGGTGTGATGTTTTTGATTAAGGCTCAGGCCCTGGAAGGTTTTTCCCGGGCTGTTTATCCTGATCTGACTGTTGAGTTCCGTGAGTTGTTGCAGCAGGTTGCTGTGAGGGAGAAGGATGAGGATGATCTTTACAGGTACATGATGTCTCTTCTGGAGGGGCCTCTTGAAGAGGTTAGAGTTCGATAGTTGAGACTTTTTCCTCTTTTCTTGAGATGTATTTTCTGTAGGCCTTGATTATTTTCCGGTATATCTTGTTTTTTCTCATTCTGGCTGCTGGTTTTTCTTCTGCCAGTTCTTTGAGGCCTTCGGTGTTTTTCTGTATTACTTTTCTGGCCCATTCGTCTTCTTTCTGGTTTTCCTGTGTCATAGGTTTAGAAAGAGGGTTTATGAGTAATAAATGCCGGGTTGTTGGTGGAGAAAATTAAGTAAGGGAAATGTGAAGAAAAAAGTTGGTTGTAACGCTTGTTGAGTGAAGAGCTTGAAGCTTTAAGCTTCGATTTCTTCGTCAGTTTCTTCTGCTCCTGCTTCAACTACGTTGACTGCCTTAGGACCTCTATCGCCTTCTTCCTGTTCGAATTCGACATCTGTGTCTTCTTCGATGGAATCGCCTTCGAGATCGCTGACGTGGAAGAATAGGTCGTCGTCCATGTCTTCAGCTTCGATAAATCCGTACTTCTTCTGATCGTGGAAGAACTTAACTGTACCTTTCATACTACAAAACACCTCCTTTATAATCAAGTATTGAGGGGCAACCTTTATAGGATAGATGACTGTTTTTTGGTGGAAAAAGAAAAGGAGTGGGAAATGTTATCTGTGGACTGTCCAGTAGTCGTAGATCATTGGGCCTCCCTGTAGCAGTATTCCCAGGATTGCTCCTGTTCTGTAGTCGTAGTAGACTACAGGCAGTGCGATTGCGGCCAGGATTGCTGCGTATCTGTATGTTTTGTCGGAAGGTGGCGGCATTTTTCTACTTGTGTAGTAGAATCCTGCGGCCGATGCTGCCATCCATAGCAGGAAGTAGCTGTAAACCGATATTGAGGCCGGTGTTACAAAGTTCTCGATCATAAGCAGTGAGACTGCTACTGCCCAGAAGTTGAACAGTTTGTTCGAGTTTCCTGCTGCGTATAGCTGCAGTGTTATGACTACCGGGATGGCCATTAGAACGGTCCATATTGCCATCACCGCTGGTACAGAGGGCTGTACTACGGCCATGATCATTGTTGCAAGCCATCCAAGTGCAGTTGTGACTCCCCACGCTAGCAGGAGGTCCGACTGCTCAAATTCATATAACATATAATGAATTACCTCGGGCCTGTTTTTATCATTTCCCGATTTCAAGGGTTGCTACGGCATATCCTCCGGCAATTATACCGAAGTAGTATGTCATGCCTCTGTAGATTACCGAGATTGCGGCCGCCTGGAAAATTGGGATTCCGTAGAAAAAGCTGAGTAGACCTGTCAATGCTATTTCGTACGGGCCTGTGCCTCCCGGTGTCGGGGTGTAGTTGGCGATTCTGGCCAGCGGAAGAATCAGTAGAAGCGGGACGAACGATATCTGGAGGCCTAGAGAGTACGCCAGAAACATGATTGCGGCTATGTCTGTCAGTATTGATAGATGAGAAAATAACGAGAGAAATAGAAGATTTTTTCTGTCGATTGAGAGTGTTTGAAGGCCTTCCCTGAAGTTTCCCATCTGTTCTTCTACTTTCTGTTTTATTGCCGCTGGAAGCAATAGAAGATTTCTGGCTCCCGAAGTTGCTGCTGCGCCTACAAGGCCTGAAGTTATGAGAGGTGTGAAGTTGATTACGTCAGCTACTAGGATGCCTGAGAAGATTGTTCCTGTTTCTTTCTCTGTCTTCCTGTGTAAGTGATATACTATGAATGGTTCTCCGCCGGCATGGCCTAGTGGAGTGATGTTGTTGATGAATGCGTTGGCAAACACCAGTTTTACTGCCTGTAAAGACGTTATATCAAGGCCCAGTCTGTTGAGCACCTTTTTCCAGATATGAGAGTTTATTACGATCGCTAGATTGGCGGAGATGAATGCTGCTGTAAGGGGTAGAGGCCGGGTATGTGAGAGAAAGCTCAGAGTTCTTTCAAGGCCTGTGAGCGATACTATTGCCAGTAGTATGGCTGTTGATGTAAGTACTGATAGAAAAATATTTTTCCGGTTTACTCTGTCTTTCATTTTTCTCTCTGTATTACAAGTTGGAGGACGTCTTTCAGCAGTTCGCGGAGCTCAGGATTCTCCAGACCCTCTATCAGCTCTATAACTTCTGCTCTTCGGGCCTCGATTCTTTTCTCAACTTCTTTCCGTACGCTGGATTCTTCCATTTTCCGGACTACTTCGCGGGCCTCTTCTACTGTTTTTTCCTCGTAGAGTTCTTCTCCTGCAGAGGTTTTTTCTCTGAGGATTTCTGTGTGAAGTGTTTTCTTTCCTTCCTGTATGTCGGAGGCCACAGGTTTTCCTGTGTCGTCTTCATTTGAGAAGATGTCCAGGTGATCGTCTCTTATCTGGTAGAGTACTCCCATTTTCATTCCTATCTCGTGCAGTTTCTCAAGTTCCGGGCCTTCTGCAAGTATTGATGCTATCTTCAGCGGCATTGCAAAGGTGTAGCATGCGGTCTTGTTTCTGTGGATTTCCAGTACTTCGTCCTCTACTGTTTCAAGTCTTCCTGAGAGAACTATGTCCGACATTTCTCCCACTCCTACTCTTGCAAACGTGGATGAGAACTCTGAAAGGGCCTCTGAGTCGAGATTGGAGGCCTGTGAAATTATTTCGTATGCTGTGAAGTATGATATATCGCCGGCGCAGATTGCAAGGTTTTCTGTCTGTCTGTCGGTTATTTCTTCTGATCTGAACTGGACGTGTACAGAGTCTACACCTCTTCTTTTCTCATCTCTGTCTATTATGTCGTCGTGGACAAGAAGGCCGGTGTGTATAAGTTCTGTGGCTGCTGCATAGTGTATGCTGTCTTCTTCACCGCCCATTATTTCTGTTGCATCCATGAGGAGGCTTCCTCTCACCATTTTTCCTCTTGTGGAGAGATCGTACAGTATTTCAATTGTTTCCTCTCCCCAGCCGTATTTTGATAGTTCACAGTTTTTCTTGCAGTCTTCCAGGCGAGATATTATCTTTTCTTTATTCTCCGAAGTATCGTACACTAGTTTCGACCTCTCAAAGATTTCAGTAGTTCGAATAGAATTCTCGGCTTTGAAGGCCTTACTTTTTTCCTGTAAACCTTCATCGGGTTCTTTTCAATCTTTTTCGCAGTCCATTTGTACAGTCTGGATGAGAGAATTACCGGGATTCTGACTCTGTAAGGAATGTATTTCAGGCCTTTTTCGGCTTCTTTCTGCCATTCTCTGTAAAGCTGGATCTGGTCTCTCATGAATTCCTTGAAGTCTTCGTCATCGATATCAGCTTCGTCCAGGCCGTCGAGACCATATTTCTCCAGTTCTTCGTCCGGCAGATACTCTCTTCCGAGTTCGTTGTCTTCCTTGATGTCGCGGAGGAAGTTGCAGTACTGCATTGATCTTCCGAGCATTTCTGCGTACTGGTAAGAGTCTTCGTCAAGTTCCAGAAGTGCAGCCATCATTAGTCCGATGACTTCAGCGGATCCGTGGATGTACTCCAAGGTTTCCTGTATTGTTACGTAGTTTGATTTGTGCAGGTCGGCCTCCATTGAGTCCAGGAAGGCCTCTACCCATTCTCTGTGGAAATCTTTTTTCCGGGCTACTTCCAGGAAGCTGTCAACTATTTTGTCCCCTGACTTTCCTGAGTCCCAGTTGTTCATTGTTTTTTCTCTGAACTCTTTCAGGCCTTCCTCGTCCTGCGGTTCCTCATCTACGAAGTCATCGGCTGTTCTTACGTATGCATAAAGTTTGAATACGTCCTCTTTGACTTTTTCTGGGAAAAAGAGGCTGCTGTAGTAGTAGGAGGTTGAGTTGTTTTTGAAGACCTCCTGAAGTTCAGAATCCATATCAAATATTTTTATCGAAAACCGATTTAAAATAAGTAGCTCACAACTAGCGTGTGGGCACGGAAAAAGATATTATAGTAGTTGGTGGAGGATTTGGAGGCCTATCAGCGGCCTGTTTCCTCGCTGACAGCGGTTTCAACGTTGAATTAATAGAGAAAAATCACGAGGTTGGTGGGAGAGCCTCTGTGCTTGAGGAAGATGACTACAGGTTTGATATGGGGCCTTCATGGTACCTGATGCCTGATATTTTCGAGAGATTTTTCAACAAGTTTGATCGTGATCCTGAGGAGTTCTACGAGCTTCACCGCCTGGATCCTAACTACAGGATTTTCTTCAAGGATGGCGACTTGATGGATGTGCCTGCTGATCCTGATGAGGCCGGAGAGCTCTTTGAGGAGTACGAGGACGGTGCTGCAGAGCAGTTCCAGAGATATCTTGAGAAGTCCGAGGAGACTTATGAGATCGGTATGAACGAGTTTGTTCTGAAAGACAGAAACAATTTCCGGGACTACGTGTCTCTGGATGTTCTGCGGAATGCTCGTGGGATTTCGTTGATCAAGAAGATGCAGGATCACGTTGAGGAGTACTTCGATAATCCAAAGCTTCAGCAGGTTATGCAGTACACTCTTGTATTTCTTGGAGGGTCACCTGAAAACACACCAGCGCTTTACAACCTGATGAGTCACGTTGACTTTAACATGGGAGTTTACTATCCTGAAGGAGGTATTTACTCCGTTATCGAGGCCATGGAAGAGCTGGCAGAGGAGAAAGGCGTAGAGATATCGACAAACGAAGAGGTCAGGAAGATTAACAGAGTCGAAGGAAAGAATACAGTTGTAACAGATACTAGAACAGTCGAGTGCGATGCTGTAGTTTCGAACGCCGACTATGCATTTGCCGAGACAGAGCTTCTTCCGGACGAATACACAACTTATGACAGAGATTACTGGGAGTCCAGGACCTATGCTCCTTCAGCATTCCTGATGTATCTAGGTGTTGAAGGAGATCTCGAGAACCTAGATCATCACACACTGGTTCTTCCAGAGGAGTGGGACGATCACTTTGACAGAATATTCGACGAACCCGCCCTACCAGAAAACCCTGCATACTACGTCTGCAATCCTTCAGAGACCGATGACACAGTGGCTCCAGAAGGTCATTCCGCACTGTTTATTCTTGTTCCAATCGCAGCGGACTTGGAACTTGATGAAGAACAGAGAAAAGAGTTCAGAGAACTGGTGCTGGATGATCTTGCTGAGAACACAGGCGAAGACCTCAGAGAAAGGATCGATTACGAAAGAATCTTTGCTGGAGAAGAGTTCAAAAAACGCTACAACAGCTTCAACGGCACAGCACTCGGCATAGCTCACACATTGAGACAGACATCTGTATTCAGGCCTAAACAGAGATCGAAGAAGATGCCAGGCCTTTACTACACAGGTCAGTACACCAATCCCGGTATCGGAATGCCGATGTGCCTGATCAGCGGAGAGCACGTAGCTGAAAAGGTGGAAGAAGACCTTGAATGACCTGAAATACATACTGAAAATGTCAAGGCCTCGTTTCTGGCTTTATCTGGCAGGCCCTGCAATCCTTGGAATGGTTCTTGGCGCAGAATCAGTTGAACAATTATTTACTGTTGAGAACTTCCTGATATTCCTCTACTTTTTGATTCCCGCCAACATCATGCTGTACGGAATCAACGATTACTTCGATAGGGATATCGACGAGAAAAACCCGAAGAAGGATGATAAGGAAGAGGCCTACAGGGCCAGCAGCTTCACAGATTCAATCATAGTGGCAGCAACAGTAACCTCAATCCCTGTGACTGTACCTCTTGCAGGAGCTGCATGGCCATTCATGATCGGATTCCTTGCATTGTCGGTTGCTTACAGCACCCCACCGTTCAGGTTCAAGGCAAGGCCTTTCCTGGACTCTATCAGCAATGGCCTCTACATCCTGCCGTTGGGAGTAGCTTACAGCGCTGTTACCGGTAGCTGGCCTCCTTTAACAGTTCTGGCTGCTGGCTGGGCCTGGTCGATGGCGATGCATACTTTCTCCGCTATTCCAGATATTGAGCCCGATAGGGAGGCCGGTGTTTCGACCACGGCTACTTTCCTTGAGAGAAAGAATACTTTCATCTACTGTACTGTTCTCTGGACCGTAGCCGCATTGCTTGCAGGCCTCTACAATCTTTATGCAGGAGCTTTGATGAGTATTTATCCTCTGCTCTGTATTGGTTTCTATCTTTCCAATCTCAGTGATTCGGAGGCCTACTGGTATTATCCCTACATCAATTCTCTAGCTGGAATGGTTCTGACTCTGGCCGGTCTGTGGGTGCTTGTTCATGGATAGGCTTGAGGAACTGGTTTCAGAAAACAGATTTACAATATCCGTGGTTTTTCCTATTGTCGGAGCTGCAACATTTCTGGCATCTGCTGAAGGCCTTCTACCAGGTTTTCTCGAGTTCAATCCCTTCTTCATACTTTTCGGAACACTGGTAATGAGAACTCCATTGATAGCGGGCCTGAGGCCTTTGATTGATAGAAAGGCAGGAATAGGAATTCTGGCAATCTCGCTGTATGCATATCTTATCGAGTTCGTGGGCTTGAGCACGGGATGGCCTTACGGCGATTTCTCGTATCTGATCAGTCTGGGTCCTATGGTTCATGGCGTTCCTGTAGGCCTCCCAGTCTTCTTCGTGCCCCTGGTGCTTAACAGCTTCCTATTGGTAAGACTCTACGATCTGAAAGATTTCTGGGAGAGGTTCTTAGCAGGAGTGGGCCTTGTATTGTTGATTGATGCAGTTCTTGATCCTGCGGCCGTGGCCCTCGGAATCTGGAGTTATGGAGGAGGCCTTTTCTACGGTGTTCCGCTTTCCAACTTTACAGGCTGGTTGCTTTCGGCCTCGATATGTCTGCTTGTACTGGAGTATGTTTTCCGCGATATCGATGTTGAAAGCCGTCTGAGATCGACCGATTACATGCTGGATGACATGGTCAGTTTCGTATTTCTGTGGGGTTTCATCAACCTCTACTACCTGAATCCTGTTCCAGTGCTGATCGCGGCCGGTTTCGGTGTTGCACTTTACCAGAATGGCAGGTTCAGCATGGCTGTAGAGGAATTACCGTATTTTTCCTGAAGTCACCAGATATTGTCAGCAAACTTTTATAAAACCCAGATCACAAATAAGAGATATGACTCACGGAGCCCATCCAACGAGCACCAGTATTGCGACCGTATCTAGGGGCAATGTGAGCTTCTTTAATAAGTATATCTCCAAGCTGAATATCCTGTATTTCTGATACAGGATTAGTAGGTTGGGGAAACCTGGCCTGGCTCACAACTCAGTGGGCCTCGGGCACAAGGACTCAACCGAAACCAGCAGGCCTCATCCATCACAGGACAAAACTGCCTACAATAAAACAACTAAAATACACTAGAAGAACTAGAATCAACGCTGCCATGAAATCAAGGCCTTAGAAAGGCTTGGAGAAATCAAAACCTGACATAACCACTTGAAGGGTGATAAGTTAAAGACCTACCACACCGACCACATATAATCACCACATTTTTTCTCTCTATTTTTCCTTCCCTCAACCTCACAGTATAAAATCAGCCGCCGTAAAAGTTACGTGTATGGCAGGCCTTCTGTACTACATAGCGCTGGCAACTATCTCGACAGTTCTAATCTGGAAATCCAGCAGCCTGCTTGAAGAAACCAGCGAGAAACTAGCGGCCTACTATGGTCTTCCTGCCGTGGTTCAGGGAGCAGTGATCGCGGCAATAGGATCCAGCTTTCCAGAGCTTTCCTCAACAGTTATCTCTGTTATAGTTCACGGAAACTTCGAGCTCGGTATCGGAGCGATCGTAGGATCTGCAATATTCAACATACTTCTAATACCCGCAGTCAGCGTGATTGCAAACGGAAAAATGATTGACGCCAACAGAGACATTGTATACAAGGAAGCCCAGTTCTACATGCTCTCCATAGCAGTACTTCTTCTTACATTCTCCATGGCCGTCATCTACAATCCTCTACCAGGCCAGCTCAGAGGAGAAGTTACAAGATGGCTGGCACTTATCCCTGTAGCAGTCTACGGCCTTTACATATTCATTCAGTACGAAGACACGAAAGACGGAGGGCCTGAAAGAGTAGAAAACATAGCAGAGAAAAAACAGTGGGCTTTACTTGCAGCAAGCCTTGTACTGATTGTTATCGGTGTTGAAGGCCTTGTAAGAAGTGCTGTAGAGTTCGGCAACATTTTCAATACGCCTTCATTCCTCTGGGGCCTAACGATTGTCGCTGCGGGAACCAGCCTTCCGGACACAGTAGTCAGCTATAAGGCCGCGAAAGATGGAGAAGGAGTTACCAGCATGGCTAACGTCCTGGGAAGTAACGTATTCGATCTCCTGATTGCCATACCTGCCGGAGTTCTACTGGCCGGCGCCACACCAGTCAACTATGCAGTGGCCGTTCCAATGTTTGGATTCCTGACATTCGCCACCATCTCGCTTTTCACAACCCTGAGAACAGACCTTGAACTCTACAGAAAAGAGGCCTACTTCCTGCTTCTGATTTATGCAGCCTTCCTGATCTGGATGATAACCGAAACCTTCGGAGCTACAAACCTCATACCCGTCTAGGGGAAAAGTTTACCTGATTCTGTCCTAAAATTCAGATATGAGAATGGAAGCGGTGTCGAAGGCCCAAATGGAGGAAATAGATAGAATAGTACCTGAAAAATACGGCATCTCCACAGGCAGACTGATGGAGAACGCAGGCCTTCAGGTAGCAGAGGCCGTCAGAGATCATGCAGTTGAGAGAAAAGTTTCTGTCTACGTTGGAAAAGGCGACAACGGAGGCGATGGCATGGTTACAGCCCGAAGACTCAGTAACTGGGATTTCCAGGTAGAAGTAGTTCTGGCCTCTGAAAACCTCGAAGGCAAGAGAAAAGAGGAGCTGGAGATACTGAAGAAAATGGATATCGAGATAAATATTCAGGAGTCAGAGAAAGATTATCCTGTTGCTATTGACGGCCTGATAGGTTACAGTCTTTCTGGAGATCCAAGGCCTCCATTTGATTCAATGATCCGCGAGATCAACAGTTTTGAGCAGGTTTTCAGCATTGATATTGCTACAGGCCTTTCAGCCGAGACTGGAGATATTTTCCGTCCCGCGGTTAATCCCGACACTACCGTTACGCTGGCCGCACCTTTCGATAAAATGTCGGAAGGTAATTCAGGAAGAATTTTGGTCGCTGATATTGGTGTACCACCAGAGGCCTACCAGGAGTTTGGTAAGAAAATAGTTTTCGAGAAGAGCTCTTTGATCAGATTTAATTAATGAAGAATCAGAGGCCATTTCCTGAATGGACTATTGCGCGATCGTAGCGTAACACGATGCGGCATCCGGGACTTGAACCCGGGTCTCCACGTTGGCAACGTGACGTCGTACCACTGGACCAATGCCGCATATCGAAGATATGCTGGATCTCAGAAACCAGACATGGGTTTCCTCAATGCCGCACATTTTTGATGTGTATGAGAAATTGTGGCCTAGAAGTTTTAAGTGTATAAGTCGGCCGAAATTTCTGGAGTTTTTCATCTAAAACCGAGGTATTTTGAATGTTGAGGGGCAATGCACACATTATGTCAGAGGATAAAATTTACGATGTAATAGTTGTAGGCGGGGCCTCAGCAGCTCAGTCTTCCGCAATCTATGCCAAAAGAGCTGGCAGAAGTGTTCTAGTTATAGCTGACGAGTACGGAGGCCAGATAAACAATACAGATGTAGTTGAGAACTACCTAGGCTTCAAACATATTTCAGGCCCGGATCTTGCTCAGGAATATCTTGAGCACATGAGAGATTACGATATAGATGAGGAAACCGGCTACAAAGTTACTGACATCAGGAAACCTGATGATATTTTCGAGGTTGAAAGAGAGGATGAAGAAGTCTTCAGAGGCCGTTCCGTGATTATTGCTACTGGCGGTCACCGCAGAAAGCTTGGAATCAAGGGAGAGGAAGAGTTTGCAAACAAAGGAGTTGGATACTGTGCTGTATGCGACGGGCCTCTCTATCAGGGCGAAGAGGTAGCTGTGATAGGCGGTGGATACGCTGGAACGGAGGCCGCTGACTATCTTTCTGATATTGCTGAGAAAGTATATGTTCTGAGCCGTTCAGGAGTACTGAAGGGAGAGCAGATTACTATTGACAAGGTAGAGAATGACGAGAACGTTGAAGTTATTAGAGGTGCTGAGGCCACTGAGTTCTACGGAGAGAATCTTCTTGAAGGCCTGAAGTATGAGCAGGATGGAGAGATCAAGGATCTTGAAGTTACAGGTGCTTTCGTGGAGATCGGTACAGTGCCTAACTCAGATATCACAGATCTCGTTGAGAAGAATGAGGCCCGAAAGATCAAGGTTAACGGAGAGATGGAGACCGGTGTTGAAGGCCTTTACGCAGCTGGCGACGTCAACAATATTGGAGTTCAGCAATTGCAGGTTTCGGCTGGTCAGGGTTGTCAGGCCGGCCTGAATGCCTCCGAGTATGTGAAGCAGATGAAGGAGTAAATCGGTGTTATAATCTTTGCGAGGAAACAACTGATTATGCCACAGGAAACAGCAATGACGAAATGCGTGTTCTGCGGGAAGAGCGCTACTACAAAAAATTCCGCGGGACAGCCGGTATGCAAGAAGCATAAGGAAGATGAGCCAAGAGATGTGGCCTGTCCAGAGTGCGGAATGCCTATGAAAATTAAGGAGGGCCGTTACGGCTATTTCTGGGGATGCGAGGGCTATCCACAGTGTCAGAAGACTTACCAGATCGATGCCTTAGTGGAAGATGAAGAAGAGGAGTAGAAAAGTTATTCTATAGTTAGATCGTTCGGTTCGTAAGATCCGATCTTTATGTCCTGGTGTTCTTCATCCAGTAGATTCGCTATTTCTATATCCAGATCTCTCTGAGGTTCATCTCTAGGCCCTTCCCTGTTCTCCACCATTATTCTCTCTACATGATGCAGAGGAAGTTCCTCCCTCATTATTACATCGTAGCACGAGTCAGAGTCCTCTATCACTTTTACATTTTCAGGATTAATTTCCAGGTATCCTCCTCCCCATGCATAGGCCTTCGCGCATGCTCTGCTATCAGTTACCCAGATAGCCTGATCCTTGTCATAGGAGTCTCTTTCAAGACCCATCCTCGGGAAAACATCGTCGTCATCAATCGGATGGCCCTGGATAATACCTGTTTCAGCAATATCTCTAAGGCCTTCATCGCCTCTTCCGTGGTAGAGTTTGTCAGTCATATAGAAAGAAAAAAGGAAAGCAGAATTTTTTATGTTTTTTCAGTGACAACTACTGACAGGTTGCTGCTACCTCTGATTCTACAGTACACTCTGCAGTTGTCAGAACTGTGTCTTTGAATTCAACGCTGATCTCGAAAGATGATTGTTGATCCGGAAATTGTTGAGTTGTCTGACAGGTGAAAGTGTCTCCTGCATCCAGTTCCGGGTTCTCACATTCAAGAACCGTTTCCTGGCCGTTTCTGTCCAGAGTGAACTCGAGCTCTCCTTCTTTGATAACTGTCGAACCCTGATTGGAGGCTACAACATTCATCTGAGAACTCTCACCGTAGACTGAAACAATCTCAACTTCCGTGTCCTGAATTACCTGCTGATTAATAGCATCTTCAGCTGCTGAAGGTTCCTCGGAAGGGCCTTCGCCGGTTAACTGTGCACAGCCAGATGCGACAACCAGAATACTTGCTATCAGTACTTTTTTCCACATAAACAGGAGAGAAAGGCCTAGATTGAAAAAGATTTGCTGAAATACTGTATGAAAGCTGAAGCGAGGTTTTACTGAAAATGATGGGAGTTACACACGCACTGATGGGAGGCCTTCTGGGTGCTTCAAGCATGTTTTTCACGCCAGAACTTTTTCTGGCAGCAGTTGCAGCAGGTTTTCTTGGAGGCCTTTTCCCCGATCTTGATCTGGCGTGGAAGCACCGCGAGAGTCTGCATTTTCCAGTAGGTTATACTGTTCTTTCATCGGTATTGATTGGTGCGGCTGCAGCTACAGGAAACTACTACGTTGTTCTGGCCTCTTACTTTACGGCTTCTGCCTGGCTTCATTCATGGATTGATATTCTTGGTGGAGGCCTTGAGGAGAGGCCGTGGGAAGGTACTACTGACAAGGGAGTCTACTCTCATTCTCTGGATAAGTGGTTTCCGCCTCTTCAGATTATCAGATACGATGGTGCCCCGGAGGATTTTCTACTAACTGTTTTTCTTGGAGCTTCTCTCTATCCTCTGCTGAATGGCTATCCTGAGGCCCAGAAAGTTGTTGTGGCTTCAGTTATTATCGGCGGGTTTTATTCACTGGTCAGGAAGAAGTTGCTCGACGCCAGGGACTTTCTCCTCAAGTTTTTCCACAGCCTGATCGATTAGTCCTGAGAGATAGGCCTCTCCGAACAGTGCGATGAGTAGTGCTCCGGCCGAGTCAAAAAGTAGATCCTTCATCGTGTCTTCCAGGCCGTACTGTGTGAGTACCTTGGTTCCAGTATACTGTGCCATCAGGCCAGTCATGAACTCGATAACCTCCCATATTACACCGAAGGCCATGACAAAGGCCACCAGGAATACCGGCATGAACTTTGAAGGGAAGTGAATCTCTTCTGAGTGCTGGTCGAGGGCTCTCACAGCGATGTAACCAGAGGCCGCTACAATTGATGATGAAAGCGCATGTGTCATGTGATCCCACCACCAGATATTCTTGTATGGGCCCAGTGCTCCAAAGCTGTGGAGGAATACTGCCAGTGTGATCCACAGTGCGAGTGCTGGATCCAGTGTTATGTTGAAGTCTCTTTCAAGATATGTTGGTGCAAAAGTTACTGCCAGCGAGATAAGGGCGTTGATAGTTATGCTGAAAACCCCTTCAATTACTCCGACAGCTGCTATAAGCACAAGTGAGGTCTGAAGTATTCTTGTTAACTGGCGTTGTCTTTTTGAGTTAAGGCCTATTCTCCTCAGCAATCTCATTTTGTTTCACCTCCGACTGCTGGAAGTCTTCTCTTGAAGTAGAAGTGGAAGAGCAGTCCGAATAATACTCCTGTGACTGTAGCTGCCGTGAACTCCCACATGAGATGTTCTTCAGAAGTTATCAGCGCTGTTCCGAGGTAGATATCGGAGAACCATCTGATCAGCGACCAGAAACCTGCCATTGCCACAGTTACTGTGGCCGTGAGGAACGTGGCAAAGAAAGAGTTAGTTCTTAGAGATGTGAATTCATCTATCTCAACTACTATCAGGAGCGAGGCCCCTGCTACGGAAATGTAGCTTACTGCGATACTGCTCAGAACTGCCAGATCAAAGGCCCGATGCATAAAAGGCAGCGATACCAGTAGCAAAAGTTCCCATGGCGCTGCCACCGTATCTCTTTTGACCAGAGCCGGCGTTACCGAAAGTAAAAATACCATGCTTGAAAGAATCAGCCAGGTGTAGCTTGCACTGAAGAATGCATCTGCGGCCACTCCCAGAAAAATCACTGAGATAGCCATTGAAAGTATGAAATTCCTGCCCTTCTCTTCATATACTATGTCAGAGCCAAAGCCCATTAACTGGTATTGGGCCTCCCCTAAATAAAATATCTTGGTAGGAGAGATGCGAAAATACATGTTATCGCATACGTCAGCGGTTATATGGGATTCTTTGAATCCTCCTGCCGTGTTATTTAACTTTTCCACCCGAAGTATGTTTTACGTAGAAGGGCCCGTAGCTCAGCTTGGACAGAGCGAGCGGCTTCGGACCGCTAGGTCTAGGGTTCAAATCCCTACGGGCTCGTTTTCTGCAGTTTTTCTGAATTAATTTTTCAGGCCTTCTCTAGCATTTCCAGTACGTCTTCGTGTTCTGGAATTTCTAGCTCTTCCTCTTCTTCCTGCTGGAAAAGTTCGGAACTTACGTTTCTCAAGGTGTTTGCTGTTTCCTCTCTTGGGTTTAGCAGGCCGCCTACGACCGTGTCGTAAATTGTGGCCTCTACAGTATCTCTTTCTGAGAAAGAGTCTCCGTAGCTCTGTTCGAATCCTTCGGTCACTGCATCGAATTTTTCTTCTGGAAGTCTCAAGGCCGCTCTGTAGAATTTTTCAAGATCTCCCTGCATTTCTGCTGCAGTGGCTTCTGTTGTCAGAAATTCGTTGTCTATCCACCAGACATTGTTGTCAGTTACTATCCTGTTTGCCCATCCGCTGTCAACTGGAGAAATCCCATCCTGGTGGAGAGCGTTGAGTCTGTGGCCTTCGATTCTCCCGAATTTTTCTGCCTGCTCCGTGTCAGCATCGTTGTATAGAAAGCTGAATGCATCAGGGCCTTCAATAGAGTCTAGTTCGACATACTGTTTCCCACCATCTAATGTTCCATAGTCTATTACTTCTGGAACTGGTATTCCGTATGGTTCTAGGATCTGGCCGGCATTCCTCTCTTTTACACTTCTTTCCTCTGCAGAAACCCAGTCAAAGTCCCCTTTCACCGCAGTTTTTAGAGCTCTGGCGACTGTAGTAGAAGATACCTGATCGAACACCTTAACAAATGAGCCATCAGTTTCATAGACCTGATTGGTGTACGAGTTCGTTACTTCATCGTATTCCTGAAGCTCTGAAAGAGTTTCCCAGCTCATAGAAAAAATAAGAAGAGAAATAATTTATTACTTGGGAGTGGCAAAGAACTACTAGTTCAGTATATCGCCCACAGTCCTTATCTGCATCATGTTGGTGGTTCCTGTGACACAGGTAGGAATTCCTGCTGAGAAGACCAGCTCGTCATCTCCTTCTGCAAGGTCGAGAGTCTTCATTCTCTCAGCTGAGGCCTTTAGCATGCCTTCAACATCGGAAGGGAACTCCTCATAGTAAGGCTGTACTCCCCAGGCCAGCTGCAGCTGTCTCTCTACTTTTTCGGAGTCCGTGAATGCGATAATCGGTTTTTCAGGCCTGTATTTTGCAATGTTTCTCGCTGTTGATCCTGATGATGTGTGGGCCACCAGGTATTCTGCGTCGGAGTCTCTTCCGGCCTGCCATACGTTTTTACAGATGATTTCGCGTGTGGATTCCGGCGGCTGTTTGACAGTGTGATGAGTGATATCCTTCAGAGAATTTTCTGCCTGTTCAACTACATTAGCCATGAAATCTACTGTCTTGACAGGATATTCTCCAATTGCTGTTTCCCCTGAAAGCATGACTGCATCAGTACCATCCAGAACTGCGTTTGCTACGTCAGAGATTTCTGCTCTCGTAGCAGTAGGGTTTTCTGTCATGGATTCAAGCATCTGTGTAGCAGTAATTACAGGTTTGCCGGCCTTGTTGCATTTCTCGATCATTTCTTTCTGCATCATAGGAAGCTGTGCTGCCGGAAGCTCTACTCCGAGATCTCCTCTTGCAACCATGATGGCATCGGAGGCCTCGAGAATTTCATCAAAGTTTTCAACTGCTTTCTTGTGTTCGATCTTGGAGATGATGTGCATGTCGGAGTCGTGTTCTTCCAGGATTTCTCTGACTTCTTCGACATCTGAGGCCTCTTTTACGAAGCTGAGCGATACGAAGTCGTATCCTTTTTCTGCTGCGAATTCGATGTCTTCAACGTCTTTCTTTGTTGGGGCCTGTAGTCCAATGTCTTCTCCTGGCACGTTTACTGCCTTTCTGCTGGATACTTCGCCTCCATATACTACTGTGCATTCTGCTGTTTCGCCGACTTTTTCTACTTCGAGTTCGATTTTTCCGTCATCTATTCTTACTTCGTCACCGGCCTCGATGTGATTGATGAAGTCCTTGTAGTTTACCGATAGTTTTTCCTTGTTTCCTGTGATTTCTTCTGTTGTTATTTCTACGTTGTGGCCTGTTTCCAGTTCTGTGCCTTCTTCTACTTCGCCCAGCCTGATTTCAGGGCCTTTGGTGTCGATCATTACTGCGGTTTTCTCCGATACATCTCGGATTCTGTCAAATATTTTACCGTGCTGCTCGTGGTCGACGTGTGAGAAGTTCTGTCTGACTACGTCGACTCCAGAGTCTATTATTTCTGCGAGCTTTTCTTTTGTGTCCGTTGCCGGCCCTATAGTTGATACAATTTTTGTATTTTTCATAACCTTATCCAGATTAGAACCGAAGAGTTAAAAGGCGATCGGGAAGAGATTTCAGGAAGGTTTTTAACTAATCTTTGGGCCCAGCTAATTTGATTTATAAAGATAAGACAGTCATTTTTGGGTGTGCGAATGCGGCCTGTGAAAATTATCAGAGGTTTTCTGGACCGGATTCGTTACTGGGTGATCGAAATGAGCGATAAAGACGTTAATCAGGAAAATAATGACGAAGGAAAAGATCAAGAAGCTGGTAAGGAGCAGAAAGTTCAGTTCCCGCAATACTTCCAGCAGAAAAAGAACGATAACCCTAATTCTACAAACTTAAAGACTCCTGTAATGAGAGGAGTTGTTGTATCCGAATTTGACGGGGATAGAATCTGGGTAGAGGCCTCAGGAAACATGAAAGGCCGCTACGGAGTTGAAGTTCCTAATGGATACAATCCAGAGGATTTCACACCTGGTACCGAGGTCGCTCTCGACCCGAATACTTTCAAGGTAACAGATATTGTTGAAAAAGGAAAAGACGCAGAGTTCGATGCTATTGAGACAGATGTAACATTCCAGGACATTGGAGGCCTTGATCACGTTGTCAAGTCGCTTAAATCCAATGTCGGCGCACAGCTTAACGAGGATAAGAGCAAGAAGATGCAGGAATGGGGCATCGAGATGGACAAATCAATGCTACTAGTCGGAAAGCCAGGAACAGGTAAGACACACCTAGTTAAGGCACTTTCCAATGAATACGACGCAGATATGTTCATGATTAACGGCCCTCAGATGGTCGAGAAGTTCATCGGAGAGGGCGCCAAGAAGGTTAAGAGGCTCTACGATCAGGCCCGTGCATCCGATAAGCCTGCGATTGTGTTTATCGATGAAATTGATGCTATTGCAAAGAAGAGGCTTGATGACAGGAGACACGGTGGCGAGGAAGTTGAGCGTACGATGTCTCAGCTACTTTCCGAGCTTGATGGCCTGGATACTGAGAAGGATTCCGGTGTAATCAGCATTTTCGCAACCAACACTCCTGACATAATGGATCCAGCCCTACTGAACAGATGTAGTGCGATCGAAGTCCCTGTACCTGATACAGATGCCAAGGAAGAGATTCTCAGAATCCATACTCGCAGAATGAGTGTTGCAGATGCTGTTAACTATACAGCTATTGCAGAGCAGTTTGAGGAAGACTTTACAGGCCGTGATATCAAGCAGATTGCCAAGCAGGCCGCTGTAAATGCTCTTGAGAGACACGAGGATGTTTCCGGTGTCGAGATCGATATGGATGACTTCGAGTCAGCTATCAAGGATCTGAAGGAGGGCAACATGGGAGTTGAGAAGGACTTCCTGTCAGATGGCAAAGTTCATCCAAACGAGATGTTCGCATAAGCGAACTTGTTTCAAGTTTGCTTTTACAGGAAAACCTTTCCAGGTTTTCGACCTTTATTTTAACTTTTCCAGTTTCTATTGTTTTTCTGTGATAACATGAGTGTTGACAAACAGTTTGTACTTGGCAAAGAAGGAGCTGCAGATTTCCTGCAGGATATAATTGATGCATTACGAGAAAAGGACGCGGTCAGGCTTGAGGCCGAGAATTGGAAGGTCTCGCAGCCTATTGGCGATCAGGTTCCTGTAAGAATTTACTCGGATGAAGAAGGTATGGAGGTAATGTTCAAGGTTCAGGGAGAAGCAAAAGAAGAGGAGGAAGCAGAGGAGTAAAAGTTCTCCTCTCTTTTTTATCCTTCTGCTCTTGAAGTTGTGACGTACACGCTTTTCTTGTCGAAGATAAACTCTTCTATGAATGCTGTCAGGTGTACGAAGGCCTGGAAGAAGAAGTAGGCCCATAGGGTGATTGCTGCGAAGTACTCTACTTTGTGATGTTTTTCTCCCTGCATGAAGTCCTGGAAGAACACCACGTAGGATAGTGTTACCGGAGCTATTCCTGCAAGAGTCCACAATATGTCTGAATTAGGCAGGTAGGTTGTTGTGTTGACTCCCAGGTATGAGAGGACCATCATCGGCATTAGAAGGATGAGGAACGTAGGGACTACTGCGTAGAGCAGTGTGTATGCTCCATCGATTCTCTTCGTGACTGAAAGATCTGAGTCTCCTGTCAGGCCCATCGTGTGTTTTACAGCAACCTGCATCCATCCACGGGCCCATCTCTTTCTCTGGCTCCACCAGGCCTGTAACGTATCAGGGTTCTCCTCATACGTGATAACTTTCGGATCTACAACAATCTTCTTCCCTTTGTGGTGAATCTTTGTGGACATGTCAATGTCCTCTACAAGTATATCTTCGTCGAACGAGCCTATTTCTTCGAATACTTCGCTCCGGAAGAAGGCCTGTCCTCCACCGAAGAAAGTGAATCCTCCAAAGATCTGTCTTGCGTATATATCGATCTTCTCTGCAATGTGTCTTTCAACTGTTGCGTGAAGCGATAGAAGCGAGTCTGTAGGGTTATATCCGAAGCAGCGGCCTTTGATACACCACACATCTTCGTCATCAAACCATCTAACTGCTCTCTTGATAGCATTTGGCTTGAAGCAGTGATCAGCGTCGATGCTTGCAATTATATCGTTTTCAGCGTATTCAAGAGCGTAATTTGTGGCCTTGGCTTTTCCTCCGCCAGGTTCATCTCTTTTTACTGCTTTCAGGAAGTCGTATTTTTCGCCAGCTTTTTCTGCTATTTCTTCTGTACCGTCCGTTGAGGCCGCTTCATAGCACAGCACTACTTCATATTTGTCTCTTGGGTAGTCTACTTCTGCGCAGGCCTCAATTGTGTCTTCCAGTACCTGGGCCTCGTTGTATGCAGGTATTACTACGCTTACTGATGGTAGCTCGTCTTTGAGCTCTGGTGGTTCTATGTTTTTGAATGAGAATATTGCTGAGAAGTAGGTTCTGCCTACTAGACCCATCAGTGCGATGAGAAGTAGTGTATTGAGTGTTCTGATGTATGTGTTTGTAATGAAGCTGGGAACTAGAACAAGAGTAATCAAAGCAACGGAGATTGCCGAGTACTTGAAAAACTTGGATAGCGAGAATCCCATGTCTTCTGCTGGCTTTACTTCCATATCACATTTTTTCAGCAAAGAAGTTTAATAACCAAACGGAATTCAACCCGATACCGGTTATTAAATATAGGCCTCAGATTCGGGACTTCAAATGTTCGATCAGTTTCTCAAGCTTTCTCTCTTTTTCAAGCGTGCTGCTTGAAGTCAGAAAATCCTGCACCAGCTTGTAAGAATAGCCGTTTACATCTTTTAACTCCGTTACTCTGGATTCTGGGCCTGGCAGCTCTTTGTCAGCGATTTCGTACTCCTTCTCTACTGCTTTTCTCAGAACTTCGTACATCTGGAATCTTTTCTGGCCTACATCTCTTCCTTCTATAGAATCCATCATTTCCTGGATTTCTGCAGCGAAATCATCTTCTTCTTTTTCAGTCAAGGATTTTTAGGCCTCCAGTTTGTCCATCAAAGTTTTTCGGGCCTTTCCGCCATCGGCTTTTCCATTGGTCTCCTTCATTACCTGTCCCAGTAGATAGTTCAGTGCAGAATCCTTTCCCTCTCTGTAGTCCTCTACAGCATCAGAGTTTTCCGACATTACTTTTTCAACAGCCTTCTCAAGTGAGAAGTCTTTTTCTTCCGGTAGTTCTCCTTCACGGTCGTAGGCCTGTACCAGTTTCTGCATGTGGGTTTCTCTTTCAGCCCGGGAGAGTATTTCTTCTGATACTTTGCTGCTGTATTCAAGGTCGTGGCGGCCGAACTCTTCGAGGAGGCCTATCACCAGACTGGTTTCATGAGTACTGTTGAGTTCTTCAAACTGTTTTTCGAGGCCTCTTGAAAGGACAAATCTTGCTTCTTCCTCGTCAAGGCCTTTCTCTTCCAGTTCTTCAATATCTTTTTCGTTGAAGTCGACGATGTCTTTTATCTGGTAGGTGAAGTCTGCTTTTTCCAGGCCCTGCCTGAATTTTTCTGTATCTATTATTACTCCTTTCTGGCTGTCTCCCGTAGTGAACGAGATTCTGTCTCTTTCTAGAAGTTTTCTGTCGATTCTGTGTTCAAGTTGTGATGAGAATGGGTGTACTGTACCTGATTCCTGTCCCGTGATTTCAAGGGATTCTTCAGGGTCTACTAGTCTGTGTTCTCCGAATTTTCCTGCTGAGAGTTTTCGATCGCCTGGCAGTACGCAGTGTATTTTGTCTCCATCTCTGTCTACGATCAGGCTTTTCGCTATCTGAGATGTTTTTACTCCTCTTTCGCGGGCTGCGTCGTCGCAGTCGAGGGTAGGATTATCCTGTTCTACTACTTCAAAGTCGAGGCCTTTTTCTTCGAGGAACTCGTCGGCCTTCATTTCTATTCCAGCTGTTCCTTCAGTTTTTCACGGGCGGTTTTTGGATCTGCCTTGCCCTGAGATTTCTGCATTACCTGGCCTACGAGGAAGTTGAGTGCTTCTTCCTCTCCTGATTCATAGTCGTCGACTGCGTCAGGGTTTTCCTCTACTGCTTCCTCTACGAATTCTCTGATTTCCGAGTCCTCTGCTTTGAGCAGGTCCTGTTCGTCGATAATGTCATCTGGCTCTCTTGGATCTTCTACCAGTTCTCTGAGAAGTTTCTCTGCGTTTCTGTCTGAGATCTGGTCCTCATCAAGTAGGCCTATGATCGTGTTTAGCCAGTGGATTTTCAGTGGAGACTCTGAGTATGTTAGGTCGTTGTAGTTAAGGACTTTTTTCAGGTCTCCTGTCATCCATGAGGCCACTAGCTGTGCATCGTACTGTTTGGCCAGCTCCTCAAAGTGCTCTGCGATTTCCGGGTCTGAGATCAGCGATTCAACTATCTTTTCTTTCAGGCCATACTCTTCCTTGAATCTCTTGAATTTTTCGTGCGGTAGTTCCGGAATTGTCTCTCTCAGTGCTTTTCTGTAGTTTTCTGATAGTTCCTGTCTTGTCAGGTCAGGGTCGAAGATGTAGCCGTAGTCTTCTTCTGTTTCTTTTTCCCTGAGTTTTTCTGTTATTTCCTGGTTGGCGTCGTAGTTTCTGGTTTCCTGTTCGACTTCGCGGCCTCTCTTTTTGAGCTGTTTCTGTCTCGTGATTTCGTAGCTGAGGGCCTGTTCGATTCCTTTGGTTCCTGTAATGTTTTTGACTTCTACACGCTGGCCTCCTTCGATGGAGATGTTTGCATCTGATTTGATTGCGAAGTCTGATTCCGGGAAGTATACTTCCAGGTATTCAAGCATCTGTGCGAGTTGCTGGAGGTATGCACGGGCCTCTTCAGGGCTTCTGAAGTCTGGGTCTGTTACTATTTCCAGTAGTGGTGTTCCTGCTCTGTTGTAGTCTACTTTTGTGTATTTTGATCTTCCGATCTGGCCTCCTTCGTGTACAAGTTTTGCCGGGTCTTCTTCAATATGCAGTCTTGTTATGCCGATGTCTTTTTTCTCATCGCCGACCTTGACCTCGAAGCTGCCCTCTTCTCCTACAGGTACTTCGTACTGTGTGATCTGGTAGTTTTTGGACATGTCAGGGTAGAAGTATGTCTTTCTTGAGAAGAAGATATCCTGATTGATGTCGCATTGGAGGGCCTGTGCTGTTTTTACTCCTCTGGCCAGTGCTTCATCGTTGAGTCTTGGCTTGCTTCCTGGGTGGCCCAGGCAGGTTTCACAGACGTGCGTGTTTGGTTCTTCTGCTTCCTGATTTGGGCATCCGCAGAAAAGTTTTGTTTCTGTATCAAGTTGCACGTGGGTCTCTAGGCCTATTTTTACGTCGGTCATGTGTTAGAGTTCTCCATGGAATCCTTTTAAGTTTATTTTTTAGTGAGTTCTCTGGTTCATGGCTTCTGCGGCCTTGCTTAGAAGGTTTGCAGCTCCAGCGTTTAACCCGTCTTCTGATCCTCGTACTTCCTGCATGTTTTCAGCAGCTTTTGAGGCTTCCGTGGCCCATTCTTCAAGCTGGGCTCTGTGAATATCTTCTTTTTCCTCCATTATGCGTCGGATCTGGTTGTCGTAGATGTTTTCAGGGAACTCCACGCCTTCTGCGGCCTCTATATTCTCTGTTGGGTCGTTCTCAGGATCTGTGGAGAAGAATGCTCTGAAGTATTCTTCAGCAGGCATGCCGTTGATATCTTCGTCCTGAAGTTGCATGGCCCTGTCTGTAGTTAGAACTGTTGCTGTTCTTTTTCTGTTCGGTATGTCGCTGTCGGACTTTCCTGTCTCTCCACCCAGTACTTCTATCAGGTCGTCGCTTGACTGGAATGCGAAGTTGAAGTTAGCTGTATAATCTCCCAGAAGTTCGTTGACTTCCTGACGTTCCTCCTCGGTGTAGTCAAGATTCTCCATGGAGTGCTCTGCAACCATCTTCAGTATTCCACCGTAGAGGAATCCTGTCTTACCCATACTCATGTGCTTGTAATCATCTATATCGAGGCTGTCCAGGTCGTGACCCATCAAAATATCTTCATTCTGGCCTCTGTTAACAACATCCTGTACCCTGACAAATGTCTCTTTGGATTTCTGAGGTATATCCAGCTGCTCATGTACGTTGAGATCATTAGTCCATGATTCCATAACGTTGCCTGTTGTAATCGGAATATCTTCTCCGGTCTCACCGAATACATGATCCATAATCATGTTTGCTGAATCTCTACCTCTTCTCTCCGTATCTCCATCCATCAGGTCATCCTGCACAAGTGTCGATGAGTGGAACGTCTCTGCCATGGCCCCCATCATTACAGTCTGGTAGTCGACAGAATCCTCGAAACCATACTGCGTTATCTGGCCCATAGTGCTTCTAAGGCCTTTTCCACCTCTAAAGTAGTAATCTGCAATAACTGCATCGGCCACATCGTTGACGTTGTCAAATAGCAAGGAATCTCCAATCGTAGCTGTATCCCATTCCCTTTCATCGCCCATAGACATGAGCTCATCGTAAAGTCTGCCATCTCTAAGGGCCTTTACAGTTGCAATATCTTCTGCATCAATTCTAGTATCTTCAAGATGCTCATTTTCCTGGAGGTACTGCTCTGCATATTCTATATCTTCTTCATCAACCAGTTCTTCCTGAAATTCGCTGAGAAACCCGAGTTTCTGGCTGAAAAGTTCTCCATAGGCAACTAGATCTGTTACATTCTCCTTTAGATCCTTTGAAAGCCCAACTATATCATATGGATTTTCTGTTGATTCAACTTCGCTGATAGCTTCTTCCGCATATTCAGTAAGACCCTCGTAACCTTCAGAGTTAAGTTCAAGACTTGATTCGAGCTCTCCCGAAACATCATCCACTACACGGCCTTTACTCTCCTCAAGTATTTGATCTACCGAACTCTGAAAACCCCCTTCTTCAGTAGCCATAATCCTCAGTTGAAGAGAAAAATATTTTAATTCGAATAGTTATAGGCCAGATCCAGTATTTTCTGCTCCTCAAAGTGGTCTCCTACTATGTGAAGGCCTGTCGGCATTCCTTTGCTTTCTCCGTTAGGTACTGAGATCATCGGCATACCAGCCAGGTTAGGGCCTACGGTGAGAGTATCCATCGCATAGATTTCCTCCGGAGCCATGGATTCTGCCTCTTCAATCTTCGGAGCAATGTTCGGCATTGAAGGACTGATTACTGCATCGTATTCCTCAAAGATCTCCTGGTACTGGTTGATGATCTTCTGCCTTACCTTTGCGGCCTTAATGTAGTATTCATCTCTGTATCCTGCCTGGCGTGTATATGTTCCAAGAAGAATTCTTCTCTTGGCCTCTTCACCGAATCCTTCGGATCTGACCTCTGAGAAGTATTCATTGAAGTCGTCGAAGTCCTCAGGATCCATTTCCATTCCGTATCTGATTCCTGACATTTTTGCCAGGTTGGTAGAGGCCTCGCTCATCGCGAGAACGTAGTATGCTGGCACAGCTACATCTGCTGAGAGAAGTGGCATGTCAACTTCTTCTACTGTAAATCCTTTTTCCTCAAGTTCTTCGATGGAGGCCTTGAAGTTCTCCATTACTCCTTCCTCTACTCCCTCAAGTTCCAGGTACTGTACAGGTACTGCAAGTTTTCCTTCTGTCTCTGAAAGATTGGTGGAGTATTCTGGTACTTCTTTTTCTGATGTTGTCTGATCTCTTTCGTCTTCTCCCGCTATTACTTCCAGGCCTTTCGCTACTCCAAATACTGTTTCTGCGAGAACTCCTATTTTGTCAAGTGAGTTTGCGTAGTCTACAAGGCCGTATCTTGATACTCTTCCATATGTTGGTGTGATTCCCACTACTCCGTTGTATGCTGCAGGATTTGTGATGGATCCTCCTGTGGACTCTCCTATTGAGATTAGAGGTTGGTCCATTGCTGCAACGATTGCTCCTGCTCCACCTGAAGATCCTCCGACCACTCTTTCCTCATCGTGAGGATTTCTCGGTGTTTCAAATGCGCAGTTCGTGGAGAAGGTACCGAATCCGAACTCGTCCTGGTTTGTTTTGCCGTAGAAACGTGCTCCGGCCTCTTTCAGTCTTTCCACTACTGTTGCGTCGAATACCGGAGTGTAGTTTTCTAGTATTTTTGATCCTGCAGAAGTTGTTGTTCCTTCCGTACAGATTGCGTCTTTTACAACAAACGGCACATTATTCAGAGGGCCTTCCTTTGTTTCTCCCTGCTCGATCTCTCTCATGAAGTTTAGCTCTTCATTCTTATCTTTCAGTTCCTGCAGGAATTCTTCATGGTTTACTTCTTCGTCCGATTCAACTACTTCTTTAAGGCCCATGAAACCGATTTCACAGGCGACTCTTAAAAAAATCTCTGCCACCACACAAAAACAATATAACTGTAACTGAACAGTAACAACATATGAGTAGGAGTGGTTTTTCACTGGGGAGAAGAGATTTTGCTAAAGGAGCTCTCGCTGGACTTACCGGCCTTTCCGGAGGGCTTTTCTCAGGCCAGGAAGAAAGTTACACAGATGATTCTGCTCAGATGCTAGAGGCCTTTGAATCAGAGCTATACAGCTGGAAAGATTCAGAAGAGATAGAATATGATAACAATATTCTTGTTGGCGAGAGACACATGACAAGAGGAGATGGGCTTCCTGCACTAACAGAGATTGTAGAAGAAACCTCTCCAGACGTTGTAGGCCTAGAATTTATCTATGAAGATGATGAGCTAGTATCAGAATACAATCAAGGAAAAGTTTCTTCTCAGGAAGTTATCGATCACCTGAACACAGTTACAGGATACGTTAGAGATGAAGAAATGTATAATGAGTTCTTTGAAGCTCTAGAGGAGAATGATACAGAAGTTCATGGACTTGAACCTGAGAAAGGTCCTTTCTATGAGGACTCAGGTGTTCCACTTTCAATACAGAAGAGGTCTGTCGGAATGGCAGATAATGCAGAAAAACTGGCGTCAGAATTCGATACTACTGTTCTATTCTCAGGGCATTCTCACATATCAAACGACATGAGTGTACACTCTTCACTTCTTAAGACTTCGAAGCCAGAGTACGCAAGTGAGTTCGGACCAGAGCATATCCACGAACACCCCTACGCCATAAGCGATCTTAAACCACAATCCAGAGACGATTTCACAGCCTTTAGTGAGAGGCCAGAAGAGCTTACCTACAGCGGCAGATTAGACAATACTACAGAGATACTTGCCACTTCAGCAGAAGAGCAGAGAAGAAACCTCCAGAAAACAATGAGAAATTTCGGCCATGTTAGCGAACAAGTCGAGAGAAAGGTAGACGAAATCAAAGTAGTACTAGACGCCCTAGAGAGACTCGGAAACCACGATGGCCGCTCCGATCTTGGATACAATGTTATGCTTCGTCAGAGCGACAGATAAATAGCAACAAAATTCTGCTACCAACCTACTCTTCTCTAACACAATCATCAACATGAAAATTCTTCTCGCAGGAAGTGCATTTAGGGAATAAAGGCCTGTACCCCTGAAAACTCATTTCTCCACCACACTCCGGACACTTCAAATCCATTAATTCACTCCTCCATTAGATGGAACTCTATCTCCTGCTGCTCCGTATAAAGAACCGCGACCGAAAAACCTTCTTCCTGGCCTGGCAACTTTATCCCGCCAGGATTAACCTCTACTGTATCTCCTTTTTCCTCAAGTTTTCTCTCATGAGTGTGGCCTCTGAATACATAATCGTAATCTTTCTCTACCAAGCCGTTAACTATCTCTTCCTCAGTTCCGTGGTATACCGCGATTTTCAGGCTGTCAACTTCGACCTCCATCATATTATTGTGGAAATCTCCGAATTTCTGTACTGCCTGTTTGAGGTTCCATTCCCCATCATTGTTTCCTCTTACTGAGTAGAACTCGAAGTCTCTGTCGAATACTTCTGCTGTGAATGGCGCAACCATGTCGCCGCAGTGGAATACTTTTTCTACACGGCCTTCGAAGAAGTCTGCGGCTTTCTCCGCTTTTTCTATGTTGTCGTGGGTGTCGGAGACTATTCCTATTTTCATTGTGTTATTATGCGCTTGGGCCTTTGAAGAATCCTTCTTCCTCGTTGTCAGTGTTCTGGAATACTTCTTCTCTGTCCAGTGTTTCTTCTTTTTCGTCAGGCCTGGTCTTTGATTCAACTTCTACTGGATGGAATGCAGGTTCTACATCTTCGGTATCTACTTCGTCAAGAGATGAGAATTTCTCTAGAATGTTGTCGAAGTCCTCCTTGAATTCTTCTGCTTCTCCTTCCTCAAGTTTGATCCTTGCGTTCTTTGCGACCTTCTTTACAGTTTCAACGTCAACCATAGTTACTTTCTGTGTCTGAAACTTTTAGAAGAATACTGTCATTACACCTCACAACCCTTGTTTCCAGTGGAGTTTTGTTTTTTCAAAATAGTTAGGCCTTCTGTAGCAGGTTTAGCGATAGTATGAACAGTCGTGAACGATCGGTGTTGATACAGAATGAACAGTGTTATTGCCCAAAAACGGCCGAAGATTTATAAACAAGCTTAGAAAAGAACGTATTATAAGACTTGATCGCTGTTCGTGGTGGGACACGAACTTTGATCGATCGGTTCAAACTCGTTGGGAGCGAGCTTGAATCAGACTTGAATTGGGAGTTCAAGTCGGGAAACGTATTATCGAAATAAGTTGGGAATTTTGTTCAATTAGTTCTATCGTAGAATTAGCTTTGCCGCTTTAAAAAGGTTAGGTTAATCCTTGCCGGGGGCGGGTCAACACAATGGAATCTATAATCGACAACACGCCAGACTCTCAGAATGAAGGCCAGAATGCCACTGAAAATCTTGATGATGTAAAAGATGCTAGAATTCTAGTTGTAGGAGTAGGAGGAGCTGGCAACAATCAGGTAACTCGAATCCAGAACAAGGAAGTAGAGGGAGCCGATACAGTTGCCATCAACACCGACAAACAGCACCTAGAAATGGCCTCCGCAGATAGAAAAATACTTGTAGGAAAAGATCTAACACGTGGACTCGGAGCTGGCGGAAAACCTGAAAAAGGCGCCCGTTCAGCAGAAGAGAACAGGGCCGAACTAAGATCACTATTCAAAGAAGCTGACATGGTCTTCCTCACCGCAGGAATGGGAGGAGGAACAGGTACAGGCGCAGCACCAGTTCTTGCAGAGATCGCAAAGAAAGAAGACTGCATAGTAATAGGAACCGTCACAATGCCATTCTCAATCGAAGGCGCAAGAATGAGCAAGGCAGAAGACGGCCTCTACAAACTAAGACAGCACGTAGACACAGCAATCGTAATTGAAAACGACAAACTGCTTGATATTGCAGGCGATATGCCTCTCGATCAGGCATTCGGGGTAGCCGACGAACTGATCACCACGATGATCAAGGGAATCACAGAAACAATCTCCAAGCCGTCACTAGTCAACCTTGACTACGCAGACGTCCAGGCAGTGATGAACGAAGGAGGAGTAGCAGTAGTAGGATACGGAGAGTCAGACACAAACAACAAAGGAAAGGAAGCAATCCACGAAGCACTATCCAACCCGCTACTCGACGTGGAGTTCGACGGAGCAAACGGAGCACTACTGCATGTAGCAGGAGGCGAAGACCTCACACTCAACGAAATCAACGACGTAGGACAACTAGTCACAGAAAAACTCGACCGCTCCGCACAAGTCATCTGGGGTGCAAGAATCAGAGACGACCTCAAAGGAAAGCTTCAAGTCATCTCCATCATCACAGGCGTGAAATCACCTTACGTCCTCGGAGAACTCGAAGAAGAGGAAGAAACCGAGGTAAAAGGAGACGTAAACGACCTCGGCCTCGAAGTCATGAAATAAAGCCGGAGATCAGAGATCTACCACTTCAAAGAAAAATCTCTGATTTTCGGAAAGGAGGTCTCACGACCTCACCAAAAAAATATTACGGAGGAAGGCCTCTACTCGAAAAACCCCTCCCCCCCCTTCGAATCAGGCCTTTCCTCCCTAAAAACCTATATTTCAACAGGCGAAGGCAACACACCCTCGGACCACAACAAAAAACCCCTCCCCCCCCCTTTTTGTTCGGTCTGAGGGCCTAGCCTTCTCCTTTATTACTCAAATTTTTCTTTTTCAGAGCTCTAAACCAAAAAACTATTTACACTGGGCCTCAAATACTGTTTCTATGGATACTCGTAACGAAGGCCTGCTAATCTCATCTCTTGTACTGGCTATTCTAACTCCTGTAGCATTTTTCGCATTCAAACAGCCAGTTCTCGCAGGCCTTACAGCTGTAGGCTCACTGATAGCTTACCGTTACGCAGAAGGAGAGAGTTCTAAAACCAGTCTCACAGATCTTGATGAGTTGAAACTGGTTTACTCTCAGAAATCAATCGAAACACTTCTACTGCTGACCGCTGTAACTGCTCCTTCAGTTAGCAAGCCGCTGGCAGTGGCGACACTTCTTTTGATCTTCCTGGGCGAAACAATTCGGGATGAGGCCGAGGCAGTTTCCAAAACAGTGATCACTCCTTATGCAGGATTCGAGCTGAGAACTTTAGTTATTGGAATAGGCCTTCTAGGTCAAACGGTTGCTGCTTACAGTCTTTTCTACAGTCTTGTGCTTGTAGCAGTGCTTACACTTTACGAGATAACCAGAACCCTGAGAACAAGCCTTGCAACACTCTGAGAGCGAAGGAAGAAAACTGGTTTTAAAATAGGTATACTGCCTCAGGTATTTAATTTTTCACTGCTCCTTCATTAATTATGAAGGCACCAATATGTAACGTCTGCTTGAAGAGCGATGTGCTCTGCAGCAGTTGCAAGGAGAAATACGAGAACGGTGAGATATCCGATCTCGAAATTGAAATTTCAAGAACTCTACAGGACTTAAGCAACGAATACGGCTCACTAAGAGACTCAGAAATCAAACACGCATACGACACAGCAAACGTCGTAGTAATAGTCACAGCAGAAGGAGACGGAGCCAAAGTAGTTGGAAGAAGTGGAGACATCGTCAAGAAACTCGCAGAAGAAATCGGAAAATCAATCCGAGTAGTCGAAAAAAGCCAGGACGACAAAGAAGTCATCAAAGGCCTGCTCAGCCCAGCTGAAATTGAATCCATCAACACAGTATTCAGCCCTGACGGCCAGTACAAGAAGATCGTCGTCGACGAAGACTACGAAGGAAAGATCAACCTCTCCAACTCAGAGTTCGAAGACCTAATCGAACAGATCACAGGAGAGAAATACGAACTCTCCTTCGAGTAAACTCACTCACATATTTTTCTTCCTAATTTTTTCTCAGAGACTAGTCAAAACGGATTGTTTTAATTAACTTCACGGTTTAAACCAACTCTATGAGCACAGGAAAAAACGCAAAGAACTTCATCGTAGTAATCGACCAGGAAAAAATAGAACCAGACCTGGCCAAAGAAACAGTAATCAAATACGACCCTCTGAACAGGTCAGGGAAAGAAGGCGGATTCCATCTCGACGAAGAAGGCCACCTCCACATCGACAACGAAAACGTCATGGAGGCCCACAAAATGGCTATCAACAAATACCCATACGATGGCGCAATCCAGCTGGTCCGACTGGACAGAGAGTTCGGGGAAAAAATCCACCAGTACGGGGAAAACTCATTCAGACTTTACGGCCTGCCAGAGCCAAAAGAAGGTCGGGTAACAGGAATACTCGGAAGAAACGGAATCGGAAAATCCACAGCCCTGAAAATTCTCTCAGGAGATATCAAACCAAACCTGGGCCAGTTCGACGAAGAGCCTTCATGGAGCAAGATCAAGAAGGAATACCGTGGAACAGGCCTTCAGAATCATTTCAACAAGCTTGCTGAAGGAGAAGTAACCTCTGCATTCAAACCCCAGCAAGTAGATAAAATACCTGAGTTTCACGAGGGAACAGTTGAAGATTTACTGGAAAAAGAAGATGAGAGAGACTCAGTAGAAGAAGTTGCGGAGAAGACTGATATCCAGCATTTGATGGATAGAAAACTTGACGAGCTTTCCGGTGGAGAGCTACAGAGAGTTGCAATCGCAGCCACAATGGTCAAAGACGCAGACCTGTACATGTTTGACGAACCATCCTCCTTCCTAGATGTCAAGCAAAGACTGAATATTGGAGAGGCCATCAGATCTCTCTCAGACAATGCAGCAGTCCTGGTAGTAGAACACGACCTGGCCACACTTGACCTTGTATCCGATGCAGTACACGTATTCCACGGAGAGGCCGGCGCATACGGAATGGTATCCAACGCATTCTCAACTCGTGAAGGAATCAATCAGTACCTCGACGGATACCTGAAAACACACAACCTGCAGATCAGAGGAGAATCCATCGACTTCAAACGGACAAAAAGAAGCCAGGTGGAGAAAAAGGCTTCAGTATTCGAATACCCGGAACTAGCGAAAAGTTTCGGAGAAGGAGAGTTCTCACTTGAAATGGAAAAAGGAATACTACATGAGGAAGAAGTACTGGGCATATTCGGAGAGAACGGCCTGGGAAAGACCACATTCGCAAAGATGCTGGCCGGTGCACTTGAGCCAGATCAGGGAGAATCACCTGAAGTCGATCTTTCCTTCAAACCACAGTACCTAGAGGCCCAGGATGCCAATGTAGAGGCCGCAATATCTCAGCACGTCAATCCAGAAAACAAGAAATTCAAGAACAGAATCGCTGAACCACTGGGAGTAGATAACCTTTACGAACAGAATCTTCAGGACCTGTCAGGAGGAGAGCTACAGAAAGTTGGAGTAGCAATCTGCCTATCACGGAACGCAGATGTATACGTACTGGACGAGCCATCAGCCTACCTGGACGTCGAATCAAGAGTGGAGCTGGGAAGAGTAATCAAGAGGTTCGCACGGAAAACCGAGAAACCAGTAATGGTGATCGACCACGACCTCATCCTATTAGACTACATCTCCGACAGAGGCCTTGTATTCGAAGGAGAACCAGGGGTTAAAGGATACGCCGAAGAACCAGTTAAAATTGGAAAGGCCATGAACAAGTTCCTGAAACTTGTAGACCTGACCTTCAGAAAAGACCCTGAAACAGGAAGGCCTCGAGCCAACAAACCGGAGAGTCAGAAAGACAAGCAGCAAAGGAAGAAGGACGAGTTCTACGAGCAGAGAGCAGTGAAGAAAGATGAATAAGGACGACATAGTGTTCGACCGCGGAGACAGCGACATAGTATTCATCAAGACAGATATCAACACCGAAGACCTGGCGGAAGTAGAGAGACCGGAGGAACTTCGGGAAAGAATGGAGAAAGAAGAAGGCCTGAAAATGAAAAATGCATCGATTACAGCAATTTTCACCGATGAGTTCGCAGTGCACCTGCACGAGGACTCAAAGATTACACTTGAAGGAGAACAGATCTACCCTAGAGATTAAACTTTTCTCAAACAATTAAATCGTTATGAGCAACTGGACAGCCAAAAACCTTCCGGACATGGAAGGAAAAACAGCACTTGTAACAGGCGCAAACTCAGGCATAGGATTCGAAGCCACCAAAAAACTGGTAGAACACAACGCAAAAGTAATAATGGCCTGCAGAATAAGAGAAAAAGGCCTCGATGCACAGGAAGAAATAGAGAAAGAAGTAGAGAACGCAGATCTCGAAGTAAAGCAGGTAGACCTGGCCTCACTCAACTCTGTAAAAGAATTTGCTGAAGAAGTAAACTCTGAATACGAAAAAATTGATATGCTGTTCAACAACGCAGGAATAATGGCTATCCCAAGAAGAGAGACTGAAGACAGCCTAGAATACCAGATAGGAGTCAACCACTTCGGCCACTTTGCACTAACAGGACAGATACTTGAAAAACTGGAAGCAAGTGATGGAGAGGCCAGAATAGTGACCCAGAGCAGTATAGCACATACCAGCGGCGACATAGATCTTGAAGACATAAACCATGAAGAGGAATACGATAGATGGCAGGCCTATTCGGATTCAAAGCTGGCCAACGTGCTTTTCGGAAAAGAGCTTGACAGAAAACTTGATGAAAACAATACTGACATAACCTCGGTCGTCTCCCATCCTGGAGTCTCTAAAACTAATCTTTTCAACGCTGATGAAAGCCAGCACAACGTTATAGTAAGTAAGCTAATGAGTCTAGGCCTCAAAGTATTCGGACATTCTCCAAAAAGTGCCTGTCTTCCAATGCTGTACGCAGCTACCTCAGAAGAAATTGAAGGAGGTGAATATGTAGGGCCTGGAGGATTCAGATCTATCAGAGGATATCCAGAAGTTCAAAATCCTTCAGAAAAGGCCTTAGATGAAGAGCTTGCAGAAGATCTCTGGAATCTTTCAGAGGAACTTACAGGTGTGGAATACGATCTATGACAGATGATATTTCAGGCCAGAAAATAGTGGTCAGCAAGGCCCTGATCCAGAACGAGGAAGGAAAATTCTTGGCGGTCAGAGAATCCGAAGATAGAGATAAAGATACAGCTGGGAAATGGGAGCTGCCTGGAGGCCGTGTAAAGGTTGGAGAAGACCGATTTGAGGCAGCTAAAAGAGAGCTCAGGGAGGAGACAGGCCTTGATGTTTCAGATGGTGAAGACGTTGTCAGGATAGAGGTAGAATCCGACCACCTTGTATCCTGCTACATCGTCCACTTCAAAGAATACGAGGGCGAACCTGAAATCAAAGAGAAAGGCCATCACAGCGAGTTCAAATGGGTAACCGGGGAAGAATTTCTCAACATGGACTGGCACAGCGATGCAGGCTACGATATAGTTCCAATGATGTACTTGCAGGAGTACCTGGAAAAAGAGAAAATTTACTAATCTATGTTCGGAAACTTAATCTTTAGGTCCAAAGAACTGTCTTAATGAGCCAAGTGAGAGAAAAATCCTTTAGAACTGAAGAGGCAGACAACCTCACATTTAACGATATTTTTGAGGCGCTAGGAGGTAGCTCCAGAACATGGCATCCCGGCCACACACAGCTAGAAAGAGAGAATGATGTCTCTGATAGAATGGATTTTTCCCCGCATACCGAGGCCATAGGAAGAATGGGAGAAGAATATCTTCAGGATACCTACAACATGGAAATAGTAGATGATGGTGAAGTTGATCTCGTGGTAACTGATGGAGTTTTTGAAGGAATACCAGTTCAATCTAAATGCGCTATCCGTGTAGCAAGCAGAGGTAACTATATTTCCGATGGAGGTATATACATGAAAGGGCCTGCCATGGCAAGGCTTGCAGGCGGGAGCTACAACGAAAATACTCTTGACTACGAAATGAATGGAAACAATCTAAAGGAAGGCCTGCTACATGCAATTGTCCATCAGCCAAGAGAATCTTATCCAGAACAAGTCAAGGAGGCGGTAGACGCACCTATAAGAGATATAGTGAAAAAGAAAAAAGGTAAAATTGCAGAAACATTCATAGTAGGAGAAGCAGTTATTCCTGCCGATAGAGCACTTGAAAGCGTGAAGTTTGACACAGGAGACAGAAGAGCAAGCTACTGGAACTGGTCCAAAGCATATCAACCAGCAAAAGATGACAGGAGCGAGGCCCTAAAACCTTCCGACTGGTACAGTGGAAGTTTTATAGAAGATAGAATAAGAGAAAATCGTTAGAGAAGCAAACTACTCCTCCAGCTCGAACTCCAGCCTTTCCACATTAGCACCTTTCGAAACCCTGTTCACGATATTAATTTTTCCAATCTCATCGATACTGTCAACGTGAGTACCGCCACATGGACAGATATCATCTTCTCCAATCACTACTACTCTAAGAGGGTCTATGCTGTCAGGAATAAGATCCAGATTGGTACGGCCTTCTGTCAGCCTTTCCTCAACAAGATCACGGGCCATCTCCTTTTTACTTACTTCAAGACCTTTCTCAATCAGTGCATTGGCCTCTCTTTCAATTTTCTCCACATCTTCCTCATCAAACTCTACAGGCTTAAAATCTATTCTTGACTGATCCTCGTGAATCTGGTTTCCTGCCGTCGTTGCATCATACTCTTCAAGAGCTATCCAGGAAAGAACGTGCTGGGCCGTATGCATTCTCATATGCTTATAACGTCGCTCCCAGTCAATTTCACCGTGAACTTCCTGTCCTGGCTCCGGGAAATCTCCCTCAATGTAGTGTCTGATCTCTCCATGCTCTTTCTGCACATCAGTCACTTGGGCCTTTTTCCCATTCCACGAAATCTTTCCGTGATCTGCTGGCTGGCCGCCACCTTCCTTGTAGAAAAGGGTTTCCTTCAGGCAGATGTATCCGTCAACCTCTCTTGCTTTTGAAACCTCTGAATCAAATTCTTTCTGATACTCATTGCCAGGATAGTACAGGAGTTCTGTCATACCTAGACTATTGGCAAGATATCTTATTGAAAATAACTGTTAGCCAGGAAGCACTACATTGAGAAGTGTAACTACAAGGCCTGCTGCAGCCATCCTGCCAGCAGCGACATACAGTTTCTGGCCTGAAAGCCTTCCCATGTAGACTCCGAAAGCTCCCAGCAACATCATTCCAACCAGTACCGAGGCCACAGTCGAGTAAAGCATTCCAATCACTGGTTCGAAAAGGAAAGGTATCAAAGGAAGCAAAATACCTATTACCGGGCCTAAACCACTCATTGCTGCGTTAACTACACGGCCTTCTTTCTTCTTCCTGTGTATCTCTGTGTCTTCAAGATCTTTCATCATCGGGCCTTCAAGTTCGTGGACTTCGGCCAGTTTCTCTGCTCTCTCAATTTCCCATACACTCCATACTCCTGAAGTTGCAAGGCCTATTCCTGCACCTATACCTACCTTGAAAACTGTGAGGCCTGAAGGAACTCCTGTTAGAAAGCTTCCTACTGCTACGCCTGTAGAAGTTAGTGTTCCGTCGAAGCCGTTGGAGATAAAGTAGCGTCTGGAAATCTTTCTGACGTCTTCATTCTTCCAGGCCTCACGGATTTTCTCTAGCATTACTTGTCCTGCGGAGTCTTGCTTTCTTCAACTATTTTATCGCCGTAAACAATCTCATCGATCGAGTGTATGCTGCCTCCAAGATCTTCTACGGCCTCTCTTACCTCTTTGTCGTCAATATTTTCTCCTTCAATTGTAACTTTCAGGTTTCTTACTTCTTCATCTATTTCGTAGATAGTTGCGTTGAGGCCTTCTACTCCCGAGCATTTCTCTACTTCTTCTGCAAGTTTTACCATTCCGGGCTTGTGAGGTTTCAGTACGTCAAGCACCAGTCTTCTGATCTTGGTCATGTTTAGTTATTCGGAGAAGATGGCGTTTAAAGTAGAGGGTTTAAGAAGTTTGTCTTCGAGTGTTTTGCTGTATGGGACGTGTAAGACAAACCTATGTTAAGAGACTTGCCAAGGACCTGGTAAGTGCTGATGAAGAAAGATTTTCAGAAGACTTCGACGAAAACAAGGAAGAACTCAAGGATATGGATGAGTTCAAGTCTAAGAAGCTTAGAAACAGAGTTGCTGGCTACATTGTAAGAGTAGTCCAGAACAAAGAAGATTAAATTCTTCTGAAAAATATTAACGCCGAGGAAGCCAGCAGCACCATTAGCTGAAGCATTCCAAGGCCTGGAACTCCTCTACTTCTCTTCGCATCCTTTCTAATGTAGATGGGAATATTATCTGTATTATTGATGTTTAAATCCTGATTCGTGGTTGTAATCTGCAGGTATTGCTGGCCGGTTTGAGAAGAGTTCGGCGAGACAATAATATTGAAAGTCCTGGTAGTTCCATTCGGGAGAGAATAACTTTTCGTGTTCGTGCCCGTGCCTTCAAACTTGGCATCCACTCCTGACAAGCTTGTCTGCATGTCGTCCTTGTCAAAATCAAGAGGATTACTGACAGTAAACCTGAAATCTCCCTGACCCCCCGAAGAGGCCACAACTCCAGAGTAACTGTAATTGCTCTCAGTCTCAGTTCTGTAGCTGAATCTTGTTGACTTCTTGAACCTGAAAACTTCAGAGACCTGATGCCATCGATCCTCAACAGTCACATTCCAGCGATAAGTCTTGCCATCCTGATCTGCAGAAACCCAATCATAACTTACAGAAGAACGAGGCAAGACATTTTTCTTTGAAAGAAGAAGACGGCCTGTCTCATAATCACGGACAGTCACATTCAGATTATTCGGATTCTCAACATTATTTTCATCATCTACAAAGGCCCTTAACTGCACAGGAGACTCATACACACTGTTCAAATTCTTCGGCTCAGCAGCATAGATCTCAGGCCTCGGATTACTGACATAATAACTGTCTCTGTAGATAGCTGTGGCGCCGCTAGGACCTTCCAGATAGCTGGTGATATTGTAGTAAATCGTGGAATTATCGTTATCTATATCATTAGTCTGTACAGTTCCCTCTGCTGGCTTGGAGAAACTTACGTTATCTCTGATCAAAGTACCGTTTTCGTACACCGAGTACTTTCCCTGAACCTGATCTGCATAATAATGGCCGAAATCCAGGCTAAACCTGAAAGTATCGTTCCACTCAACAGTTGACGGTGAAGTGCTTATCAACCGGGGAGGATAGCCCATTAACTGGTCGTTGTTGTTCTCATTTGGTTCTAGCGTGCCTCCTTCTCCAGGAGGAATTGAGTTGAAGAAACCAAGGTAGTCCATAAAGGCCGTAATCCTATTAGAATCCTGGAAAACATTGTGGTTAGCGCCTACAGTAAAGTTATCGAAGAAAGTGCCTCCCGCAGGGATGGGGTCTACATTACGACTAATTATATGGCCTTCACCATCGATAATTTTCAAATCTCTTGGCCTAGAAGCAATATTTCCATCATTGGCGACAGTATAGTTTACATTGATCTCTGTTTCCTCTCTTTCAATATTTGTGTCCTGAATACTGAAGTCCACATACTTGATATCTCTATCGAAAGATGAAGTATAGTTGTAATAGTCTGTTGAACCTTGTACATCTAGCTTAAGGTAGGATTCTCCCGTCTTTATAGTTTCATAGCCCTTGGTTGTTGGATACCAGCTGAAACTTCTTTTGTACTCCCCATCATCTGTTGGGATATCTGTTAGCTTATACCGTGTATTTGGGCCAGAAAGATCAGTAGAGCTATCGTAGCTTGAATCAACATAGGCATGATCAGGAAGTACTACACCGAGCTCTCCCTGCACGTCCTGATCTACCTGTTCTCTAATCTGTTCGTAGACACTGGTTATCGATCCAGTCTCAGCATACCAGCAAGAGTCACCATCACTGTTTTCATTGGAGTTCTTACTGCAATCAGAGGAATCTGTCATGCTTTCAAACTCACTGGTACTGGCCCCCGAACCATACATTATCCCATGCACCTCAATACCATCATCCCTGGCATCATCGGCCTCAGTACCGGGATCTCCACCACCTCCATCTGCAAGCACAATCATTACCTGGATAGGATTAGGATCGCTAGCACTAGTTAACGCGCTGTGGCCTTTCGAAACGCCCGCAGGAAGATCCGTTCCTCCACCATCATTTATAGTATCTATAGCATCCTTAGCATCCTGTTTACTGGTTGTAAGAGATTCAAGAATATCTGCATCACTTTCAAACTCCACCACAGCATTTCTATCGCCGGAAGAAGTATTAGTAGCATCCACATAATCTTTGGCGCCCTGTTTAGCCGAGCCAATCACACCGCTCATACTGCCAGACTCGTCGATCACAATCGCCGTATCAATAGGCCGATAAGGATTGTTTATAGTATAATTAAAACTGGTAACAACTTCTCTACCCATCACAAACTCGCCATCCCCATCAACATCCACTGCAGAAGAGCTCAAGTCATTTGCATACGTATTTGCACCTGAAGCAAGAGCAAGATACAGAACAACAATAAAAGCCAGCAGGCCTTTCTTCATTATTCAATAATTTGTTTCCTCCGATTAAAGAAGTTAACAACTGCAGATCAGTGAGAACCAGCGAAATAAAGGGTAGAGGCCAGAATCATAAACAAAATATTCAATATTGATAGGCCCGGAACCCCTCTACTTCTTTTAGCATCACTGCGGATAAATATAGGAATCTTATCGGTGTTATTAATGCCTAGGTCTTCGTTAGTAGTGGTGACCGTAAGATATTGTTGGCCTTCAAGCCCATTTCCAGGATTAACTATTATATTGAAGGTTTTTGACGATTCTTTAGGCAACGCATAGCTCTTGGTACCTGTTCCAGTACTCTCAAACCGGGCATCTACTCCTGAAAGTGTAGTCCGCATATTATTTTTGTTGAATTCAAGACGATTCCGTACACTGTACCTGAAAGCTCCCTGACCTCCCGAAGAAGTAACGACACCAGAGTAACTGTAATTGCTCTCAGTCTCAGTCCTGTAACTCACTCTTGAACCTTTCACAAACCTGAAAACCTCGGAAACAGTATCCCAGTCATCAGAAACAGTCACATTCCAGCGATAAGTCTTACCCGCCTCATCAGCCTCAGACCAGGAATAAGATACAGGTGTCCTCGGAGCTACACCCTCAACCTCCTTCAGAAGATTTCCAGTCTCCTGATTATAGATACTAACATTAAGGCCATTAGAATTCTCAACATTATTCTCATCATCTACAAAGGCCCTCAACTGCACAGGATTCTGATACACACTGTTCAAGTTCTTCGGCTCAGCAGCATAGATCTCAGGCCTCGGATTACTGACGTAGAAAGTATGATTGTAAACAGATAAAGCTCCCTGCGGCCCTCTTATCTTGCTCGTAATATTGTAGTATATTCTGGACTCATCATTATCTATCTGGTTAGTTCTCAGTGTCCCCTCTGCAGGTTTGCTGTAGGAAGCCTCATCTCTAATTTTATTGCCATCTTCTAATACAGTATAATTTCCCTGTACCTGATCAGGATAGTAGTGATCAAAATTCAGGCTGAATCGGAAGTTATCATCCCAGTTAACTGTTGATGGCGAAGTAGATGAAAGAAGCGGTGGATAACCTATAGGCATATCGTTATTGGTTTCATCAGGTTCTAGGGCCTCACCCTCTCCTAGAGGTGCTGTAGACCAGAAACCTCCAGTATTAGGATCTATATGAGCTGTTATGCGCTGTGCATCTCTGAAAGTTAGATTATTTTCAGCTACCCGGAATACTTCATAGTGTTTTCCTCCTGCAGGTATAGGATCTATCTGACGCGATAAAATATTGTTATCCTCATCTGTCAGATGTAACGGCCTTGTTTTAGACTCTATATTGCCTTTATTCCGGAGCGTGAGATTTACAGTTATCATGCCGTTCCGCCTTAGAAGAGAGTGGTCAGATACATTAAGATCTACATAGTAGATATCTTCAGTATGTGAGGATGGAAAATTATAGGTCGTGGTACTCCCATCTGATCGAAAATCTATATATGAACTTCCTGTTTTCACCACCTTACCGCTACCATCAGTAAGTGGGCGCCATGTGAAGGTCTCTGTATGTGTTCCGCTGCTGGCATCTATATCTTCTCTGATATAGTTTTCACCATCAGCATGATTTTCAAGACTATCGAAGCTATCTTGAGTATATGTATAATCCGGCATAACCATATTCAAATCAGCAGTTGCTTCCGCCTGAACTTCTTCCTGAATAGAATCATAGACCTCATCTATCGTGCCTGAAGATCCGTACCAGCAGTTATCTCCGTCACTGTTCTCATCAGAATTCATTTCACAGGTAGAATCAGTAACTTTCTCGAAGTTGTTGATATCGGCCCCAGGATACATGATCCCATGGACTTCTACTCCATCATCTCTTGCATCATCGGCCTGACCGCTGTAACCTCCCTGTGCATCAGCAAGAACTACAATCACCTGGATAGGATTATTGCCCTCCTTAAGATGATCATGAGCCTTAGAAATACCGCAGCCGATACACGAACTCCGACTTTCATCCCAGTAACGATCCGCAGCACTTTTAGCATCAGATTTATCAGTGGTCAAACTTTGAAGCTGTTCTCCAAGTTCTGATACTGCAATAGTATCTCCTTGACCTGTATTGGCTCCATCTATATAATCCTTTGTAGCATCGGCCACATCGTAGCGAGAATTGCCCATACTCCCAGAACCATCAAGTGCAAAAGCAGTATCAATAGGTTTGTATGGATTCTGGACTTCATAGGTGAACGTAGTTTTTACCGGACGACCCCTAACATAATCCCCATCAGAATCAACATCCTGAACACTGGAGCTACTACTTACTACCTCAGACTCCAGATCTGCACTCCACCCCCATCCACCTCCAGGCTCAGAACCAGTACTAGATTGACGATAACCTATCCACCCATAGCCATAGTTAGCCTGAAGATAATTCTGCTCAGACTGATCATTAATAACTACCAGGTGCTCCCCTCTACTTTCACAGACATCTCGCGCAGCCATCCAAGACATACTCCCGGTAGTACTGTAAGTACCATCAGACGCCTCACAGATCGCAGGCAGATTCTCATCACAGGGCTGATCATTCCAATAGCTAGTAGTGAACATCTCAGCACACTCCTCATTTCCTCCTGTATTACTGGGCTCCCCAGGGTCCCAGTTAGTGTAGGCAGCACCTGTTGAAACCAGAAGTATGGCCAGAATAAAAACTGTAAAGATTTTACCAAGTTTCAAGCCCATAAGCAAAAATATGTCTTTCTTCATTAAATATTATTGAAATTTACTGTAGAATTGTAAGACATGGACGAGATAACCGGAAAGAAAACATTCTTCTTCGATATTGAAAGAACCCTGATGAAGTGGGATGAAACACTGATAGGGGCCGAAGAACTAGTCAGTAAGCTCAGAGACAACGGGAAAACAGTAAAATTCCATACAGATAACTCCTTGATCTCCAGAAAGGCCTACTCAAAAAGATTGACCTCTAACGGCATTCCAGCAGAGGAAAAAGACATTCTTAACTCGGCATACGTGGCCGCAGAACATCTCTATCGCCAAGAAATCAACAAGGTTTTCACAGTCGGAGAGACAGGTCTTATCGAAGAGTTGGACAGAAGAGATATCAGCATTTCCCGAGACGCGAAAAATACCGTGATAGGCCTTGACAGAAAGTTCAACTACGATAAGCTGTCCAGAGTAATGGAGAAAAGTGGCGAAGGCCGTGTTTTTACCTTAAGCAATCAGAAGTTTTTCGAGAAAAGTTCAGGCCTTAAACCTCATCAGAAACCTATTAATCAGGCCGTCCGCGAGTTTTCCGACACGAAAAACCTTGGAAAGCCGTCAGATGAATTCAGAGACGTATTCAGAAATTACTTTTCATACTATCCCGGTAGCTCTGTAGTGATTGGCGACAGAAAAGAGGACATAATCTTCGGTAACAAGCTAGGAATGACAACTGTAGCGGTAATGTCCGGAGAGATCGACGAAGAGTATCTGAAGAATGCTGAAGGAGATGAAGAACCTGATTTCGGGCTTTCAAGCCTTCACAGGCTTTCAAAGAAGATTATCTAGAGCCCTTCACGTTTAAGCCAGTCGATGAATTTTTCTGTGGCCTCAACCCTCATGAAGTTCTCATCCTTGAGTTCAGGGTTTTCCGCAAGAGTGCTTCCATCGCCATGATCAGGCACGATAATACTGTTGTAAGGAAGTTCTTCAACGGCCTCTCCTCTAGGCTTCTCTGGTATCTCACCTGTCATTTTTCCTGTAAAAATCTCTACTTCTCCTTCGTGATAAAGGGCGACAGCTGTCTTGAAGTAGGCCTTCCTGTTTTCCTTTCCATCCAGTAATTTGAGCAAGTTTTCAGCTCCGCATGTGTAGTCAAAGAAAGAGGCCTTCGCGCCAGGAAAACCGTTTAACCCCTCAACGTAGAATCCCGTATCTTCTACCAGTACGAAATCTTCTTCGAGGGCCTCTGCCGCGTCCCTTGCTTTTCTCTTCGCCACGTCCTTTACATCCAGTGCGTCGATTTCCTCGATGTCTGCTGGTTGCTGTTTCAGCGAGTAATCTGTGTCTTCGAATATTGGCTGCATTTCCTCTACTTTTCCAGAATTTCCTGTGGCGAAGATGATCTCCATAACCTGTTTACTGGGAAGAAAGCAGTTTAAAGAATTGCTTTTCAATAACGGTGTAGGTGAATATTTATCGCAGACGAAGAACGAGTTACGATCACATCAGCACTACCTTACATCCACGGAGTACCCCACCTCGGTAACATGGCAGGATCCGTGCTTCCAGCAGAGCTACTACACAGATACTACGATGTGAGAGGTACAGAAAACATCTTCGTCTGCGGAGGCGACGTCCACGGCACACCACTGGAACTGGAAGCCCTGGAAAGAGGGGAGGACCCACGAGACATCAAAGACGAACAAACACAGAAAGTCAAAGAAGCCTACGAAAGCCTGAACGTAGACTTCACAATCTTCTCAGACACTCACTCAGAATACAACAGGAAACAGACTCACGACATGTTCGAAGAACTTTACTGCAACGGCCTGATCAACGAGAAAACACAGAACATGGCCTACTGTGAGGACGATGAAAGATTCCTCCCCGATAGATACATTGAAGGAGAATGCCCTCACTGCGGAGGCCTTGCACGAGGAGACCAGTGCGATGACTGTGGAAAACTGGTTGAGCCCAAGGAAATAGAAAATGCAGAATGCCAGATCTGTAACGGAAATAATATCGAGTTCAGAGATACCGATCACCTTTTCCTTGACCTGACAGAGTTCAAGGACGAAATTAAGGCCTGGATCAAAGATGAGAAACCTGTGCCAGAAAACATGGAGAAACAGATTCTTCACGACCTGGAGGAGGCCGAGGACCGGTCAATTACACGCGATCAGGACTGGGGATTCCAGATTCCTGTAGAAAGGGCAAATGAGAGAATCGAGGAAGAAGACCTTGACGTTGAAAAACTTGATCCGGAAGTCTATGATGAAAAAGTTCTGTACGTGTGGTTTGACGCCCCTATCGGATATATTGGGTTTACCAGAGAGCTTTTCGAGGATTCAGATGAGTGGAAGGATCACTGGAACACTGATGCAGATATTTTCTACTCTATCGGAAAAGACAATGCTATTTTCCACACAGTTATCTGGCCTACAATGCTTCTCGGATCAAGAAACGAAGAAATCGAGTACGGGCTTCCGGAGTATGAGTTTATCCAGCAGTACTTGATGTGGGAGGACGGAGCTTTCTCGAAGTCCAGAAACCGTGGAATATTCATCGATGAGGCCGTAGAGTACTATCCTGCGGATTACTGGAGGTTCTACCTTGCCAAAATGCTTCCAACAGACCACGATACCAACTTTTCCTGGGACGACTTCGAGTCCGAGATCAACAACGTGTTGAACGACACGGTAGGAAACTTCGTCAACAGGACTCTCAGCCTTGCCGAGCAATGGTTCGACAACGAAGTGCCGGAAGCAGATCTTACTGAAGATGATAGAGAAATGCTTGAAGAAGTAGAAGGCCTGGTAGAAGAGTATAATTCAAAGTTTGAGGAACGATCTCCGAAAGAAGCTCTTGACAGAGGCCTTGCGCTTGCGAGAGCCGGTGACAGGTATCTTTCAGAGGAGGAGCCGTGGAACAATGAGGATCGCAGAGAGGAGACAATCTACGTTGCCCTGCAGATTATCAATAAACTGGGTTGCACACTCTACCCATTCATTCCGGAAAGCAGTGAAAAGATCATGAGCATGCTAGGAGAAGATTCACAGATTGACAGCGAGCAGGACCTTCTTTCGGAAGATGATCTCAGGCCTGTGGAAGCTGGCAGAGAGCTTGGAGAAAGAGAGATTTTATTTGAGAAGATCGACGTTTCAGAGCAGAAGGACAAGGTTGATACTATGGAAGAAGAATCAGAAGAGGACAACGTTTTGAACATTGAAACCGTAAGCTTCGAGGAGTTTGGAGAAATGGATATCCGAGTAGGAGAGGTTCTCTCCGTAGAGGATCATCCAAACGCTGACAGGCTTTATAAGGTACAGATCGATGTGGGCGAAACCACTCTTCAGACCTGTGCAGGCCTCAGAAACCATTACGAAGCAGAAGAGCTCGAAGGCCGTAAAGTAGTAGTTTTAGCGAACCTTGAGCCAGCAGAACTGCGAGGCGAGACGAGTGAATGTATGATGCTAGCTGCTGAAGATGATTCCGGTAATGTGTCATTGTTGACCACCGATCAAGAGATGAGTATTGGCAGCAAGATAAAGTAGAAAGAAGAAATGAAGTATTTATCTGATGACGTCAATTCCGTCATCTTTTTCTTCTTCATCGAGCAGAAAGTCAAGTTCTCCTCCTGAAGAAGCTCCTGAGCCAGAGTCAATTCTCTGAACAGACTGATCATCAGTAACTTTTGCTACTGCTTCCTGGGCCCAGACATATGGAGAAACCTGGTCTGAACCTCCTGAAAGAAACATACCAGAGTCCTGTTGAACTACCTCTCCATTGTCGTTGACAACTTCGACGTCAACATTGTACTCGAAAACATTTTCCAGATACTCTCTTCCATCTAATTCCGCATCAACTTCTCTCGCTGCATCACTATCTACGTATACCAGAACATCTTCGCTTACATCCCCTACAACATCAATTCCATTCACATCCTGTACGGGAACCTCGTCACTGAACGCAGCAGTTGCCCACGAGCCATCACCATTAGACTCATACTGACCAACAGCCTGTCCATCCATAAAAGCTTTTACAGTCGATTCATAATTCTCGTTCTCAGTAAGTTTAGTTTCCATTAGTTTGTTCACCTATAGTTGTTACTTGCTCGTGACAACTTATAAATGTTGTGTTTTTTTACAGTTTCTTTCTGATCTGTGACCAGTCTCTTTCAGCAGGAGATGAATAATCCTGGTCTCCATCGGCCACAACCTGTCTTATCGAGTTTTCAGCAGCACTGGAGTCGTAGAATGAGTCATCCTCTCCCAGAAACTCTCTTTTCTCAGGATCCCAGTAGGCCTCATCAGATCTGATGAAGTCAGCAACAACTTTGAAAGAGTCTTCTCCGGGAAAGACTTCTGAGGCCTCCTCCATTATCCTGGAGTAGGTATCTGGATTAAGAACCCCTACACAGTCAGCAGAGTATTCTTCATCTCCCCCAATACTAGGAGTCAACCGATACAGGTTCTTGCCATCCCCTAGCAGTATCTCTCCCTTCTCATCATAACTATCAAACTGTTCTCTCAATAGATCAGCTTCGGCCCTGCGAAAAGTTCCTTCTTGGCCTTCAAGCACCTGAGGAAGGTCAAAATCAGCCATTACTCCTCACCGGCGTACTGGCCTAGTCCAAATCCGTTCTCTGCTGTTAGTTTTTCTTTTTCAGGCTCTTCTTCAGACTCTAACTCAGATCCATCCAGTTCAGATTCCTGGCCTTCCGTTTCTCCATCTTCCATATCGAAAGGGCTGGCCCCGAAGTACTGTGCCATTACATTCTCAGCTACGTCTTCGTAAGACTCTCCTACGGTTGAGGCAGGAATATCTACAAGTACTGATGTGTTGTCAACCGGAGATCTTTCAGGGCCTATTTCGTCCACATATATTGTATCGGAGTCTCCTACTCTCAAAGTGTATTTCTCATCGGAAGGATCGCTGACATCTTCAACTAGATATGTCTCGCCATCAGCTTCCGCTACAAAATAGTTATCTCCCTTATCAAGCAGTTCAAAGTCCTGCATCTCATCAATATCTTCCATTATTTGATCACCTTAATTGGTCTGAATACTCATTTTTTTATGCTCGATTTTGGACCCACCTACTTCATCCCTTAGATCATCAAGGGCTTCGTTCGCGATCGAATCATATTCGGTTTCAGTCATTGCAATCATATGTTATTATTTGGTAGTAACAACATAAAAACCTTTCGGTATTTCACCCTATTTCAGGGCCAAAGTTGGTGAAAAGTCACCGATTATTGATCTTCTCACGGAAGTATTCGAGAAGCTCGCCATCCATATCATTCCACTGCATAGGCTGACGGGCCTGTAAATCGCCGTAAGAAGGAAACTCAGTTATAGAATGATGCTGAGTCATACCGATCTCAGTACCATAGTAAATAACGCAGGGCTGATCTATGGAAAGCATGATTTCAAGGCCTTTCTTCAGCTTCTCCTTATCCTGGCCTAATTCGTAGAGAGCTCTGTTAACATCGTGGTTATCCATGAAACCTGTCAGCATGAAATCACTGGAGAAAAATGCGTAGTGAGCTTTCAATAGAGGCCTTATCGCGATATCAGGCATTATCGAAGAGTTCAGAGTACCTAGAAGCAGATCTCTGAACTTGAAGTCAAGTACTCCATCAAGAAGGCCTTCATAGTTTTTCTGAGTGTATTCCTGTGATGCAACCTTGCCAAGAATTCCTCTCTCCATATTTACTGTCTCGGAATTTTCGGTTACGGAATCATCCCATGCAGCCTCACCTATCAAAACTGCATCTTCAAACTCGTCGTGAATCTCTTTCTCGAAAACCTGCCAGAACTCATCAGAAGGCCCTATAACATGGTCAAGCCTGTAGCCATCAAGGCCTAGTTCCAGCCATTTCTTTGCCGCTGCAATCACATGGTTTCTTGCTGGCTCGTAATCCAGATCGATTTTTGCAAGAACAGAGTCAAAATCCAGGAAAGATTTGTAGTGGTCAGGCCAGTCATCAAAACAGAACCAGTTGACAAACTCGGAACCCGGATTGTTACGGGCCTCCACGAAGTAAGGATGGTTCACAGAACAGTGATTTGGTACAAAATCCGCAACAATCTTCATATCTCTGTCATGTACTTCCTCAATAAGTTCCTTGAGATCCTCCTCAGTTCCAAAGTTTTCATCCACGCTGAAGAAATCAGTTACATGATAGCCGTGGTAGGCCTCGTTCTGGTAGAAAGGCGAGATCCAGATTACATCTACTCCCAGTTCCTCGATGTAGTCAAGTCTTTCAATTATTCCTCTGATATCGCCACCTACATACTCGGGATTGTGCCAGTTGCTGCCGTCCTCAAAACCTGCAAACCTATCGATAAATATCTGGTAAACCACCGAGTTCTGAAACCATTCACGGGCCATGCAACAGAATTTGGAAAGGCCTGTTTTAGAAGTTTAGTTTTTGAAATTTCAGGCCGAGAAACTATTCATGAAACTCAAATTCCTTGGAACCGGTGGCGGAAGATACGTTACAGGACAGCAGAGAAGAAGGACCGCAGGAATAATCGTTGAAACAGAAGAGACCAGGCTACACGTAGATCCAGGGCCTGGCGCACTGGTATACGCCAACAAGGAACTGGAAAACCCTGACGAAGTGGAAGGCCTGATAGTATCACACGCACATCCAGACCACAGCAGCGATGCAGAACCTATCATCGAGATGATAACTGAGGCCTACGACAATCAGGCATCTGTCTTCGCAAACGAAACCGCATTGAATGGATACGGCGATATCGAGAAATCCATCTCGAATTATCACGAAGGCCTTTGCTCAAGAGTAGAGAAAATGGAGGAAGGCTCAGAGCATGAGTTCAAGGATCTCAAGATTGAATCACAGGAAATGTTCCACGGAGACCCAAGAACACAGGGATTTACACTTGAGATAGATGAGAAAAAGATAGGTTTCTGGACCGATACACAGTACTCAGAGGAACTTCTAGGTCTGTATGAAGACTGTGATGTAATGGTTATCTACTGTACAAGGCCTAAAGGAAACTCTGTAAAAGGCCATACAGCTATCGATGAAGTCCCAGACATAATGGAAAATGTAGAGGCCTCAACCTGTATTATCACGCACTTCGGATATGCGCTGCTTGACTCAGATCTTGATGAGCAGAAAGAATACATAGAGGAAAATATTGATGGAAAAGTAGTTTTCGCCTATGACGGCATGGAGTTTCCAGGAGAGGCCTCTCTAGAACGTTTCTCCTAGAGCTTCTGGAAGCCTTTCTCGGTATCAAGCAGCCATACAGTGTTGATACCTGTATTCAGGCAATCTGTCTCTTCTACTTTTTCCTCTCCTTCTGCCTCGTGCATATGGCCTGCTACAGAGAACTCCGGCGAGAATTCTTCAATCAGTTCTCTGACTATGACCGAACCGTAATGGCGGCCGTGAACAGGGCTGTCCTCATTGTCTATTTTATCCAGAGAAGTATTATGCGGTGCGTTATGAGATAGTAGGACAGTTTTCTCTGAGCCCTCCATTAGGCCCTGCAGTTTTTCCTTCTTATCATCATAGTCTTCCTGCATTTCTTCTCGCTCCTCTTCAGTTTCCGGTTCATCATCCTCATACTGAGGTAGTTCTGGACCAGAACAAGGCCCGTAACCTACAAACTTCCAGCCATTGATTTCTTCAGCATCAAAGTTGAGATTGTGAACATTTTCGAATTCTTCAAGCATTTGCGGATATCCATTGCCTTCCAGAAAACTCCAGTCCGAGTTTTCACCAGTCCAGTCCCAGTTACCCGGAACTATCAGAACCGGCACTCCGAGAGAATTCAATTTTTCAAGTATTTCTTTACCTTCCTCAATAGAGTTCTCAACTTCCTTCTCGGCCTCTTCCAGACCAAAAATTTCCTGCCATTCCCTCTCTTCATCTCTTGCCTTGAACATGGCCGACCTCATTTCATCGGTTCCACCGCAGATATCTCCTACGGCCAGAACAAGGTCAAAATCTCTATCATCAGGGATTTCCGGGATTTCTCCGTGACAGTCTCCTACAACTAGAATTTCCATACTATGTCTCTGATCCTTACAGGTATAAATTTTAAAACAGTTAGAGGCCCAGTTGTTCTGTATGAGAGCTGCTGGCTTTTTGCGGAAGGGTGAACGTTTTGTATGCCCAGCGGCTGCTATCGAATAATCTGAATTCTCCATCTATCAAGTTTTCAAATATATTCTGCGGATTTTTCTCTAAAATTGATGCTATGAAGTTCTACCTAAATTCACTGGTTTCACGCTTTGAAAGTTTAAAATCATTTAAGAATCATTTCAGCTTATCTAATCGAGGCCTCTAAAACAATGGAAGGAAACTACAATCCGGAAAAAATTGAACAGAAATGGCAGCAAAAATGGGAAGAAAAAGATACCTACAGGTACAAGGGTGGAGAAGGAGAAGTATTCTCCATTGATACACCGCCTCCAACAGTTTCAGGCAACCTGCACTTTGGCCACACATATGGAAACACGCTAACAGATTTCCAGGCCCGATTCCAGAGAATGAGAGGAAAAGACGTTTTCTTCCCGTTCGGATACGACAACAACGGAATTGCATCGGAGAGGCTGACAGAAAAAGAGCTGGGAATCAAGCACCAGAACTTTGAGAGAAGAGAGTTCCAGAAGAAGGTCCGCGAAGTCTGTACAGAATACGAACAGGAGTTCGAGGACATCATGAAGGAGTTCGCATTCTCCATGGACTGGAACAATACCTACAAGACTATCGACCCGGAAGTACAGAAAGTCAGCCAGCTGTCCTTCATTGATCTATACGAGCAGGACAGAGAATATCGAAAGAAAGGGCCTGCAATCTGGTGTCCGGAATGCGAGACAGCTATTTCACAGGTTGAGACAGAGGACGCAGAAAGACACTCACACTTCAATGATATCGAATTCCCTCTGGCCACAGGAAATGGCTCAGTCATTATCTCAACTACAAGGCCTGAACTTCTTCCAGCATGTGTAGCGCTGTTCGTCCACCCTGACGATGAGAGCAACAATCACCTAGCTGGAGAAAAAGTAGAGGTTCCGCTTTTCGACTACGAAGTCCCAATAATTGAAGACGAGAGAGTCGACATGGAAACCGGTACAGGAGTCGTTATGTGCTGTACATTCGGAGACCAGAACGACATCGACTGGTACCAGGCCCACAACCTCGATCTCAGAGTTGCAATCGACAGAGATGGAACAATGACAGACCTAGCCGAAGACTACCACGGCATGGACACAAAAGAGGCCAGAGAAAAGATTGTAGAGGATCTCGACAGCGAAGGCCTTCTGGTTGACAGAAGAGAGATCACGCACACAGTCCAGGTCCACGAAAGATGCGATGAAGACATCGAATTCATGGTTACAGAGCAATGGTACGTTGAACTGCTCGATCACAAGGACAAGTACCTTGAAGCCGGCGAAGAAATGGACTGGTTCCCGGAGAAAATGTTTACACGATACAAGAACTGGATTGAAGGCCTTCAGTGGGACTGGTGTATCAGCCGACAGAGAGACTCCGGAATTCCATTCCCAGTCTGGTACTGTGATGACTGTGGAGAAGAAGTAATCGCAGACAAGGAAAACCTTCCTGTCGACCCTATAGAAGACGAGGCTCCTATCTCAGAATGTCCGGAATGTGGACACGACGAGTTCAGGCCTGAGAAAGATGTCTTCGACACTTGGGCTACTTCCTCACTTACACCGCTGATCAACGCTGGATGGCACTGGGACCCGGAATCAGAAGAATACGAGATGAAGAGGCCGGAACTCTACCAGTTCAATCTAAGACCTGAAGGCCACGATATCATCAGTTTCTGGCTTTTCCACACGGTTGTCAAGTGCTACGAGCACACAGGAGAGACTCCTTTCGAAGGCACAATGAATCACGGCCACGTCCTCGACGAGAACAGGGAGAAAATGAGCAAGTCCCGAGGCAACGTTACAACACCTCAGGAGATCCTCGAAGACTATCCTGTTGACGCGGCCCGTTACTGGGCTGGAGCAGTCAAGCCAGGCGACGATCTACCGCTGAAGGAGAAAGACCTGATCTCGGGAGAGAAACTTCTGAGAAAGCTGTGGAATGCATCAAAGCTAGTTGACAACCTGACACCTCACGAAAGATCAGATTTCAACGAGGAGAAACTTGAGGAAGTCGATAAATGGATTTTCGCAGAACTGGACGACACTCTGGAAGAAGTTACAGAGCACATGGATGCCTACGAGTTCTCAAAGGCCCGTGACAAACTCAGGTACTTCTTCTGGCACACATTCTGCGACGACTACCTGGAGATCGCCAAACAGAGGCTTGACGGAGAAAACAACAGCTCAGCAGAATACGCACTTCAGGAGGTTCACAGAGCGATCGTCAAGATGTTCGCGCCATTCATCCCTCACATTACAGAGGAGATCTGGAACCAGATGCACGAGAACAACACCATTCACCGAGCCAAATGGCCTGAGGAATCAGAAGTTGAAGCAGATCTCGAGGCCGGCGAGACGGCGATGGAAGTAATCTCCGCACTCAGAAAGTACAAGTCCAGTAACCAGATGGCTCTCAACGAGGAGCTTAACTCGGTAACAGTCTACGGAAACATCGCAGGCATGGAAGAAGCAATCAAGGAAACCATGCACATCCAGAACCTGGCCTCAGAGGAAGGAGAACCAGAGACAGAGAAAAAGATCATCGACATCGATCTCAACTACTCAAAGGCCGGGCCAAAGTACGGCGACAAGGTCTCAGAGATTGAAGAGGCTCTAGAGAACGAAGAATTCATGATTGACGGAGGAAGACTTGAAGTAGCTGGAGAGCACCTCAAGCCAGAAATGTTCAAGGTCAGAGAGGAAAGAAAGTACACTGGAGAGGGGGAAATGCTGGAGACCGAGAAAGCACTGGTAGTTGTCCAGTAACCTTTCTCTTATTTCCTTCTATTCTCTTTATTCGAAGTTTCTGAAGTAGTTAAAAGAATTCAGGCCTCAAGTTTCTGCATGAGCCACGGAGAAAACCATCAGGAAATGAACAAGTACCAGCTGAAGAAACTTGTCAACAAGCTGGAAGATATCAGAGGCCGAAACACGGAACTGGTATCGCTGTATATCCCAGCAGGATACGACATGTCGAAGATTTCCGAGTTCCTTACATCGGAGTCTTCTGAAGCGGAGAACATCAAGTCGAAGCATACGCGGAAGAATGTGCAGGCCGCACTCGACAAGATCTCACGTCGAGTAAAAGAAGAGCCTGTTACACCGGAGAACGGGGTAGCATTTTTCGCTGGAAACGTTTCTGAAAGAGAGGGAAGGCCTGACATCCAGCTCTGGGAAGTAATCCCTCCACAGCCAGTTGAGTCACGGAGATACCGTTGTGACAAAGAGTTTATACTGGATCCGCTGAGAGACATGATTGTAGATGACAGAGTCTACGGCCTGATTGTCGCAGATAAGAACGAGGCCGCTATCGGATATCTTCAGGGATCATCAGTGAAGACAGCATACACGCTTTCATCAAACGTACCTGGAAAAACAAGGGCCGGAGGACAGTCAGCGCAGAGATTCGCCCGTTTGAGAAAAGAGATGCTTAAATCATTCTTACAGGAGATAGCAGAGAAGTCAAAGAACGCATTCATGGGAAAAGCCCGCGAAGACAAGCTACTGGGAATAATCATCGGAGGCCCTGGTTTTGTAAAGGATAAGCTAGTTAATGACGACTACCTACACCAGGAGCTACAGGATAAGGTAATTGCAAACAAATCCCTAGGTCACTCAGGAGAAGGAGCACTGAAAGAACTTGTTCAGAAGGCAGAGGACGCAATCGAGGACTCAGAGGCCGTCAGAGAGAAGCAGATAGTCAACAAGTTCCTCAAGAACCTGAAAGAGGAGAACGGCAAGTCAGAGTACGGACTTGAACCAGTAGTCAAGGCCATGGGAATGGGTGCTGTAGATACAGTTCTTATTTCGGAGGACTATGAATCCTTCAAGACCATCTACGAATGTCCTAACGGTCACGAAGACTCAATATTTGAAGAAGAGGCGAACATCAGCGATACTAAGGAATGTCCTGAGTGCGGCGAGGATATGAAGCTTGAAGAGATGCAGGACATTGTAGATTTCATGGCTGAGAAGGCCGAGGAAATGAGTTCAGATGTAGAAATTATTTCTACGGATCACGAGGAAGGTCAGCGGCTTATGAACATGGGTGGCGTTGCAGCAATTCTCAGATACCGTATTCGTTAAGCAGTTCTGTAAATCAACATCATGTAAATGTCACGGGCCTTTCTGTATGCAATTACCGATCCTACTGCGAGCACAGCCACAACCAGTACAAGTGTTGATAGGTTGTCGATCAGGCCTGCGATCTGTCTGAGGTAATCCTCGCTTCCTATCCACCATCCGATCAATGCCAGTACAAAGTTTCTGGGCACCATGCCGATGAATGACCATATTCCATACTGTTTCCAGTCCATCTTGAATAGGCCTGCAGAACCGGAGATCAGTGATAGAGGTACGATAGGGATTGCGCGGAAAATTGCAACATAGTATTTCTCTCTTCCCGAGTCAAAGTGATCTTCCAAGTGCTGTATCTCCTCCCAGGAAATATCCAGATACTTTCCATACTTCCTAACAATCGGCTCTCCACCATAGTAGGCTATGCCATAGACAAAGTATGAGCTCAGAACTGATGCAATCGACGCAGGTAACGCAATCAGGAAAAAGGCCTGAACAACGGCTGCTGGTAGCGTGGTTGCGTCAAGGAGCAGAAATCCAGCTGCCATCGGAATTATAGGAGATGGAACCGGCACAAAAACTTCCTCAATCACCATTCCAAGCATTACAGCGATAACACCGTGCTGCTGAATAAGCGAAAGAATCAACTGAACTACTCCTTCCAAAGCCATAACCAGAACTTACTCAAGAATATTTATGAAAACAAGGAAAGGCCTCTAAATACTTGAGAAAACAGTTTTCAGAAGCTCTCTGAAGTAGTCCACAAGGCCCTGAATATCGTACTTCAGAGAATCAACCATTCCAGTCTCTCCCCTGAATCTGTTCTCCGGTATCTCCAGTCTCTCAACCGTAAGATTCTCTTTCTGCCTCGTAGGCTTCGCAGAATACACAGGATAATCGTACTCGTTTATTCTATCAAGACAGCTGTCGAATCTCTCCCTGCTTTCGTATTTACATGGCGTCATATCCATCTGACTGGAGAAAACACCCCACTTCACGTCGGGATCCGTCACCTTATTGCTGACCTTAAGGCCTCTGTAAACATCGGACAAACGGCCTCCCTCAGCCACATAATTCCTGATAACAAGCTCGGAGTAAGCATAACCAAAGCTTCTGTGCTCAGCCATCCTGCTGGACCACTCCTTCATGAATTCACGATCATTACGGTAGTAATTCCAGAGCTCATCCCTATCACCTCGAGAAGGTACCAGGCTGTAAGTATTATCTCTTGGATCAGGATCCCACCTGATATCCTCGCCAAAAATCTCTCCAGGAGGCCTAACATCACTGTTCTCCGCGCTCAACTTCTTCCTGACCTGAGCCTCCACATACTCAGAAGTTCCCTCATCGAAGTAAGCCGAAGAAGTTCTATCCCAGTTCAACTCTCTATCATTAAGGCCGTGAACAGTCTCATGCGCCAAGATCGGCACGTAATTATCTCCAAGATCGCTACGGATCATCATCGATCCACCAATATACTCTCCCGCACTCCACGAATTGGCCCTAGTATCATAGACCTCATCAGGCATCGAGGCCACAGGAAACCCGTCAAACTCCTGCTCAACACCGATAGTACCTATAGAAATTTCGTAGGCCTGAGAAGTATTCCCGGTGTAATCCCCGAAGAACTCGTAGTATTGAGTCTTCTCACCTTCTCCGAACTTGACACGTAGAGAAGCCGGGCCTTCACCCCTGAATTTCATAGTATTATTAGCGTAAGAAGTATCGAATCCGTAGCTCTTCCAGCCAGAGATCAGGTTATCAACTTTCAGAACTCCACGGCTCTCATCTCCCTCAAAACCAGGCAGAGAAATCTCTCTCTTGTAAAGGCCGTTATATATTTCCTCGGAATCCTTTGAAATATTCATTACAATCCTTATTGTCTCATTCATTCTTTTTGGCCCAGTATTGGTTGTTATCTGCAGGTTTCTGCCATTTATACTGTAATCTTCGATCTCTCCTACAGAATCCTCTATAGAGACGATCTCTGCGGTTTCCGGTACCTGCCAGGTAAGCGTCCACCGATTTACCGGGCAGTTGCTCTCGCATTCAAGGCCTATAGAAGTATTAAGCTGCATGTAGTCAGGTGCGACGTGGGCCTCGTGGTATATGTCAGCTGAGGCTGTTAAACTGAAAAATACGAGTAGAAAAAGAATTGTCAACAGCTTTTTCATGAAAGTATTTGCGGCGTGAAGGCATAAAAAGTTCCTATAGCTGAAAAACAAGTATGGCCATACTCTCTGACAAGGACATTAAACAGTTAATTAAAGAGGAAAACGCAGTATACGTCGAAAAAGGCCCTGAACTTGATGAAGAACTTCAGGTAGGTCCTTCCTCGATCGATCTAAGGCTTGGATACGACTTCACATTTCCACAGACCAGGAAGATGAAGGCCCTGGATACAAAAGACATGGATGATTTTTCGAGGAAACAGGAGGATATGAAGGCCACTGCCGAGGAAGGAGTAGTTGTCCATCCCGGAGAGTTTGTGCTGGGTACTACACTTGAGACAGTTAATATCCCGAATGACATGGTTGCAAGAATCGAAGGTCGTTCATCTTACGCGCGTCTAGGCCTTATCCCGCACGCTGCTGGAGGTTTCGTCGACGCAGGTTTTGAAGGCCAGATCACTCTCGAGATTCAGAACCTGGGAAACGTGCCGATCACGATTTATCCTGAGGACCGTATCTGTCAGATGGCTATTGAGACTATGACTTCGGAGGCCGAGAATCCGTACGGCGATAAGAAGGATTCGAAGTACATGGGTCAGAAAGGTGCTACAGAAGCCAGACTGGATAAAGAGAAAAGATAGGTTGGGATGTCTGTGGCAGATCAATCAAAGACAGGACTCATGGCATACGCCGTCGGCCTGTCTTTCCATGTCCTGATCACTGTGAACAGCGTTACCACAGACTAGACAAAATCCTACTTGCTTAACTAATTCTGGCAAAAAACTCCTCCCCCATCACACAGTTTATGAGATAAAGTTATAATTTCAACTGCATTCAACTACAGAGGTCTGGAGATTTCAAACATAGTTAAAAGACATTGAAGGCCTTAACAACCTATGAAGCCTGTTGATGCACACTGCCACATAGATTTCGACCAGTTCAAAGATGATAGAGAAGAAGTAATTGAAAGATCCAAAGAAGAACTCGAATTTATCGTCAACGCCGGTAGCTGTGTAGAAAACAATGAACAGGCCCTGAAACTTCAGGAAAAATACCCTGATTTCGTAGTAGCAAATCTAGGCCTTCACCCAACCTATACTGAGAAGTTTGATCAGCTGGAAGAGGTCAAGGAACAGATTAGAGATAACGATCCTGTTGCAGTAGGAGAAATAGGCCTTGATCACCACCACATCACCGATGAGGCCGTGAGGGATAGGCAGCGAGAGGTTTTCCGTGAGATGCTTGCTCTTGCTGAGGATCTGGAGAAGCCTGTCGTGGTTCATTCACGTGATGCTGAAAGAGAGGCCGTGGAAATTATTTCGGAGTACGATCTTCCCGGAGTTATGCTCCACTGTTTCAATGGCAGTGTTGAACTGGCGACGGACGCTGTTGAGAAAGGTTTTCTGATTGGTGTAACCACACAGGTTCTTTACTCTAACAGAGTCCAGAATATTGTGAGAGACATAGATGTAGATAATTTGCTTCTTGAGACTGATTCTCCATTCTTATACCGTGGCGACCGTAATGAGCCGTTGAATGTGGCGGAGAGTGCCAAGAAGATAGCTGAAATAAAGGAACTCAACGAGGAAGAGGTTATAGAGAGCACTACAGGTAACGCTCGGAAACTTTTCCGGAATGGCTAAGCCATTAAATGTTTCCTGAATAATTCTTACTCAAGTGAATTCAAAATGGTTTTCAACAAGATCAAAGACACTGTTAGCAGAGGAGAAAACATTGCTGTTTATGTTGACGGCCCTAACGTCGTCAGAAAGGAATTTGACCTAGATCTTGACGAGTTAAGAAACGAGATTGAGGAAGAAGGCAACATTAAGATAGCCAAAGTCTTTTTAAACCAGTATGCGTCCGATAAACTTATCGAGGCCATTGTTTCTCAGGGCTTTGAAGCAGCACTGGGTCTTGGAGGAGAGAAAGCTAAGGAAAGCGATGTAGATGTATACATGGCTGTAAATGCTATGGAAGCAGTCTTTGATGACAATATTGACAAAATTGTGCTTGTCACAAGAGACACTGACTTCCTTCCTGTTATTCAGAAGGCCAAAGAACACGGTAAAGAAACCATTATTATTGGCATGGAGCCAGGATTTTCAACAGCACTGAAGAATGCAGCTGACAAAGTAATTGAACTAGATTAGAAAATGAAGTACGTCAGACTCGACCTAATGGGCCTGCTTGACATTCTTTCAGGCATACTTCTTTTCTATACCGCATCACCAGTCCCCGAAAGCGTTGCAATGGCTCATGCAGGATTTCTTGTATTCAAAGGCCTTGGCAGCATTATTAACGCTGTAAGATTTCCTTTTGCAGTGTTCATAATCGGAGGATTCGCCGATCTGATTTCGGCCTCCATACTGTTCTTCGGTAGACCTCCGATATTTATGGAGTACAAGCTGTGGATTTCAGGCCTTCTCTTCCTGAAAGGTGTGTGGAGTATGCTGGGACTGGCCTCTATTCAGTCCTGATACGAGGCCTTTAACTCCTCAATCATTCTTATCTTGACAGGACTTTCATCCTGTTCCTCGAACTCTTTCTTCAGTTGTTCAAGTTCAGAAATTTTCTCCTCGTCCGATAGTTCATCGAAGTTCTCAGGTAGTTCGGCCTCTATATTCATGGTTACAGTTAAGGAGAGAAAATTTTATTGAAGTTACCTCGTGTTCAGCGAGTCATTGATTCTCTTAAGAAGCTCAATTATCTGTTCATTCTGCGACTTCAGCTCTTCAAAATCATCCCGAGAATCAGCTACTGACTGACTGCCTCGAGAAGACATTCCTGCATTCTCCATTTTCTTCCGAGTATTGCTGCTTAACTGTGGCTGAGAGCTTCCGCTCTGCGGTCTTCCAGCCTGCGCATTCGAGGACCCTCCAGAACTTTGCCGGCCTCCTGAAAGAGAACGATTGCTCGGGCTCTGGCCTCCTCCCTGATTTCTCTGGTTCCTTCCACCACCTGATGGAGAGTCCAGAGATCTGCTGCTTGAGGGCTGAGGACTATTCTGGCCTCTTCCCTGAGGACTGTTTCCTCCAGGCGGTCCATTGTTTCTTGGAGGATTACTGTCATCTGTAGTATTCATACCTCCCTGAAGGCCCTGTCCTTGTCCTGATTGTGAGGGAGCTGGTGATGATTGTCCTGGAGAATTGTTTGGGGATTGCTGAGGATTGTTAGGGCCTCCACCTGGATTCTGTGGGCTTCCTCCCATGCTGCTGTCTTCTGGGCCTGAGGAGAAGTCGTCGTTCATTGAGTTATTTCCAGAATCTCCGAAACTGCTGTCGAAATCTGAGCTAGAATCTGAGTTTCCAAAAGAAGATCCTGAGTTGTTATTGTTGCCGTCGGAGTTTCCTCCTACAGCATCTTTCACATCATCCAAAACTCCCATACAGTAGTTTATGGAGATCTGGTTAAATAAAGTTTTGAAAAATCCCTGCGTTCAATTTTTCCAGCTCTACTTTCTGCCCTTCATCTTTCTGAACCCTACCTCTCCCAGGAATACAATCAGTGCTGCTATCAGCAGGTAAGGCGTTAGAGAAGTTCTCCTGACGACTCGCTCATCACTGAAAGTCTGAAGATCCTCGACAATTTGGCCTTTTTGAGATGGCTCGTACACTTTGCCCCCTGTCTCCGATGCAATTCTTTCAATCCTGCTATCATACCCTATATTCTCTATTTCAGAGTTATAGTTGTAGCTGTAAGGCACGCCGTTGAATTCATGGAAGCCAAGGCCTTCAGGATCCAGAGTCTTCGAGTAAGTTCCATCCGCATCACGTGTAAGGCCTTCAATACTGTAGGATGCCTCAACTTCAGGTTTCTGGCCTCCAACTCTCGTTGAAGAAACTTTTATCCAGCGGCCCTCTCTATCTATCTCTCCTACGGACCAGGAAAATGTTCTGACAACAGAAGAAGGGTCACCACGCATCATATCCCCTAAATTAGAATCTCTAGTTGTAAATGCCGCAACCCTTCCTAACCCATATCTCCATGTAGCAAGAACAGGCTTATTTTCTCCAGTTGCCAGTATTAAATTCCCTGAAGGCCTTAACCGAGCGTTATAAGTCCCTGCCACTGCCAAGTCAGGATTTATACCTCCTCTGGAGATAAAATGTTGATTATTTACAGCATAGACTCTACCAGCTCCAGAATTACCTCCTCCCCCTAGAAGATCGCAAAAGCGTCCTTGATTTCTCATATCTTCAAAAGATACTATATTGGTCCTATCAACGAACCCATTCAAGAAGGCTGTATCAGCTCCACCTCCTATCGTTAGGAAACAAAGAGAGGTTTTACTATCATCCAAACTCATAGCAATATCACGGAAGTTCTGTTTATCCTGTTCAGATTCAATTTTAATATCATCTTGAGTTCTTTGCGTGTTGAATTTCTCTACGTCTTCAAATCGACCATCAGTTATCATCACAATAGTTGATTTAGATTGCTCCTTCTCAGCAAGCTCTTTAGAAGCTCTGAGACCATAACTTTGTATCGCTCCACCAATTCCATCAAGAGAATCTACCCTCGAAAAGACTCTGTTTTTATCCTCACTATTGACCATACTAAGGAATGCTGGTTCTCCTGGATTACGCATTATTCTCGGGACGTAACTCGAACCTTGAACAGTACCTCCATAATTAATGACTGCTACTTTTGAACCAACGCTTTGACGATACAATGCAGAAACAAAGTATTTTGCAGCATATCTAGCCTTCTCCTTGGTCCTGCTTCTCTCACTGTAGAAGCTAGCGGAGGTATCTACCGCCATTATTACTCTTGCAGCCTTACTACTCTCTTCACTATCATCAGCTTCCTTTACTGGCAGAACATCATATGAATTCTGGTGATCTCCTGTGTAGACTAGGCCTCCTCCCTGTGAAACGTATTCTATCAGGTTTTCTTCCGGTACGTCTTCTTTGAGTAGTACTGCGTCGTAGTCTGACATGTCTTCTGGTACTGAGCTTGTGTACTCCAGTCTGAAGTATTCGCTTAGATCTGTTCCAAGGCTGGAGCTCTGGCCTATCACCAGTATTTCAGGTTTTTTGGTTACTTCTACTGTTTTGTAGTATGCATTGTTGGAGGATTCCTGGTCGTTGACGTCGATTGAGGCCTGTATTTTGTGGTGGCCTTTTGAGCCAAATTTTCTTGTAAAGTTGTATGTTGATGTTATTCGGCCGCTGTGTATCTGGTTTCCATCTACTCTGACTTCTACCGGTACTGATCCTCCTTTTGTGGAGCTGAGTTTTACGGTGTACTGGTTGTTGGCGCCGGGTACTGTTTGCTCCGGGCCTTCTATTGTTATTGCGTGTTCGGATGTCATTTCCGGTTTCAGGAAGCTTATACTCGCATTGTTTCTATTGGCCTTCCGTATTACCTCATTCATGTCCTCGTCTGTCTGTAAATCGGAGACGATAAGGTATGCTCCATCCTGTTGAATACTGTTGAGGATGCTGTTCTTCATTTCTGAGTTGTTTCCTGATGCAATAATATTTCTGTTTGTCTGGATTTCCTGGAAACTTACCTTGTCATCCTGCATGAACTGTGTGGACCGGGAGTTATCCTCCAGAATATTGACTTCTGGAGTTCTCATTCTTTCCTGCGCCATCTGTATCTGAGGGCCTGCAACCGCTAGAGCCAGTAAAAACAGTAGTAGAAATCTTGTCAGGCCCAGTATCTCTCCGTATATTTCCTCAGCCCTGTATGCAGCGTAGAGGCCTGTAAAGCTGATTAAAACCAGTATCAGTCCTAGGGAGTGCTCGAAGGTTATCATTGCATATCACCTATGTAGTAGAGGTATCCTGCTTCTGTAAGTGCTAGCAGGAGAACCAGTAATGCTGCCAGATTCTGAATGCTTTTTGGCACTGTTGATGTTGCTGATTCGCTTGAAGTTATTGTAGATGATTCTGTAGAGGATTCATCATCGTTTAGCAGGTTTGCTGTGTATTTCTGGCCTCCTAGTTCGTGGAAGCCTGTTCTGTTTAGTTCAACTGGCTTTCCGTCAGCTCTTACTGTCTGGCCTGTCTCAAGATTTAGATCTTCTGCATCTTTTACTTCGGAGTAGGCATCTACTACGTTTCGCCAGAAAACCGGGTAAAGGAAGTCTCTTCTGAAGTCTTCATCGTTAATATTGTAGACTAGGATATCTCCCTGGCCGTGAGTTCCGTGAACTAGCGCGTTCTGCGGATCGGAAAGGCCTCTTCCCGTAACTGTGAGATTGTATACTTCTGTGTTTCCTATGTTGATTTTCCTAGGTTTTCTGAACTCTACATTTGCCTCTGTCCGCTCTCCTATATTTTCTACCGGCAGATGATCGTAGTATTCTGGTTCGAGACCTTCATTTGCCATTACTACTGCTGTTGCACCATTCTGTACACGGTTTTCCACGCTGTTCACGGTCTGTGATAGCGTATTCTCCGACTGTCCGATCACATAGACATCTGCACTTGGAAAGCTCTCTATAGGAGACTGGTAGAACTCTGGATCAGTCTGGTTAATTAGTTCAAAGGCCTTCATCAGGTATCTGTTTTCACTATCTGCTATTACTGCTACTTCAAGTGTTGACTGTTCAGGCCTGTATACTGAGAGAGTGTTGTCTGCAGCCATTCCATCTTCTGGCAGCGAGACTGTGTTCTCTCCTTTTTCTAGATCGATGTCTACTCTTCGGGCCTCTCCAGGTTGGAGTGTAACGCTCTCAGCTGTGCCATCAAGCTCTATGTTTACCTGTTGCTGACTGTCGTCATAGTTTTTGACTTCCACCCACGATTCTTTGACGTTTAGGTCTGCGAATCCCCAGGAGTTGGATGTCTTTGCATCCATTACGTATACTTCTCTATTGGCCTTGATATTCTGTATTACAGATGTTGTTTCTCTAGAGCTTGCCGTGTGATCTGTGTCGCTCGCAAGAACTAGCTGGCCCCGATAGTTTCTTGATATCTGCAGGGCTCTTGCGAGATCTGTAGGAGTTTCCTCCAGTTCTACATTATTAATTGCTCTTCTTGCTGAGGCCCTGGTTGCTTCATTGGCTATAACCTTTACGTCATCGTTTACTAGGATTACAGTATTTGTTCCTCCAAGCCTATCTACTGCAAAGTTCTTGGCATCTTCTAGAGATCCTTCCATACTTGCAGAGTTATCAATTACAACTACGGACCTATCCGCAGTTGAAGGGCCATTGATGAAAGGATTTGCTACTGCCGCTACCACTGCTATGACAAAGAGTATATGGAATATCAGCATGAGGTTTTGCAGAATTTTTGATATGGCCTGTTTTATCCTGCCTTCCTTCCTGTCCTTCATGAAGAACCGGATTGAGGGCATCATCTTTTCATCAGGCTTGGGCTTTACCAGGTAGAATATGATCAGCGGTATTAGGGCTGCTAGCGCCAGTACCCAGGCCGGATCAAGAAAATAATTGCTTAACGCCGAATTGCTTAATGCGGTTAGCATCCCTGTATAACAGTTCTATCTGAACATTTAAACAATCAGTCTTCGATCCTGTCCATGACCTGTTGATGCATTTGCTGAAGCCTCTCCTTTCTATCCTCCATCTTGATGACATCAGTACTTCCCTGTAGCAGCAGGTTGTGGCTGAAAGGAGATGGAATACTGGCCTCCCTCAAATCATAAGTTATTTCGTCGGAGCCAAGGCCTTCAATCACTTCTTCAGCATGCTTGATATCCATAGCATCCTCCATGATCTCTCTATAGGTTTCCTTCACCATTGGGAAGTCCTCACCATACTCGTTTCTGATCGCTGAGAGAAGGAAGTGGCCTTTCATCTGTTGCTGTCCGACTGTCTTCGAGTTGCCGGCGTAGTTTCTGAGAATCATAAGTGATCTTCCTGCTACGTGCCGGAATCTTCTCTTCATCAGCTCTGTCTTCCTGACGGCCTCCTTTAACTGTTCTTCAGGATTGCATGCTGCTAGATCATCCATGAGACCGTCGAGGTCGACAGGTCTTCTTGGAGTTACAAGTATGAATCCATTGTCGTCAATTACCATGCCAATGTTGGAGCCGAACTTCTTCTGCAGCATGTTGGCCAGGATTCTCGCGATTGCATCGTGGGCTCTGCGGCCGTAGATTGTCTGGAAGATCAGGTTCTGCCTGTTATCGTCGTCGATGTATTTCTCGACAGTTATCTCTTCGTGACTGGAGACTTCTCCTGTAAACTGGTACTGCTCTTTAATGTATCCGAAGATTGCTCTGGCCGTGTTTTCATCTAGATAGTAGTTGTGCATGATCCATTCAACGATGTCGTCATCTCCAGCACCCATCTCTAGCTGTTGAGCTACTTGCTGGCGGAACTTGCCAATTTTAAGGCCTAGATCATAACTCAGCGGCAGCCTTTCAGAGTACCAGGAAGGTACAGTAGGAGAACGGTTTGGTTTTGGATCAACGAAAACTTTCATACCTTTTGCGTAGCTGAACTGGTAGGTTTTTCCTCCAAGAGTGAATATATCTCCCTTGGTCAAACGGTCAAGGAACTCTTCATCCAGCGATCCGACAAACTTTCCTTCTCCACGCGTCTTGACGTCGTACCCGGTTTCGTCAGGTATAGTGCCGATGTTTGTCATGTAGATGACGCGCGTCATTTTTCCGGAGCGGCCGAACCTGTTTTCCTCTCTGTCTATCCAGATCTTTCTGTAAACGTTTTGATCCTCGAGTTCCTCGAACTCGCCGCCGAGATACTTCATCACTGATTCAAAGTCCTCTCTGCTGAGGCCTTTGTAGCAGTAGCTTTTTCTTATGACATTGTATGCGTGGTCGATGTCCCAGCGGTGGTTACAGGCCATCCCCACCATGTGTTGTGATAGTACGTCGAGTGCATGCGTTGGTATCTGTATTTTGTCGAGATCATCTTCTTTGGCGCATTTTGTAAGTACTGAGCACTCCATTGCGTCGTCTCTGTCTGTTACAATCATTTTTCCTTTGGCCTTTTCCCCAATTTTGTGGCCTGAGCGGCCTATTCTCTGGATTCCTCTTGCTACTCCTTTCGGAGATCCTAGTTGTAGTACGAGGTCTACTGTTCCGATGTCGACTCCGAGTTCGAGAGAGGTGGATGTTACTGCTACCTTCATTTCTCCTTTCTTCAGTCTTTCTTCTACGTCGAGTCTTACTTCTCGGCTCATTGAGGAGTGGTGTGCTCCGATATTTTCATCATAGTGATCCTCGAATCTCCCTTTAAGGCCGTTAACTATTCTTTCCGTGGCGGAGCGCGTGTTGGTGAATATTATTGTGGTTTCGTGGTCCTGGATCAGGTTATGCAGTTGGTCGTAAAGTGCTTCCTGTATTTCATCGGCAGGTGTGTGAATCAGGTCTTCTACCGGAGAAACTGTTTCCAGATCTATCTCTTTTGAGGCCGCTACATCTACAATAGTGCACCCTCTGGATTCGAACTCCTCATCCGGCACCTCATCTGCCTTCTCTATATCCTCGTATTCGGTCTCTTCTATCTCTATGTCTTCGTTGGCCTCATAACCTACCAGGAACTTTGCGATTTCGTCGATTGGGGCCTGTGTTGCGGAGAGGCCTATTCTGGTTGGTGAGGTGTTGGCCATGTCTTCCAGTCGCTCCATTGACATTGAGAGATGTACTCCTCTCTTGTTTTCGCTCAGAGAGTGAATCTCATCTGTTATCAGGTATTCAACGTCTCTGAGGTGTTCCTTGAACTTTGGTGAGTTGATTAGAATTCCAAGGCTTTCAGGAGTTGTGATTAGTATGTGCGGCGGTGTTTTCAGCATCTTTGATTTTTCTGCGTCTGTCGTATCGCCAGTTCTGACCGCTGATCTGACTTCCGGTACTTCTCTGCCGTTTTCCTCCGCTGTCTCCTTGATTTCTGCCAGCGGGTCCTGTAGATTTCTCTGGATGTCGTTGTTCAGGGCCTTCAGCGGGGAGACATATATTGCGTATACTTTGTCTTCTAGTTCTCCTTCATCGCCTTTTCTGTAAAGGTCGTTGAGTATTGATAGAAATGCGGAAAGCGTTTTTCCTGATCCTGTTGGTGCGCAGATAAGCGAGTTTTCATGATCATTGATCAGGTCGAAGGAGTATTTCTGTGGGGCGGAGAGGCCTGGAAACTTGTTGTTGAACCATTCCTTTACGTAGGGCTCGAAGTCTTCTGGGAGGGTTTCCGAGGCCTGTTCTTCATCTGCGAATTTTATTTCAGTCATGAATCTGACATGAGATCCAATCTTTAATAGGCTGAGCTAGATCAGTTTTGTCTCCGCTGTAGCGTAAATTTTAGCAAATAATGCTGTTAAAAGGCCTATTACTGGCTGCATAAGCATTACAGAGGAGAGAATGAATGGTATAAAGATCAGAAATCTCATTCCTTTGAGCTCTCCTTTGACTACATCGGAGACTCTTTCGGAGACATCCAAAGATTGAGCGCTTGATGCAGTGCTGTTTGTCATTCTTTCTGAGACCCTGTCTCTTGCATCATCGAAGGCTGTGTTCACTGCCTGAAGATCTGATCCGCTGAGATCATCTCTAGTATCATTGAGCACGTAGGCCTTTGTGTAGATAATGGTTGTATTTGCTGTTGAACCTACAAGACTTTTGTACTGCTGGCGTTGCGAGGACACAACATTACTTTTGTTGAGGGCTCTTTCTGCCTCGCTGCCTACCAGATCCGCTGTTGTGTCAGTAACTTTTTGCTGGAGGCCTGCGTTGGTCATTACAGTGAAAACTATGATTACTGAGAGGCCTACTCCTATGACTGCTAGAGGTACTCTTGTGGATGCGTAGTAGGATCGGAATTTTTCTCCTCCTGCGAAGACTGATGTAAGTACTACCCCTACTGCGGTGATTCCTGCGTAGATTGCTGTAGGGCCACCGAGTAGTGCGAAAACAAGTAATGGTAGTGCTGTTAGTGAGGCCTTGTTGAATCCTTCGCTGGAGATGTATGCTGCGAATCCGAATGAGGCGCATATCGGTAGTATCATGAAGTATGCAGCGGGCCTTGAGAAACCGGCTATGTAACCTGTTATTACTGTTAGAAGTCCAAGTGTTAACGTGATTGAGGCCTCTGCATAGGTTCTATTCATACAGTAACGGTTTTTTGAGAATTGTTTTTATATTCCCAGTACTTCTGAGACCAGTGATTCTGCGTGGCCTCGGTCTCTGGCCCGGAGAATTACTCTTCCATCCTTGAATAGTGTGAATTCTTTTCCTTTTACTTCGGCTCTGATCAGGTATTTGTTGTCTGCTTTGATTTTTCCAAGTTCTCTGAGTTTTTCTTCGAGGCCTTCCTGCATCTGTATTTCTACCTGGTACTTGTTTTCTCCGCAGACTGCAGTAGTACCGGTTTTCTCTTCGAGATGAGGATATTTTTCTCCTCTGCAGACCGGACAACCAGAGGATTCGACGTTAAGAGATTCTTCCTTGTGTACTACATCCAGTTTTTCCTCTACTTTCTGGCCTGTAAGATATTCTACTGCTTTGAGACTTGATTTTAAGGCGGCCTGGCCTGATATTTCTCTCATTACTCCTGCTGTTTCGCATGTTTCAAGTTTTCCAGTGCTTACTTTTTCGAAGATGCAGTTGAAGCATTTGTCCTGGAAGAACATTGAGTATCCTTTTTCTGCTATCGCTGCAGTGTATATCCATGGAGTTTCTTTTTTCTGGGAGTATTCTGAGATCAGAAATCTTGTTGCGAGGTTGTCGGTTCCATCGAGTATTATGTCTGCGTCTTCAAGAATTGATATATTTTCGGATTTCAGGCTTTCTACCTTTGCCTCTACTTCTGTGAACTGGTTAAGATAATCCTTTGCGGCCTCTGCTTTTGGAAGAGATTTTTTGCATTGTTCTGGTGTATAGATATTTGAGGAGTAGACGTCGTTTTCTTCGAGATAATCTCGGTCTATTATCTTTAGTTTTATTCCGTGTCTGGCCAGGTTTTCAGCTATTACTGATCCTGTTGCTCCTAGACCTACTATAGCTACTGCAGAGTTCTCAAGTTGCTGTCTCTGCTTTTTTCCGTAATTTTCCAGTGCTTGAAATCGCGAGTACACAGTTTGAGAGTTGCGAAAGAATTTTTATTAATTCCAGAGGATTTGTCTTACATGGCAATTATTGGAACTTTGACATCAAGTCTGTCGGGTATTCCTCTGCCTTCAGTAAATATTGGTCCAGAACTTGTTATTGCAGCGGCTGCAGTTATGTTTGCTGGATGGGGAGTGAATAAGCTTTCCGATTACCTGATCGCCAAGTCTATTGAAAGACGAAACGGCGACAAGCATGTTACAAAGACTTCTCAAAGAATTTCATCCTATGTCATTTACTCTCTAACCGCAGTCGCCTTACTCGGTGTTTTCGGAGTGCCTCTTTCAGCTCTGGGAACTATGGTAGGGTTGATTGGTCTAGGCCTGTCCTTCGCGTTGAAGGATATGATTGCGAACTTTATTTCAGGTCTTTTGATCATGATTAACAGGCCTTTCAAGATTGGAGACCAGATTGAGGTTTCTGGCGAGGCCGGTACGGTTAGAGATATCAAGATCCGTGCGAGCGAGATCAAGACGTACGATGGAAGAAAGGTTATCGTTCCTAACTCCACGCTTTACAGCAATACAGTGATTAACAACACTGCTTATGATGAGAGACGTTTCGAGGTTGTTGTAGGAGTTGGATACGATGACGATGTTGAGAAGGCTAAGGATCTTGCTATGGAGACCTTGGAGGAGGCCGAGATGACTGAGGATGATCCAGAGCCTCAGGTTCTTGTTCATGAGCTTGGAGGTTCTTCAGTGAACTTGAAGCTTCGTGGATGGACCAAGCCTTCGAAGGCAAACATGGTTAAGGCCTCTTCGGAAGTCACTCAGCTTGTTAAGGACAAGTATGATGATGCAGGTATCGATATTCCTTACCCGATCAGAACTATTTACATGGAGGAGTAAGGCCTTTACTGGAATTTTCAGGGCCTTCTTCTTTCTTTATTTTTTGTTACCGGTTTCTTCTTAAGAGTGGATTTCACTGTTGTTGGTATGCCAACAGATATCGACCCTGAGAAGATGGAAGATATTAAAAACAGCGAAGAGACCTGGATAATTGATTTCTGGGCCGACTGGTGTCAACCTTGTAAGATGCTGGCACCTCACTTTGAGGAGGCTTCCGAAGAAATGGATGACATTCACTTTGGAAAGGTTGATATGGAGGAACACCAGGGAATCGGCACCGAGATGGGTGTTAGAGCTCTTCCCACACTTGTAATTGTTAGAGATGGTGAAGAGATCGCAAGAAAGTCCGGCGCTATGAATAAGGCCGATTTGATGGACTGGATTAACTCCAGCCTATAACCATTCGCTCCAGTCTACTTTTCCGTAGTCTGATTCTACTTCAGGCCATTTCTCAATTTTCTCTTCCATTTTCTCGATAACTTCTTCCCTCGAGAGGTTGGTTGTGTCTATCTCTATAACTGTTTCCTGATTCTCTATGGCCTGTGCAAGTACGATATCGAGGGCCTCGGATTCCAGATTCTCCCTGACTTTTGCTTCAGAGTACTCTCTTTCCTCAAGTCTCTCGTCAAGGACCTCAGGGTCACAGCGCAGTACGATACATAGATCGGACGGATAGTAGTGTGCGAGGTGGCCTTCTATCACGACGTCTTCGTAATCATCTGTTTCTTCTTCCAGGGCCTCTACCATTGCAGGGATGTCTACTTCGAACTCTTCTTTCTGTTCGCCGAGGCCTTTTTCCTTAACGAATTCTGTGAGATGTATTACCGGTATGTCCAGATTGTCTGATACTGTTGTTTTTCCTGTTCCTGGAGTCCCTGTTATTGTTATTTTCACATCGAGAACTGGTCGGCGTAGACATAAAAGTTTGAATCACACCTTGATTCTTGAGGGGAATTAACTCTTGATAAGCATCTGGACAGAAAAGTACAGGCCTGACAGCCTTGATGAAGTAGTTGGACAGGACAACATTGTTGACAGACTGAGCGCTTTCGTAGAGGAGGACTCAGTACCGCACATCCTGTTTGCAGGGCCTGCAGGAACAGGTAAAACCACATCCGCTATTGCCATGGCTAAAGATCTCTACGGCGATGAGTGGAAACAGAATTTTATGGAAACTAACGCCTCCGACGAGAGAGGAATCAACGTAGTAAGAGAAAAAATCAAGGACTTTGCCCGTACAAAACCTATTAATGCAGATTACAAGATTATTTTCCTTGATGAGGCCGACGCACTTACTTCTGATGCACAACAGGCCTTGAGAAGAACAATGGAACAGTTCTCAGATAACTGCCGTTTCATACTTTCATGTAATTACTCTTCAAAGATAATCGACCCTATACAGTCCAGGTGCGCAGTATTCAGATTTAACAGGTTGGAACAGGATAAAGTTGAGGAGTACATCCAGAGACTTGGAAAAGAAGAAGGCTTCAAAATTTCAGAAGACGCTATCGACGCAATCATGCGAGTCTCGGACGGTGATCTAAGAAGAGTTACCAACGTGCTTCAGACCGCGTCCATACAGAACGATGAAATAGAGGAAAAAGATATTTACGCAGTTGCAGCCTCTCTTAGACCTGATGAAATCAGAGAAATACTTGATAAGGCTCTTGCCGGCGACTTTATTGAGGCTCGTGAAGATCTTGCCGAGATAATGATCAACAGAGGCCTTGATGGCCAGGATGTGATTAATTCGATTCACAGAGAGGTTTTTGACCTTGATATCAGCGATGATGCCAAGCTTGAGATCGTTGAACATCTCGGGGAGTTCGAATTCAGGATTGCAGAAGGAGGAAGCAGCGACATCCAGATCGAATCTCTCTTGGCCAAAATCGGAAACCTGGAGAATAATTAAATGATAAAATCAAGAATCAGAAGCCGCTCAGTGCGGCTTATTGCGTGATGGTAGCGTAACACCATGTGGGTAGAAAAATACAGGCCTGAAAGTCTTTCAGAATATCGTGGAGCTTCGAATCAGAAGAAGGAGCTGCAGGAATGGATTAAAGACTGGGAGAGTGGAGACAAACCTGTTCTTCTGCATGGTCAGGCCGGTACAGGGAAGACTTCTCTTGTTGAGGCCCTGGCTAACGATCTAGGTTACGAGCTTGTCGAGACTAATGCATCCGATGTACGTACAAAGTCCAAGTTAAAGGAAGAGTTGAAAGAAGCTACCCGTCAGGCCTCTTTCTTTGGCGGTCAGAAACTGATTTTAATTGATGAAGTTGATGGCATGAGTTCTACTGATCGCGGAGGAGCTGCCGAGCTGAAGAGGATTGTCCAGGAGTCTCGTTTCCCTGTAGTTATGACAGCTAACGATGCTTACGCTAACAGTATCAGAAATCTCAGAAATATTTCCAAGACTGTAAAGCTTGATTCTGTGCATACTAATTCGATTGCGGCCCATCTGAAGGAGATTCTGGAGGAAGAAGGAATTGAATATGAGGATGGTGTGCCGAAGAGGATTGCTCGTCAGGCCGGTGGGCAGATGCGTTCAGCGATTAACGATCTTGAGGCCGTGGCCCTTGGCAAGGATAAAATTACTACTGATGATCTTGACGTTATTGCTAGCAGAGATAATCGTCAGGAGATTTTTGATTCTCTGAAGATTATTTTCAAGACCAAGAATCCTGACAATGCTCGTCAGGCCACAGAAAATCTTGATGAAGATGCAGAGACGTTTATGCAGTGGATTAGAGAGAATGTTCCCCGCGAGTACAAGAGGAAAGAGGATATTGCGAATGCCTACGAATATGTTTCAAAGGCAGATCTGTTTAACGGCAGGATTATGAAGAGCCAGAACTGGAAGCTTCTGAAGTATGTCTACAGTTTCTCAACTGTTGGTGTTGCGTTGAGCAAGGCCGAAAAGTACAGTGGTTGGACCAAGTATCAGTATCCTTCGAAGATTAAGAAGATGGGTCAGTCTCGAGCTTCTAGGAACAAGTTGAAATCTATATCTTCCAAGCTAGGAGAGAAACTTCATATTTCTGGACGTGAGTCTGTTAGAGAGCTGCCTTTCATAGCTGAAATGATAGAGAGCGGTGATAGCGAGGTTATAGAGGAACTGGAGCTTGAAGAGGATGAAGTTGAATTTATCAGAAAGTTCAATCAATAGGCACGCAACCTAGATCGAAATCGGTATCCGAGCTTCTCATTGTTACATTAAAGCAGTCTGTTGCCGAATCCCTGTTCCAGTACTGAGAATTAACTGTATACTTATCGATGGAGTTCACCATTTTATTGAAGTTTCTGATATCTTTAGGATTGCCTGCATCCACCTCCTTAGCTTCATTCTTAATCATCTGAACATACTGCCCTCTATCCGTTGGAGTATGCTTCTCCTTTTGAACATCCGTGATTGCAGCAGATGTCGCCATTAGAATAAGGCTGATTATTATAGACGAGATAACCATGAACTGGCCTTTACTTCTTTTACTCATTAGACCACCTTAGATTCAGTTTGTAGGGCATAAATACCTCTTCCTTGACGCTTCCTACCACTCCTGTGGAGTATTCAGGTTGATCTTCCTGCGAAAATGTTAGCTGATCTCCTCTCAACCAGTAAATAGTCGAGGCCAATGTCTTAAGATCATCTGTTTCAAATTCTTGCTCATAAGCTGCTCTAGCAAGTCTCTGGCCCTGAAATCCTTCGAAATCAGTTCTATGGTTAATTAGCTCTATCTCATCTGAGCCAGCAAACACAAATCCCGCACAGTCTCTTCCGTCGTTACATGCAGAGCTATGGTTGAAAGATACACGGTAGCTTCTGTTGGCGATCACCACTCTCTCACTCTGGAGGAAAGGGCCTTCTCCTGGATCACTGTAGTCATCGTCCTCATCAAAGTCCACGTTCAGGCCTCTTATTCTATCTGATCCACAGTTGCCTAGGCAGGTATTTACAACTTCACAGGATGTGTTTCCGTTGCAGGCTGGGCCAGGGAATGTTAGAACGTCTTCAGAGTATAGGTCTCCCTGTGGTGCTCCTGGAGGCCTTGATGAGAGATAGTTCATGTTTCTTGAGGTAGCGTTCCAGTCGTTGGAGTTGTATCTTTGGTTGATTGTGTACAAAAAGTTTTCATCCGAGGTCACGGTTTCTGCTCCGCCTGATTTTATCCAGCCTCCAGGAACCAGTGAAATCTTTCTCTGATCTCCGTTCAGGCCTTTGAAGTAGGAATCTGCTTCATCGGAGACCGTGGTTGTGAATCCTGCGATCATGTTATCTAGCTCTGGTATTCCTGGAGGGCTTTCAACCGAGCCTCCTGACGCTGTAGAGACTCCGGAGCCTCCTGCTGTTTCAATATTAAAGTTGTTATCTCCTGAACCACTTTTTACCAGTACTCGGCCTCCTGCACCACCACCGCCGCTTGAAGATGAGTCTCCGCCGTTAGCAGTGATATCTCCTGTGCCGGATACTTCATCTGATTGTATTTTTACGCTTCCACCAGCTCCGCCACCAGCATCGCTGGCTCCATCTTCTCCATCCACATTAATTTGTCCGGTTAGACTGAAGCTCTCGCTCTGAATCCAGACGCTGCCACCGCCATCTCCACCGTAGAACCCATCAGTGTCATATCCTCCTGCAGATCCAAGTCTGTCAGCACCAAAGCTCAATCCATACTCATCGCCGCCTCCAGGGCCTCCTCCATCGCCCCCGTAGGCTCCGCCACCAGCATCGCTCCCGTTTGAGCCTGCTCCTGGGCCGTAAGGTCCTCCAGAGTCTGCCTGGAATCCTTCTCCTACGCCGTTTATGGTTCCTTCTATGTTTACCGGGCCTTCCACAACCAGTTTCGGAGAGTACTGAGCGTAGTCAGTTTCGTTGCATCCTCTTCCTCTGAAAATGTTTTCACATGCTCTTGGCTGGCTATTTATGTTTACCTGACCTGTTGCCTGTATTTCCAGGCTGTTCATGAAGTGTTTTCCTGGCCCGAATGTGCATGGCGAGTTTGATCCATCGATTACGACATCTCCTGTGTGAGGGCAGCTAGTGGTTTTATCTCCCTGACTTAAGGAGGTCCATTCAAGGCCTACATCCTCTACGAATGGGTGATTGGTATCTGTCTCCTGCAAGTTCATCAGCAGTAGAACAGATCCTCTATTCATGAAGTCTTCTATTTTTGTTCTTGAGTTCTGGATATCATCCAGCGATTCTTCTTCCCTGAATACTAGTATATCGTAATTTGAGAGATTTGCGTTGTTTAAAGCTAGCGTATCAACAGATGTCTGTGTTTTTATGCCGTTAACTCTGTTGGAAAGCATTTTTTGCATTTCTACAGGCTGATCTGCTTTGTAAAGCTGTATTTCATTGGAGTTGATTGATTTGATATCGTAGTATGTGTCTGGCGTGTCTTCTGTTGTGTTCCCCCATAGGAAGAAGTCCTCAAGGTAGAATGGGCCTTGATCTGAGGTGAACTGGCATTCTGTTCCGTTATCAACCCACACAGTATCGTAATCTGTGTTGCCGTTGAATCCTCCCGATACTTTTGGATCTGTGTCCCCGACGTACAGCGTTACGTCATGAAGGCCTTCTCTCGAGTTTCCAGGATCTGTCTGTAGTATCGGAACTCCGGACTCGACTTCGCTTTCCAGTTCATCCAGGTCTCCCGAACAGTCGGTTATCGTGTTCTGAAGTTCCTGATTAGGATATCTTCTCTTGGGCAGTGTGTGATATCCTACCACTGTTTCGAGGATAGGAAGATTTGAAACTGTTCCAGAGACCTGCATATCCCTGGCGGAGATTGTTTGAATTGCAGTTTTCAGAGATCCTGTCTCACTGTTTTTCAGGAAATGAGTAGTGTGGCCTGTCCTCTTCAGAGAGTAGCTGAGATCCTGAGCTGCTATCTCTTCCTGATAGCTGGACCAGTCCTGATTTTCAGGAATATTGAAGCTTCCTGCTGCAAAGGCCAGTAATACAAATATTGATACCATTAGTTCAATTGCATATCCTGCTCCTTTTCTACTTACCATGCCCACACCTCTATTCTTAGCGGTTGTATTTCTCCTTTTGCATCTAAAACCGCATACCTGTTAAGTTTGATTGTTCTGGCGTTTCTATCAAAGGATGCGCCAAAAGTACGTATCTGTCTTCTCAGTATAAACATAGATCCCTGCTGGTCAGGCCTGTTCTGTATTTCCTCTATTCTGAACTGGTATCCTGATAAGGTGATTGGGCCTCCTGCGCCCACGCGAACAGTGTCTGTATTGAATTCGCATGGGTATATGCTGGAGCTGTTGTATTCTGTTTTGTAGACTGTGTCGTATACGCCGTTGTGAGAGACTGTCAGGAAGCAGTATTTTGTAGACATGAACTCATAGGTGTTATAATGTACTGTATTGTCTGCGTCGTCGTAGCTTCCGAAATTGAAGTCAGCTGGCTCTTGTATTTCTGGTGGAGACTGTGTCCTAGTGAATGATTTTGTGGTTGTTATTACAGGGAACCACGTAAAACGCATCCTGTAGTCATTTTCCAGGTTAAATGAGTCAGTGAAAATACTGTAGTTTAGATCGTCATCTGCTACTGTTGTCAGCTGGTCGATCTTTCTTTTCTGTAGTACCCTGTACTCGTTAGCAAGGCCTACCTGCTCGGTATTCCGTATAGTGGAAATA